>NZ_CP018192.1:842500-1142500 GCF_001889525.1 Granulibacter bethesdensis
CCTGCTTTGCAAGCAGGGGGTCGTCGGTTCGAACCCGATCACCTCCACCATTGCGTGTGGTGACTGGCGGTTTGCCGACAGGTTCCCTTATCGTCGCATGGGTTAAAAGTTTCCGGTGATTATCTGGCCCCGGTTGGGTCCTGATATCATGCGGGATGGGTCTTTTTAGGAAGGCTCTGCTATTGTTCTTTGTTATGGTGAATATGTTCTGGTGCGCCTCTGCGCATGCCTTGACCGGTTGTCTGACCGGATTGACGGGGAGACCTGTCGTCCACGGTGAAGGGTATCATGATCAGAGGCGTTTAAGATGTGCTGAGTAAAATCACGCAGAAGCGTTGCACTGCAAGGTGTGGATGTCTTCTGTGCATGATGAGCACGGATTGGTTGACCGATCTGTGTTAGCTCTTGAGCGCGATAAGGGCATTCGGTGGATGCCTTGGCACTAGGAGGCGATGAAGGACGTGGCACGCTGCGAAAAGCCATGGGGAGCCGCGAGCAGGCATTGATCCGTGGATATCCGAATGGGGCAACCCCTCCGCAAGGAGATCACGATCTGAATACATAGGGTCGTGAGGCGAACCCGGGGAACTGAAACATCTCAGTACCTGGAGGAAAAGACATCAACAGAGATTCCGTCAGTAGTGGCGAGCGAAAGCGGAAGAGGCCAGTGCCTTAGTATTGTGTAGCGGAACGGTCTGGAAAGTCCGGCGACAAAGGGTGATAGCCCCGTATGCGATAGCGATATTAAGGACATGAGTAAGGCGGGACACGTGAAATCCTGTCTGAACATGGGGGGACCACCCTCCAAGCCTAAATACTCCCTAGTGACCGATAGTGAACAAGTACCGTGAGGGAAAGGTGAAAAGCACCCCGACGAGGGGAGTGAAATAGACCTGAAACCGAATGCCTACAAGCAGTCGGAGCCGCATCTGCGGTGACGGCGTACCTTTTGTATAATGGGTCAGCGAGTTTCTGTTTGCAGCAAGCTTAAGCCGATAGGTGTAGGCGCAGCGAAAGCGAGTCTGAATAGGGCGTCAAGTTGCAGGTAGAAGACCCGAAACCGAGTGATCTAGCCATGGCCAGGCTGAAGGTGCGGTAACACGCACTGGAGGGCCGAACCCACGCCTGTTGAAAAAGTCGGGGATGAGCTGTGGCTAGGGGTGAAAGGCCAATCAAACTCGGAGATAGCTGGTTCTCCGCGAAATCTATTGAGGTAGATCGTCGCGTGTTTACCCCCGGGGGTAGAGCACTGGATGGGCTAGGGGGCTCCAAAGGCTTACCAAACCTAACCAAACTCCGAATACCGGGAAGTATAGCGCGGCAGACAGTCCATGGGTGCTAAGGTCCGTGGACGAGAGGGAAACAGCCCAGACCGCCAGCTAAGGTCCCCAAGTTGTGGCTAAGTGGGAAAGGATGTGGGAATTCCAAAACAACCAGGAGGTTGGCTTAGAAGCAGCCATCCTTTAAAGAAAGCGTAATAGCTCACTGGTCTAATAGAAATCCTGCGCCGAAAATGTAACGGGGCTCAAGCCACACACCGAAGCTGCGGGTGTAGAGTGATCTACGCGGTAGCGGAGCGTTCCGTAGGCCTGTGAAGGGAGATGGGGTGACCCCTCCTGGAGGTATCGGAAGTGCGAATGCTGACATGAGTAGCGACAAACAGTGCGAGAAACACTGTCGCCGAAAGTCCAAGGGTTCCTGCGCAAGGTTAATCCACGCAGGGTGAGCCGGCCCCTAAGGCGAGGGCGAAAGCCGTAGTCGATGGGAATCAGGTGAATATTCCTGAGCCTGCTGGAAGTGACGAATGTGAAGCGTTGTGGGGACTTACTGGATTGCCCCTGCAGCCGGATCGTTCCGGGAAATAGCTCCAGCGAATAGACCGTACCCGAAACCGACACAGGTGGACTGGTAGAGCATACCAAGGCGCTTGAGAGAACGATGTCGAAGGAACTAGGCAAATTGCTTGCGTAACTTCGGGATAAGCAAGACCCATGTCCGGGCAACCGGGTGTGGGTGGCACAGACCAGGGGGTAGCGACTGTTTAGTAAAAACACAGGGCTCTGCGAAGTCGAGAGACGACGTATAGGGTCTGACGCCTGCCCGGTGCCGGAAGGTTAAGAGGAGGTGTGCAAGCACTGAATTGAAGCCCCGGTAAACGGCGGCCGTAACTATAACGGTCCTAAGGTAGCGAAATTCCTTGTCGGGTAAGTTCCGACCTGCACGAATGGCGTAACGACTTCCCCACTGTCTCCGGCATCGGCTCAGCGAAATTGAATTCCCCGTGAAGATGCGGGGTACCCGCGGTCAGACGGAAAGACCCTATGAACCTTTACTGCAGCTTTGCAGTGGCACCAGGAAAATGCTGTGTAGGATAGGTGGGAGGCTTTGAAGCATGGGCGCTAGCTTGTGTGGAGCCAACCTTGAAATACCACCCTGCGTTTTTCTGGTGTCTAACCGAGACCGGTCAGCCCGGTCCGGGACCCTGCATGGCGGGCAGTTTGACTGGGGCGGTCGCCTCCCAAATGGTAACGGAGGCGCGCGATGGTGGGCTCAAGCCGGTCGGACATCGGCTGTTGAGTGCAATGGCATAAGCCCGCCTGACTGCGAGAGCGACAGTTCGAGCAGAGACGAAAGTCGGCCATAGTGATCCGGTGGTCCCGCGTGGAAGGGCCATCGCTCAACGGATAAAAGGTACTCTAGGGATAACAGGCTGATCTCCCCCAAGAGTCCACATCGACGGGGAGGTTTGGCACCTCGATGTCGGCTCATCACATCCTGGGGCTGGAGCAGGTCCCAAGGGTTCGGCTGTTCGCCGATTAAAGTGGTACGTGAGCTGGGTTTAGAACGTCGTGAGACAGTTCGGTCCCTATCTGCCGTGGGTGTTGGAGACTTGAGAGGATCTGTCCCTAGTACGAGAGGACCGGGATGGACGCACCTCTGGTGCACCGGTTGTCGCGCCAGCGGCACAGCCGGGTAGCTATGTGCGGACGGGATAACCGCTGAAAGCATCTAAGCGGGAAACCCACCTCAAAACCAGGTCTCCCTGAGGGCCGTGAAAGACCATCACGTCGATAGGCCAGGTGTATACGTGCGGTAACGCACTCAGCTAACTGGTCCTAATAGCCCGATAGGCTCAAGAACTTCCATCATGCACAGAAGTCATCCACACATGACACACAGCACATCCTAAAAACACCAGAACATCCCATCACAACACCACCACCAAAAAGGTGGGTTGGACGACCTGGTGGCTATGGCGGGGAAACTACACCCGATCCCATCCCGAACTCGGACGTGAAATGCCCCAGCGCCCATGGTACTGCATCTCAAGATGCGGGAGAGTAGGTCGCCGCCAGGTCTTCCAACCCACCTCTATCGCTACCTACCACCACAAACGCGGGGTGGAGCAGCCCGGTAGCTCGTCAGGCTCATAACCTGAAGGCCGCAGGTTCAAATCCTGCCCCCGCAACCACTTCCAGACTTTGAAATAGAAACCATCAAGCCGATCCCTCAATAATAGGGATGGGCTTATTTTCGTACGTACTCAATACAATAAGCAATCAAGCAGCGACTAGACACGCTGAAATGTGACTTATTGCAACGGCTACTCCCCATCGTAAAACAAGATGATTACAGTCGTGGCATGGAAATAGTGCCGCATATTCTGATCGTTGATGATGACCGGGAAATCAGGGAACTCTTGGCCAGATTCCTGGAGAAAAATCGTTTCCGTGTGACCGCAGTCCGTGATAGCCGCGAGGCGCGCCGGGCTTGGGTCAACGGGCATTTTCAGTTGCTTGTTCTTGACCTGATGCTGCCAGGAGAAGGTGGCCTTGATCTGGCTCGCTGGGTTAGGTCCCAGTCTGTGGTTCCGATTGTTATGCTGACTGCCATGGGTGAGGAGACGGATCGCATCGTGGGCCTTGAAATTGGCGCTGATGACTATGTGGCCAAACCTTTTAACCCCCGGGAATTGCTTGCCCGCATCCGTGCGGTTCTCAGGCGGACGGAAGGAGAATTGAGAACTGTTGAGACAGCCAATCAGAAGAGCAGGCGTTTTGCCGGATGGGTATTGGAGCCAGCCCGCAGGCGTCTGATCAATCCGGAAGGGGCGGAAGTTCCCTTGACCGGGGGAGAGTACGATTTGCTGAGTGCGCTTGTGGATCGCCCTAACCGTGTTTTGACCCGTGATATGCTGCTTGATCTGCTGCGGGGGCGTCAGGCCGGCCCGTTTGATCGGGCCATTGATGTGGCAATCAGCCGCCTGCGCCGTAAGCTGGAGGATGATGGTCGCCAGTCGCAACTGATCAAGACGGTTCGGAGCGGTGGATACGTGCTGGCTGCTACCGTTGAAGTGATTTGATGGCCCTTATCGTGGAGCTTCAGTCATAATGAGGTTCCCATTATGGCCACGTAGCCTTGCAAATCGCACGGCGCTGGTTTTGACCAGTGTTCTGGTCATTGTTCAGTTGGCAGGGCTGGCCATTCACGCTCTGGATCGTATCGATCTTCAGCAATTGGCTCAGGCAAGATATGTAGGAAGCCGCATATCGCTGATTTATCGCAGCATCATGTCGGTTCCTCCAGAAGAGCGCCAGGCGTTGATCCAGCGTATGGATCTGCCCCCAGGGTATCGTCTGACTCTGAGCGAGGCCCCTCCTCTGGGTGATTCCCAGCCCATTCCGCAGACATGGATGCAGCTCCTGCGGGCTGGGATGAGTTTCGGGCCGCCAATGCAGGATATGCATCCGGTCAGTGTCATTGTCAGATTGGACAAGCCCAGGCGGATGCTGCTGGTGAGTCTGCAGATGCCAGCGGTTACAGATGAAATGGATGGTAAGATGCATGAGCATCTATCCGGTGAGTCTGAAGGCAGGTCTCTTTCGTGGCATTTCTTGGTTGGAAAAGCGGGGAAACAGTGGCTGACGTTGCACATTCCTCTTCCGCCCGTTGAGCCATGGCATTCACCAACATTTCTGGCGGCTTTTATCCTGATGACGTTAACGGCTGCATGTCTAAGTATCTGGGCAACCCGTCGTCTGATTGCCCCTGTGCGTACCCTGTCTCATGCTGCGGAGGCATTGGGGCGTGATGTGAATGCGCCACCGCTAGAAGAAAAGGGGCCGCGTGAAATTGTTCAGGCGGCACAGATCTTTAACGTTATGGCGGCCCGTATCCGTCGTTTTGTACAGGACCGGACCTTCATTCTCTCAGCCATCGGTCATGATCTGCGGACGCCAATCACGCGGCTCAAATTAAGAGCGGAATTTATTGATGATGAGGAACTGCGCCGGCGCATGATCGCCGATCTGGATGAGCTTGAAGAAATGGTCAGTGCCACTCTGGCATTCGGGCGAGATGCGGATATGCAGGAGCCGATGGTACTGCTTGATTTACCGGAACTGGCAAAGACAATCCTTGATGAAGCAGCCGATGCGCGTCCGGACTATACTGAGCGGCTTCACTATATAGGTCCAGATCATTTGCCAGTACGTGGAAGAACATTGCCACTGAAGCGGGCCATTACGAATCTGCTGAATAATGCGCTCGCCTATGGAGGCAGTGCGACCATACGGATTAGCTTGCCAGTGAATGGAATGGTCAGGCTGGATATCGAGGATGAGGGGCCAGGTATTCCGCCTGAGGATATGGACAGGGTCTTTGACCCTTACCAAAGGCTGGAAGGCAGCCGCAGCAAGGAAACCGGCGGTTTTGGGCTGGGACTGCCCATTGCCCGCAATATTCTACGTGCTCATGGCGGTGATGTCGTTCTTGGCAATCGCCGCGAGGGAGGGGCCTGTGCCTCGGTCACCTTACCCATCTAACGAGACGTGACCGAGGAGAGGAGACGGAACGGAACTTTACGCAGCTGCGCAAGCAGGTTCCTTGACGACGATACGGGTCCATCCATGGGTATCAGCCAAGGTGCCATACTGGATACCGATGATGGTGTCATAGAGTCTCTGGGTCAGATCACCGATCTTTCCCCGATTGATGATGATCTTCTGGCCACGGTAGCCAAGCTCCCCGATCGGAGAAATCACGGCGGCCGTGCCTGTCCCCCACATTTCAGCAAGATCGCCACGCTCTGCCGCAGCCATGACCTCATGGATGGAAATAGGGCGTTCATTGACCGTCATGCCCCATTCACGCATCAGGGTCAGAACGGAATCCCGCGTGACGCCGGCCAGGATTGTGCCGGAACTGAGGGGAGGGGTAATCACTTCATTCCCGATGCGCAGCATGATGTTCATTGTTCCGACCTCATCGAGATATTCACGATGAACGCCATCCAACCATAGAACCTGTGTATACCCTTCGGCTTGTGCCTCCCGGGCAGCCTGCAAGCTGGCTGCATAGTTTCCCGCTGTTTTGGCGGCACCCAACCCCCCCTGGACAGCGCGGACATGCGTATCGGTGGCCAGAATTTTCACTGGATTCAATCCCTCTGCATAATACGCGCCGACAGGGGAAAGAATCACGAAATAGATATAGCTATGAGAGGGATGCACCCCCAGAAACGTTTCTGACGCAATGACGGTCGGACGAATGTAGAGGGAGGTTCCGGCCTTGCCCGGAACCCAGTCTTGATCCACCTGCACCAAAGCCGCGATCGACTCCTCAATCAAAGCCGGGTCTAATTGGGGAATACACAACTTTTCACAGGACTGGTTCAGGCGCTCGGCATGGCGGGATGGCCTGAAAATACGGACGGCGCCATCTGCGCCCCGGAAAGCCTTCAGCCCGTCAAACACGGACTGGGCATAGTGCAGGACGCAGCAGGCCGGATCGAAGGTGAACGGAGCGTAAGGTACAATACGCGGGTCGTGCCAACCTTGCCCCTCATCATAGTTCATAATGAACATATGATCTGAGAACGTCCGCCCAAAGTGTAAATCCTCATCATGAGGACGCTGTTTCGGAGATGTCGTTCGTGTGACCGGAAAAGACATTAGCCGGAGACTCCTGGGCAGTAGGGCCGAATCAGCACGGTAGGCAGGTATAGCCGCCACCGATCAAGAAACCTCTTAGTGCGACGACCAAGCGATCTGTCCCATATTTAAGGCGATGTTGCCAGGATGCACAGCTTAAATGCTCAGAGATAGCCGCCATGCTGCCGTGCAGCATCGGCGGGGCACTCCAGCATAATTGGTATAAAAACAAGCTAAAAATTAAATCATCGGTTGTTACGGTTTGGTTGAAAATCATAATATATAATATTATTTTGGTAATAATAAAAACAACCAAAGGTTGATTTATAATATAAAAAATAGACAATAAGTATATAAAATAAATTTGACTGATTATTTATTCATATAAATAGTAAAATTGCTTGAATGAAATCTATTTCATCGTCTAACAGAGCGTTGGGAAGCGGAGGTTTATTCCATGTCCAGCGTTGTCACTGTTCCAGGTGCCAGTGGTACCGACGCCTACAGTACAAACTTCACGATTAATTATTATTCCAACCTTGGGTTGCTTTCGAAGCAGCTTCTGGATAGCGTTCTACCGCAGAATTATTCGGTTAGCGAACCGAATGCTGTTATTAATCCACTATCTTCAACAAATACGCCGAATAGTGTAGCTATATTGGAGCCAGGCTCCAATGGGCGCGTCAGTATCCCGCAAGGATATGAGGTCTCTATTCTTGCCCCACTGGCAAACGGGGCTGTCTCCAATACAGCTTATTTCAACCAGAACACTCTCGACAATCAGCTTATCTTTTTTGGGCAGGCAGGTAATCTTCTGCAGCTTGAACAAGGATCTGGCACGGTTGTGGGGTCTCTTGGTGATAATACAATCGTTGGCGGAACCACTGGTGCATGGTCTGTCATGACCGATGGTGCGAGCAGTACTCCGGGAAGTCTGGTTTTCGGAAACAATTCTTCCATGCAGGTTTCCTTGCTGGGAACGGACACTTTTGTCGGCGGCTCCGGGGTTGCGACCGTGGCAACCTACGGTAATGGTTCCGAAATCTGGGGTGGGCAGAGTGGTTCCTCCCTCAGCTTCACCAGCCATTCCGACGGTATTGATACGTATATGGGGGGGGCTGGCTCTGATACGGTCTTTGCCGAAAGCAGCGGTGGTTTTTATCAGGGTGGATCCGGTACCCTCACTTTCGTCAATGATACGGGCAGCCCGACTCTCTTCGGTGGTTCCGGTTCGGAAACGCTGTTCAGTGGCAGCGGCAATGGTCTGTATATTCAGGGCAGCGGTGCGTTCTCGCTCACCAATGGTGGTGGCACGCAACATGTCTTTGGTGGCTCTGTCAGTGGTGTTTACTATGGCGGCACGGGCGGTGAAATTGACGTGGTCCAATCCAGCGCCAGCAATACTTTCTTTGCAGGCAATGGTAACGTAACCTTGTCCAGCGCCTTCTCTGCCGGTGATAATCTGTTTATAGGCGGAACAGGGCGTCAGTCCATCTTCGGCGGTTCTGGTGACGACACCTTCTTCGGTGGTGCTGGTACTGCCACTCTCTTTGGCGGTGGTGGAGAAGATGTCTTTGCCGTGGTCAATGGTCAGGCCGGTGGTAACCTCAGCATCTATGGGTTCGAAGCCAACTCTGATCTGGCCATCCTCGGATATGGTCAGACTGCACAGGGTGTTCTCAACGCTGCTCAGTCAACCGTTGTCGGCGGAGCATCCAGCTTGCAGATTATCCTGTCTGATTCGACCACAATCACGCTGGTCGGGGTTAATCAGCTGAACCAGAATCAAATCACCACGAGCTGATTTTTAAGGATGTCGAAAAAAAAGCCGCCAGGAAAACCTGGCGGCTTTTTTTTTGTTAAAAGCACCAAACTATTTTTTCTGAAGCCACATATTCCATCCGGGAGGTCTTATCGGAAAAGAGATAACCTTACCCGGCACCGCATTTTGAAAACGGGCAACACTGTCGGAAAAACCCGCAGGAGAAACGACCAGCATATGTGGATAATGCCAGTCCAGGACAATACCAAACAGAGCCGTGGTGAGCAGCAGCATACCAACCAGACGGATCGAACGTATTTTGGCCTGCAAGGTCACTACAAGAAGGGCCGTGAACCAGGCCAGAATAGGCATCATATAATATCTGCCCCCTATTCCCGGCCGAGCAAGTGCTTGCCATTGTGGTTCCACCTTTGCCGCCAGAGGGGATATCATCGCCACTGTCAGCATGAGGGTTGCAAAGACCAGAAGCTTTCTGAAAGCGGAACTCCCGGTCTTGGCCGCCACTGCGAGCAAAAATATGCCAGAGACTGTCACGATAAATGGTAGCAGAGTGCTGTCTGCCCACCATAGCTGTCTGGATATCCAGGTGGCGCCGTTAAAACCGGCAAGCCCACCCATAAAAACCTGCAACGAGACAATTTTGAAAAAACCGGATACGGAAGCCCCGAGTGGTGCGGGGAGAGTGCGGGTGTGGTGAAACATCATCAGGAACCCGAGCTGGATCAGTGCGGATACCCCCATGATGATGAGACGCCTTCCAGCCGCTGTATCCTTTCTTTGCCATCGCTCATAAACGGCAAATGGTGTCAGCAGAATTGAAAAGGGACCACTCAGTCCCGCAATGGCCAGACAGAAAGATTCCAAAAGGGCTCCGCTGGTTGTCGCAGTGGTGGGGCTGATGACAATCAGAAAGCTCAGCAGCGCAAGATGCCATTGGGTGTTCGTCAGAATGACGAATTCCTCGAACCCGTAAGGCATGGTGATCATGAAACCACCCAGCAGAAAGCGAATTCGCCAGTCAGGCACGAGCGGCGCAAAACGGGATGAGGTCACATATATTGCCGGGGCTGCCTGTATCAGAAGAGCAATCACCGCAAAAAAAACCGGTACGTCTTCCAGTGGCAGAGGTTGGGCCAGCAACGCTACAATCCGGGAGGCAGTTTGCAGATAGCCTACATGAGGCAGCAATAAGCTGGACAATCCCTGTTGGTAGGCATTCTGATACCAGAGGCCATCTTCAGCCCACAAAGTGGCATGGTGCAGACCAAGCGGATACCGGAGAGCCAGTGTCACCAAACAGAAGGCGGAAAATATGAGCCAATAAAACTGTTGGCGTTTCCTCAGAATGGAAGAAAGGAAATCGGGGGAGGGCTGCTGGTCAGTATGCTCAGGAGGCATTTACAAATCTTTGTTTTGGTCTCAATGACAGCAAAGGCATTTCGAAATATCGAAAAGATGCCCACGATAAAATAAGAGGCAAGGTCATGATGATGACTGTACCAGT
This sequence comes from Granulibacter bethesdensis, assembly GCF_001889525.1. Taxonomy (NCBI): domain Bacteria; kingdom Pseudomonadati; phylum Pseudomonadota; class Alphaproteobacteria; order Acetobacterales; family Acetobacteraceae; genus Granulibacter; species Granulibacter bethesdensis. Next base: position 852,720 of record NZ_CP018192.1, read on the forward strand.
CCCGCGACTGATTTTGTCCTCAAGAACCCAGATATTGACGAGTTCCAGAATAGGAAGATGGAAAAGATATAGCCCGTAGGCCTGATTGCTGAGTGCCTTGACGGGTTTATCCAGCAGGACAGGTAGGCGGCGGATCTGAAGCATGGCGGGAAGGCATAGACAGGCACCGATCTGATACAAAGTCAGGATATAGGTCCGAAAATAGCGACCCGGCAGAGGGGTTGGAAACAGGAGCAGATGAATGATCAGCCCCAGCCCCATCAGGAAAAACAGATTGGGGTATCTGAAGAGCAGACTGCTTTTTCGCGAGAGGACAGCAAGCAGCACACCCAATGCGATGCCGTCCAGACGATGAATGACAATTGTGCCAGATGCCTGTGCAAATAATTCAGGCGTCAGAAAAAACCAACGCGCCAGATGAGGGGCAATAATCATCACACAAAGAGCAAGACCAACCGCCAGGCTTTTACGAATCAGTAGACTTCCTAGAATGGCAAGACTGCCAAAGATAATATAAAACCATTCTTCAATTGCCAGAGACCATGTGACGGCATACCAGTTTTGCGATGGCAGCGGCGTCAGTAGATTTTGCGTGAATGTTGCATACTGAAGCAGTGTCTGCACCAGATGCTCTGTGGGCGGATAAATGACTGCCAGCGCCAGCAAGACTGCATAATATAGTGGAAGTGTCCGCGTCCAGCGCCGCAATAAAAAAATGCGCCAATTGGCGATACTCGGGCCTTTGTCGACGATATCAAGTATCAGGCCACCCACAAGAAAGCCGCTGAGGGCAAAAAAAAGATCGACCCCCAGCAGCCCAAAGTTAAACAGCCAGTTTTTTACCGGTGTGCCAAACCAGTGGGAAAATGTGCTGAGATAATGGATAAACAGAACACATAAAATGGCGCAGGCCCGGAAAATATCCAGACCTGCACAGCGTGTATGATAGCCTCCTGCATGACCATATGCGGAGGTAGACGATAGTTGAGACATTCTCTTATGGTTCAGCCGGTAATGGCAGGATCAACCCACCCGGTTCATCACTGTCAGCAGAGATACCGTCCAGAATCCACGGATGGCGGCTGCGCATATCGTTGATCAGATCTGTCTGATTCCGGCTTTTGTTCGTTGTCGTACGAAGCATGGATTCGCCATGCACACGATAAAATCCAAGAATTTTATCGAGATGCTTCCCATACCATCCGTATTCAGCCATCCGGCACCACAGATCATAATCTTCCCAGCCCAGTGGCATGCGCTTATAGCCACCGATATGGGCCCATGCGGACAGCCTGATCAGGGCTGTTGCATCAATGAAATTGCCGGGTCGGAAGATGGCGGGATTATAATCCCGTGCACTGAAGATCCCGTCGCCATCGTCGAATTCCTGCAGGGACGGATAGACATAGGCTGCATCCGTATCCTTGATGGCCTCATAAAGTCGTACGGCGGCTTCCGGCATCAGCTTGTTATCGGCATCCAGTGGCAGCACGAACAGCGTTTCCGCGGCGTTGAAGCCGGCATTGCGCGTCAGGCTCAGACCTTGATTCGTCTTGTTTTTCAGGAGCACTGCCCGACCGAAGCGGGCGGCATTGGTTTCCATCCAGTAACGCACGACTTCCAGAGAATCATCGGTTGAACAGTCATCAACGACAACCAGATGCAGCTGCTCGACTGTCTGATCGCGTACAGATTCCAGCGCCTCCAGTATGTACTGGCGATAGTTGTAGACGGGAATGATAACCGTCATTTCCGCATCCCGCAGGCTGTCATGGAAGAAGACAGTTTCTGTTTCGGGAATTTCCGGAAGCGGATGCGGCCATGCCTGCCGATGTTTTATTTCCCGCTCAAAGGCCCATGCCGCCGCACGGCCCGGGCGCAGCATCTGGTCAAGCCAGCCAGCCACAAGTTCGGTGCGCCCGTCAGGACCATAGCGCCAGAGCACATCATGATATGCTGCCCGAGCCATATCCCGACGCGCGTCAGGATTATTGAGCAGTCGATCAAGCGCATCCGCCCATTCCTGCGGACTGTCCGCCAGCATACCAGTGACCCCATGGCGGATTGCATCACGATATGGCACAGTTGGGGAAGCGATGGTTGGCACCCCGACAAGAGCCGCTTCGAAATACTTCAGCTCGCTCTTGGCCTCACAAAAAACGTTTCCGACTTCCAGCGGTGCCAGATTGATGTCGAAACGCGCTATTTCAGTGGGGAGATTTTCGAGTGGCACCAGTTCGCGCCATTCAATTTGGTGTTCCATGGCATGCAGGTCGGGGAATTCCTCAATATCCATGGCAGGCCACGGACCACGCCGGAACAGAACCAGACGACGATCCGGATCAGCCTTCAGGGCTGCCGCAACGATGGAAGCAATCTGGGCAAAATCTTTCTGATGAGTGCGGCTTCCCCCTGCATAGCCGATGCGCACCAGCGGCGTCTGCCCATGTACATGGCGTGTGCGAACAGCGTTGCGCGATGTGCTCCATGTCGATTCCACAAAGCCATTCGGGATCAGGAAGGTGGCTTTCTGCCGCCGGTGCATTCTGGCGGCCATTGGCAGGGTTGGGGCTGTGCAGAAATCCGCAATGCGCATCATCTGCTGCACGCGGGAAAAGAGCCGCTTGACGTCTTTTTCAGCGTAATTTTGGGAGCGGATCCCGTCGATAATGTTCTTTTCCGCAAAAGCAGGTTCAAACATCAGATCGTCACAGTCGAAGACGATCGGTAGCTTGCGACCATTGGCACGGTGGAAAATAATTTCCGTATCAGGCGTCCATTGGCTGCGCCAAATATAGATAATATCAGCTTCGGCCATTTCATGGCCGTCTCTGGCTTCGGGAATGGTGCAAATGGTAGCCCTGCCGCCCGCAGCGCGGATGGCTTCGGCAAAATAAACGACCCGATAGAAATGCCCTGCCGTATGTGGCTCACCAGAGATACACAGAACGTAGGGCTTACGTTTGTCGTTTGCCGTTAATACTGGCGGCTGAATGACTTCGTCAGGTTCGGAGGCGTTGTCTGCTTCTATGTCGTATTCCGCGATGACTGGTTCCGGCTCTTTGACGGGCGCTTCGGCATGGGAGGAGGGCGCGATCTGGCGCTGTTCGCTTCTGCCATGCAGCTCATAATGCTCCAGCGCCGTCAAACCGGCACTGATCGAATCCGGATAACGCCGGATATAGAACGTTGTAGAGAAATCTGGTCCGGGATCCCGTTCTTCCCGGGTTCCGTACAGAATATAATGGATAACCGGATCAGTTTTACTGCTATCCAGATCCTGATATGTATCCAGATACCAACGCGCATCGAACAGAGGACTATCCTTGATAATGCGATAGGCACGTTTAATCTGTTTTCTGTTGCGATATCGGACCATCAATGATGAAGGCACGATTTTTTGTATAACACTTGAAAATAACGAGCGCTGAGGCTGTTGCTGGGCGATGGCCAGGCGCATCCGCAGCAGGCCGGCTTCTTCCAGATGGAGATCCCGTTCACGCTGCAATGCCTGTGCATGGTTGGCGGCATCGGCGAGCTGTAGATGAGCATGCGCAATCTGATGATGAGCGTTATCCAGCTGCTGACGGATATTTTCGGATTGCTGGCTGGCATTCTGCAGGGCATTCCAGGTCTGGCGAAGCTCATGCTCCACCACGGCAAGTGTTTGCCGGGTATTGATCAGGGCAGCCCGTGTGGTGCCCCGTTCCTGTTCAACCCATTTCAGACGCCGATATTGTTCGGCAATAATCTGATGATCTTTGGCGAAGCCTGCCTGAATATCCGCGATCTCAGCTTCCCGATGCTCCTTGAGCGCTTTCAGCTCGTCAAGCTGGGCGTAGATTTTTCTGTCCAGATCACTGGTATGGATAAAAAGACTTTCCGGCGTTTCGGGAAGAGGATCATCCGAAGCAATGGCCAGCAGGTAGGTCGCACGCGGCAGGCCGTTGGAGGCTTCAGCATGCAGGTCGCCACGGTGTTCGATCACCAGCGGCAGCGGACTGGCAGGCATGGCCAGTCCGGGCAAAGCCGGAATTTGTTCGGCTGCAATCGCGCTGCCAATGAAGGCGCGTTGCCCCATGGAGCGGACATGCCTGAAATTCGATAACAGCAGGGAATGAAATTCAAGCCGCGTCAGTTCGTGCACATGGTGCGGGTTGGATCCCTGGTCAGGGGGAGAATAAATATCACGTTCTGGGCTGGAAATGATCAGCAGGCCGCCAGGACGCAACACTCTGCGCAACTCGGCCATAAAAGATTGATGGTCGAATAAATGCTCTATAGTTTCAAAAGAAACTATTCTATCAACTGAGTGGTCCGGCAATGGAATGGCAATTCCACTGCCTTCCAAGAAAGTGAGGTTGGGGCGGTGGTAGTGCAAACGAGAATGGGCAATGGCATCATGAGCGATGTCTACCCCGGTGACGGAGCGTGCTACCTGGGCCAGAATAGCCGTCCCATATCCTTCGCCAGAGGCAATATCGAGCACATCCAGCCCACGGCAGAAATGCCGGGCCAGATAATAGCGGTGCAAATGTTCAATTTCGATGCGGCCAGATACGGTCGAGGTAAAGCGCTCACCGGTAAATTCGAGGCCATCGCTGGCTCGTTCCTGGCGGAAGATTTCTCCCAACCGTTTTCTCCCCTTACAGATGCTTTGTTATTAAATATGCAAGCTATCAAACCTGTATATTCCTGCCGTGACATGCGATCATGTGCAAGTGCGGTTCCTCTGACTATCCTGTTTGTTGGGGGATGTGAACATTAAGGGCTTTTACACTTTGTCTGGCCAGCTATCGACTGAAGCAGAACTTGACCTTTTACGCGAAGAGCTGGCTCAGGCCAGGCTTTCAGAGGCTGAGTTAAGGGCGCAGGTGGCCGTCTTGACGGCTCAACTGGACATGGTCCGGATATCAGGGCTGGCCCGTCAGCAGGATAGCAGGCCGGATTGGGGGCGGCTGCGCAGAAAGATATCAAGGGATTTAAAGCGTTCAGCTAGCAGGCTGCTGGGCAAATCACCCTTTCCATCGTCACGCGGGCCTGATGTGCCTGTGCTTCGGATCGACAAAGACATTTTCCGGGAGCACGCCCGGCAGGAGCTGGAAAATTTTCTGGCTTCGGAGGAGCGCCTTATTTTCTATGGCGGTGAGACTCCGGACATCTCGATTGTGCTGGTGCTTTATAATCAGGCGCCCCTGACCTACCGATGCCTGCGTTCGATCATGGAGCATGCTGCTCCTCTACAGGTGCGAGTCGTCATTGCAGATAATGCGTCGTCTGATGAGACATCGCGTCTGCTGGACCGCATTGATGGGGCAGTGATCCTCAGGAACAAGGATAACCTCCATTTCCTGCGGGGGGTCAATCTGGCGGCAGACCATGCGGCGGGTCCGGGACTGCTGCTGCTCAACAATGATGCCATACTGCGGCCGGGAACCTTGCAGGCGGCATGGAACGCATTGAACGCTGCACCGGATATCGGAGCGGTTGGCGGCCCCATTATTCTGCCGGACGGCACCCTGCAGGAAGCCGGAAGCATTATCTGGAGCGACGGCACCTGCCTTGGCTATGGAAGGGGGCGGAGTCCTCTGGAAGCGGAATTCCAGTTCAGGCGTGACGTGGATTATTGCTCCGGCGCTTTCCTGCTGGTGCGGAGAAAGGCTTTCGAGGCGCTGGGAAGGCTGGATACGGCCTTTGCGCCCGCTTATTACGAGGAAACCGATTTCTGCATGAGGCTGCGGGAAGCCGGATACAGAATCGTGTACGAACCTGATGCGGCGATTGATCACTTCGAGTTTGCCAGCGCGGCCTCTTCCGACTCGGCGCTGGCATTGCAGGCAACCAACCATGAACGTTTCAGAACCCGGCATCAGGAAACATTGAAGCGCGAGCATTATGCTCCTGGAACCGATCCCCTGTTTGCCCGCGCCCGGGACAGTGGAAAGGGCCGTGTACTGGTTATTGACGACCGCGTTCCGTTTCCGTCCCTCGGCGCAGGCTATCCCCGTGCGGCAGAATTGACTCTGGCTCTGGTCGCGGAGGGTTGGTCGGTTACCTATTATCCGCTTTTAACCCCCAACGATTCCTGGGACGAAATCTACGCTCTGTTTCCGCGGGAGGTAGAGATTGCCCTGAATGAAGGGGTGGATGGGCTACGCAGCCTGATGGATAAGCGGGATGGCTATTACGACACGATTTTCGTCAGCCGCCCCCATAATATGCGGCTGTTTCTGGAACACATTTCCGCCCGCCCGTCTGCCCGCCTGATTTATGATGCGGAGGCAGTTTTCGCGCAGCGCAGCATTCTCCAGATGACGCTGGAAGGTCATCCTCCCGGCGCAGCCAGAAGAAAGGAGATGCTGGAGGCGGAAATGAGCATGGCCCGTCTGGCGGACCGTATTGTCACCGTCTCTCCGCATGAGAAAATTCTGTTCACGCAGGGAGGCTGTGCGGATGTCCATGTGCTGGGCCATGCACAGGCACCGGCCCCTACCGTAAACGGCTTCAATCAGAGATCGGGTTATCTGTTCGTCGGCGCGCTTGATGACGATCCATCCCCCAATCTGGACAGCCTGCTGTGGTTTGCCAGCGATGTCATGCCTCTATTGGCCAGAGCAATGCCGGAGAACTGGACCCTCCAGGTGGCGGGCCGTGCAGGCGCACGCCGTGCCAAGTCGCTTCAGGGGGACCGTATTGCTATATTGGGCAGAGTCGAGGATCTGGACGCGCTTTACGAGACGACCAGGGTTTTTATTGCACCTACCCGCTATGCGGCCGGTATTCCCTTAAAAGTCTGCGAGGCTGCGGCGCGCGGGGTTCCTGTCGTGGCCACAGGCCTGCTGGCGCGCCAGCTCGGCTGGACGCATGAGAAAGAGTTGCTGGTTGCCGATAACGCGGAGCAATTTGCAGAAGCCTGCGCTCGTCTGTATCGCGATCAGGCTCTGTGGGAACGGCTTCGCCAGGCCGCCATGAAGCGTGTTGAGCAGGAATACAGCCCCGATTTCTTCAGAAACCGGGTGGCGGAGATCATGTCCCCTGCCATAGAGAGCCATGCTCTGCGGCATGTGCCGGATGCATGGCCTGTGACGGCTTCCGCACTGGTCGACACGGTGGCAGCGGATGGTAGGCAGGCGCCAAGCAGAATGGCAGTTGCCCGTTATCAGGCGTATCGTGTCCTGAGGATTTTGCGGGGGGCCAGACAGTATGCAGTACGTCATGGCCTATCGAAAACGATCCAGCGTGCGTGGCTTGAGATTCTGAAACGCGTCGGGAAGCGTAATTTCAGTCTCTGGAGGCAGTTTTACGATACGCTGGATGACAAGGATATTTCGGCCATCCATCGGCATATGGCCAAATTGGTGGAGCGTCCGACCTTCGATGTGCGCATGCGCTGGGATGGTGATGAGGCCGCGCTGCGGGCTTGTGTGACGTCGTTGCAGGAGCAAGCATATCAACGCTGGACGATGCTGCTGCTGTCAGCGCCCGGTACTTCTCCACTCCCTGAGTGGTGGCAGGCGCTGGCGCGGGAGGACAGCCGATTCTCCTCATTGCTGCCTGCTGGAAAAATAAGACGGCGCTTTTACACGGTGCTTCTGGAGCCGGGGGATCAGTTACGCTCCCATGCCCTGTATCTGCTGGCGGCCGAAGCGGATCAGGCACCGGGTGCCGTCATGCTCTACACGGATGACGAGATTGCCGGGACAGAGGTTCAACCGCATTTCTATCCTGAATGGTCCGAGGAAAGCCTGCGTGACCCCTGCGCGCTGGATGGTCTGGTGGCCATTAGAAGCGATCTGCTGCCTGATGGCGATCTGCTGACCGGGGCGCTGTGGCGGCATCGTGTGTGGGCACAGGCGGTGGCTGGTGCTGAACCGACAGAGGTAAGCCATATAGCCCATATTGCCATCCAGCGAAGGGTTCGGGCGGCCCCTGACCGGTCGGAATGGCTTGACACTCTACAGGCGCAATGCCCGGACGGAGCACAGATTGTCGATGCACCGCATGGGCCGCGCATTGTCTATCAGCTGCCCAAGCAGCCGCCGCTGGTCAGTATCATTATTCCTACCAAGGACCAGGCGGCACTCGTGCGCCAATGCGTCGAAGGACTGCTTTACAGGACGGACTATCCTGCGATTGAGGTGATCATCGTCGATAATGGCAGTGTTGAGCCTGCGACAGCTCGTGTTCTGAAGGCCCTGCAGGATGACGATGACCGTGTCTCGGTTCTGCGTGATGAGAGCCCCTTCAATTATTCAGCCCTCAACAACAAGGCGGCCAGGCTGACGAAAGGCGCGGTCATCGCTCTGGTCAATAATGACATTGTGGTGAGGGAGCCGGGCTGGCTGCGGGAGATGGTGTCGCAACTGCTGCGACCGAATGTCGGTGTGGTGGGGGCCAAGCTGCTCTATGGCAATGGAACGGTGCAGCATGCCGGGGTGATCACGGGCTTGCATGGCGGTGTGGCATCCCATGTTTTCCGGCAAAGTCCCCCCGATGCCGAAGGCTATGATCGTCGGCTTGTCCGTGTGCAGGATATGTCCTGCGTAACGGCGGCCTGCATGGTGATCAGGCGTGATGTGTTCGAAACTGTAGGGGGGCTGGACGAGAAAAACCTGCCTGTTTCCTACAATGACGTCGATTTCTGCCTGCGGGTGAAACAGGCTGGATGGCGTGTCCTTTGGACCCCTCATGCGGTGCTGGATCATCTGGAATCTATCAGCCGTGGTGAAGACACACAGCAATCAAACGCCGAGCGTGCACATCGGGAGTATCTCTATATGCTGCGGCAGTGGGAGCATGTGCTGGGGCAGGATCCCACCTACAACCCCAATCTGTCATTGCAGACGGAGTTCACGCTTTCCTATCCGCCCCGTATCCGTAAGCCTTGGTATCGCTACAAGTAAGAGATTCTCAGCCTTGCTCAAGCTGTTCCTTGAGCAAGGCAATGTTCAGCCAGCGTTCTTCCGTCTCAGCCAGCGTTGCCTCGGCGGTGGCCAGCGCTTCCGACGTTTTCGAGAAGGTGGCCGGGTCTTTCCGGAACAGATCTGCATCCTCCAGCTTGCTTCGTAGACGGGCGATCTCCTCTTCCAACACGGCGATTTTGGCGGGCAACGTATCGAAGGCATGCTGGTCTTTATAGGATAGCCTGCCCTTTGGTGACGGTGTTCTGGCGGCAGCCTGGGCCGGTTTGATACGGAGAGTCGCCGGTTTTCCGGTCATGCCGGATACGGGGGCATCGCCAACGCCCTGACCGCGCTGTGCCACCATATCACTGTAGCCACCGGCATATTCTGTCCAGACGCCATTGCCTTCCGCGACCACGATGCTGCCGACAGTGCGATCCAGAAAATCACGGTCGTGGCTGACGATGATGACGGTGCCGGGATGATCGGCGATGATTTCCTGAAGCAGTTCCAGAGTTTCAAGGTCAAGGTCGTTGGTCGGTTCGTCCAGCACCAGCAGATTGCACGGCTTGGCCAGTGCCCGGGCCAGCATAAGCCGTCCGCGTTCCCCACCTGACAGCACGCCGACCGGTGTGCGGGCCTGTTCCGGTTTGAACAGGAAATCCTTCATATAGCCGATGACATGGCGACTTTGGCCGTTGACGATGACCTGATCGCCGCGCCCTTCGGTCAGCGTGTCGGCAAGGGTGCGGCTATCGTCCAGACTGGCACGGCGCTGGTCGAGCGTTTCGACCACCAGATTGGTGCCCAGCTTGATCGTACCTGTATCGGGTTCGAGCGTGCCGGTCAGGAGGGAGAGGAGGGTTGTTTTCCCCGCGCCATTGCGTCCGACGATGCCGATCCGATCTCCACGCAGAATACGCAGGGTCAATGTGTTGATGACGGTTTTATCAGCGAAGCTTTTGGAGATGTCCTCGGCATCGATCACGATTTTGCCAGATAGCTGGGCATCCGCCGCGTTCATCTTGAGTGATGACTGGCCGGGTCTGGTCTCCTTGAACCGTGCCCGGAGGGAATGCAGATCACCCAGCCGTTTCTGGTTGCGTTTGCGCCGGGCCGTCACACCGTAGCGGAGCCAGTCTTCTTCCATGGCGATCTTGCGGCCGAGCTTGTGGTGATCGCGCTCTTCCTGCTCCAGCACCTGATCACGCCATTCCTCGAAATGGGAAAAGCCCTGATCCAGCCGGCGCGTGATGCCGCCATCAATCCAGACGATGGAGCGGGAGAGATCGGTCAGCAGTTTCCGGTCATGGCTGATCAATACCAATGCTCCGCGCATGGATTTCAGCTCGGCCTCCAGCCATTCGATGGCGGGGAGATCAAGATGATTGGTCGGCTCGTCCAGCAGCAGAATGTCGGGATCGGGGGCAAGCGCCCGCGCCAACGCGGCGCGGCGTACCTCCCCACCGGAGAGGTTGACGGGCATGCGCTCCCCATCCAGTCCCAGCTGCTCCAGCAGATAGGCGGCACGATATGGGTCGTCGGAAGGGCCTTGCCCGGCAGTCACATAATCCAGCAGCGTAGCATGGCCGCTCAGATCGGGTTCCTGCGGCAGATAGCGCACAGTCGTGCTTGGCTGCACGAAACAGGTACCGCTATCCGGCTTCAGCAATCCGGCGGCGACCTTGAGGAAGGTGGATTTACCGGAGCCGTTGCGCCCGACCAGACATAACCGGTCACCGGCAGCAACATTGAGTTCCGCCCCGGTCAGCAGCGGCGCGCTGCCCAAAGACAGATGAATATCGCTCAGAAGAAGAAGAGGAGGGGCCATGGCCCCGCTTTTACGCCCTGTATCAGCCGGTTGGCGAGAGGGGGCTGCCAACCGTATTCAGCCATTTAATGATGGGACATGTTTTTTGAAGCACCATGCTCCTGGACGCTGACTGATCGGGAACCGGTCCGGATGATGGGGGCATGGGGATGGGGCAGTCTACTCATTGATATGGGCGGCGCAGGATGGTGCGTAGAGCGCATGAGGGAGGCAATGAAAGACTGCCCCCATTTGACGGGATCTTCCTGCTGCAATCTATGCCATAATGCTTCCCAGCGTGCCCGGCGCTCGGGCAATGGCATGGAGAGCGCTCGTGCGATCGTTTCGGCCAGTGAATCATGATCGTGAGGATTGACGATGAGTGCCTCTTGCAGATGATCCGCTGCACCTGCGAAGCGGGAAAGAATCAGCACGCCGGGGTCTTCCGCACGCTGGGCGGCGATAAATTCCTTGGCGACCAGATTCATGCCGTCCCGCGCTGGGGTCACCAGCGCTACTTTGGCCAGCCGCATATAGCCCGCGATGACATCCCTCCGACCAGCCTGCGTGACAAGGCGTAGAGGCTGCCAATGGGGTGTACCCATCTCGGCATTGATGGCCCCTGCCTCCCGCGTTACATCTTCTTTTAGCCGACGATAGGTCTCGACTTCCTGACGGGAGGCAGCGGCAATCTGTAACAGGCTGGTCAGTTCGCGCCACTCTGGATGCCGGAGCAGGAACTGGCGATAGGCCCCGATTTTCTGACGCAAGCCTTTGGTGGGGTCGAGCCGATCAACACCCAGAATCAGGGATTGCGTGCCCAGACTTTTCTGAAGGGCATGATATTCCGGCCCTTCCATCGCGGTGCTGGCGGTCTGTGCAAAACCGCGCGCATCAATGGCGGCAGGAAAGACACCGAGTCTGACGCGGTGCCCCTGCATGGTTTCCAGGGTAGGGGGTAGACCTTTTACAAGACCGGCCTGATGGGCGGCCTGACTGAAATGTTCCATATCGGAAGTGCTCTGGAAACCAACCAGATCGGCTTGCAGCATCTCTCGTACCAACCCGTCCATGCCGGGTACGGTCTGAAGGGTCTCATGCATGCAGAACGGGATATGCAGGAAAAAGCCGATCGGATTACGCAGCCCTTTCTGGCGCAGCATGCTGGCCAGGGGCAGGAAATGATAATCGTGAATCCAGATGAAATCGTCGGGCTTCAGGAGTGTGGACACAAGGTCGGCGAAACGTTGGTTGACCGCCCGGTAAGTGGTTGCATCCTGCTGACGGAAGCGAACCAGATCGGGCATGCCGTGCAGCAAAGGCCAGAGCGTGCCGTTAGCAAAGCGATTATAAAATCCGTCATGCTCATGACGGCGCAGGTCGATAGTCGCGTAATCCACCTCCCCGTCAGCCTGATGGTGGATCGTATCATCCCCTTCATCATTGATCCGGCCACTCCAGCCGAACCATAATCCCCCCTTGCTTTGCAGCAGACCCGACAAGGCAACAGCAAGCCCACCGGCAAGCGAATCGTTGCCCGGCAGCGGGACGCGGTTGGATATGACGACCAGACGACTCATCCTGCCTCCAGCAAAGCGACAGGGAGGATATTGAACATATCTTCCGCCCTGATCCGGGCAGGCAGAGCGTTCGTCACCATCCCATCCAGCAGATTTTTAACCTTCCGGCCCTGAAACTGACGCGGTACGTGGATGAAAGTTCCTTTCCATGCTGTTGCCGGAACGGTCCACAGTTCTGTCATTACCGGCGCTGCCTGCTCTGCAAGGGGCAGGGGAGCGCTGCTGTCCGAGGATAGCTGAGCCGAGGAAGAGAAAAAATCATCTTCATTTCGCAGCCGCACCGTCAACCTTGTCACAGCTATCAGCGCAGCACGACCTTCATGCGCCCGAACAAAGGCAAGAATATGGCCGGATTGAGGCCCTTCCACCTTTAACGGCAGATAGGTTCCTTCTTCGAACAGGCATGGCGCCTGACGGCGCAAGCGCAAGGCAGCTGCCAGAATTGCCTGCTTGATATGTCCGTCATGCCAGTGCCCGGCCAGACTGGCTGCCTCTGCCTTGTTTTCATCCTGCAAAGCGGCAACGCGGGATGGAAAATCAACCGGCTGACGGTTATCCGGATCGACCAGACTGAAATCCCAGAACTCTGCCCCCTGATAGAGATCGGGGATTCCGGGGGATGTTGCTTTCAGCAGAGTCTGCGACAGGCTGTTGCAGGCGCCTGCTGCCATGATACCGGATGCGAAAGCGGCCATGTCCTGCGCTACTTTTGCGGGACGGTCCGGATTGAGCAGATCAAACAGAAAATTGCGGCAGGCGGATTCATACGCCTCATTGGGTGCAGCCCACTCCGAGTGACGCTTGGCCTCCCGCAATGCCTTTTCCAGCCATGCCGCGATACGCTCGATGAAAACGGCCATGCCTTCCTTGTCATCAGGGGATAGCGCCAAGGGCCATGCGCCGATCAGCATTTGATACAGCATGATTTCATCGGCTTCGTCAGGTGCCGGATGATGCTCGATCTCCCGTCGCAGGGGCGTGTTCAGACGGCTCCATCGCATGACGGCATTCTCCCAGAGCTCTGGAAGTTCGGACAAAACCGCGATGCGCGCGCGTGTATCCTCGCCACGTTTGTGGTCATGGGTGGCAGTGGCCAACAGGCCGCGGTGCCAGCGTTTGCGACGGTCTGTATTGGCGACATGAAAAGCGGCCGGGGTCAGCGCGAATTGCTGTGGCTCGGCCCCGACTTCATTGCGGGACAGCAGGCGTCCATAGCGATAGAATGCCGTATCCTCCACCGATTTGGCATTGGTCGGGGCGGAAAGCTGTTGAAACCGTACCATGGCGCGTAACCATTCCTGACGCCTTGGTCCTGCCGGCACCTGTCGCAGCCCGCTGCCTGCAAGCCATCTCCCGACCAGATCAAGCAGGCCGAGATCAGCAGAGCGTACGGTTTTCCGGGCCCCGGCAATCGCCCAGTCCAACTCCCGCTCATCAGGATCCGCCATTCCTCCAAGGCCGGCATAGATACGATACACGTGGAAATGAACCAGAATTTCGACCAGCACCCGTCGGATGGCGGTGAGCGTGTAATCCCGCGTATGCGGATCACGGCGGGCGAGGCGATGGAGGGCGGCAGCCGTGGCAAAGGTCTCGCTGGACAGGCTTTCGCGTAGAATCTGCCGTCTGGCCGCCTTGGCCTCATCCTCGAAATCGCCGGGACGATGCGTGAAGCTGGTCCAGAAATGCGTCAGCGGCGCTTCTCCGGACGGATCATGCAGCAGGGCTGACACCTGGCTCATGAAATCATAGCCGGTGGTGCCGTCGGTCAGCCAGTCGGCAGGCAGTTTTTCATGCGGGGCCAGGATTTTCTCCACCCAGATCACCGGTTTAATATGCCGCAACTCTACTGGCCTGCTCCCCGTTGCGGCTTCAAGCCTGCGCCGCAGCTTCCGGCAATAGCCGCGAGGATCTGCCAGCCCGTCTACATGGTCGATCCGCAGCCCATCGATCAGCCCACGCGCGTAAAGAGAGAGCGTATACTCATGGGTCGCATCGAACACATGCGGCACTTCAACCCGAACCCCGGCAAGACCGTTGATGTCGAAAAACCGCCGCCAGTTGATCTCATCGGAGGCTGCCCGCCAGAAGCTCAGCCGGTAATGCTGCCGTTCCAGCAGGCGGTGCAGGCGTTCTCGCCCCGCCGGCTGATGAGGATCGAAGGAGCGCAGGGCATGATCGATTCCACTCCGCAGGGAAGGTTCGCGTAATTGCTGCCTCAAGCCTTCGACCTGCCGTCGGGTGCTGTCGCGGCCCGCAGGAAGTTCGGCAATGTCGCGGGCGATTTCCTCCAGTCGACCCCCTTCGGCGGACAAAATTGTGACATATTCCCGCGGGGTCACGGGAAAGCGGTGCGATCCATAGCAACTGATGAACAGCCGGCCGTCCTGATCATCAAAATGAAGGGTGATATCGCCGTGATCGAGGGCATCGCCGTACGGGCTCCCCAGAAACGGTGCCAGTATACGACCGCGCAGGGATGAATCCGGTGGATCCCAGTCAATGTCGAAAAATTCGGCGTAGGGGCTGGAGCGTCCCCATTCAAGCACGTCGAGCCACCAGAGATTATCGCTGCCGCCGACCCCCATATGGTTGGGAACGATATCGAGGATCAAACCCATATCGTGCTGCCGCAAAGCGGCGACCAGCGTTTGCAGCGCTGTCTCATCCCCGATTTCGGGGTTCAGCTGAGTGTGATCGACAATGTCGTAGCCGTGAGTCGATCCTGGGCGTGCCTTCAGCAAAGGGGAGGCATAGAGATGGCTGATACCCAGGCTGGCCAGGTAGGGGACCAGTTTCGTGCCATCGGCGAGGGTGAAATCCTTGTGGAATTGCAGTCTGGCCGTGGCGCTGATGCTCATGAGGGGCGGCTTTTTTCCAATTCCTGCAAGCGGTGCGACACGTCCGGGGAGTCGAACAATGCTTCCGCTGCTCCATTGAAACGACGGCGCCAGTTCGGATGTTCCCTGTAAGTCCCCGGAAGATTCGGTTGTTCGCGTAATCCGAGCGCATCTTCCATCGGCAGCAGCACGAGGGTCGAGTGCGTGCGGCCGATATGACGGATCGCTGCATCCACGGCGGGGCCGGTATTGTGTGCTTCCGGCGCATCGCCTTGAGCCGCGCCCGATGCCTGCATGGCACCCCACAGGGCTTGCCTGTCACGCTCGCGTTCTTCGTAACTGAGCCAGATAGCCGTGTCGTCACTCAGCAACCGGAGTGACTTCCGGGTTTCCAGATCATGGCCGCTCCACCATCCCGCGACGGGGGCAAGGTCATGCGTGCTGGTCATGGCAACAGCGGTGCGGGAATAATATTCGGGTGGTTTGAAGTCATGTTCTCCGCGCTCGAAATACAGCACACGCAATCCATGTACGGCACGGGCCTGCAGCGCGTCACTGAACCCTTCCGGTACGGTCCCCAGATCCTCGCCAAGGATTAATGCCTGATGCGCATGACTTTCCAGCGCGGTCAGGCGCAGCATATCCTGCAACGGAAAGCGCAGATAAGCGCCTTCGGTCGCGCGTGCGCCTTCCGGCAACACCCAAAGCCGCGCAATACCCATCACATGATCGATCCGTACCCCGCCCGCATGACGCAGGGCGGCGCGCAGCATTTCAATGAAAGCGCTGAATCCTTGCTCCATCAGACCGACGGGGGAGAAAGCCGTTAGCCCCCAATCCTGCCCCTGCGGGCTGAGCAGATCGGGGGGTGCACCTACGGACAAGCCAATCAGCGTTTCTTTTTGTCGGCTCCAGCAATGGCTGCCGCCTCCATCCGTGCCGACGGCGAGATCGGTGATCAGCCCGATCTCCATCCCGCTTTCCCGCGCAGCACGCTGGGCATGCGCCAGCCCGCGCTCGGCCAGAAATTGCAGGAAGGCATGGAAATCGACTTCTTTTGCATGCTCGGCTGCAAAACGCTGTACGGTGACGGAGGCAGGATGACGATACTCATCCGGCCAGCTCCGCCAGTTCCAACGGGACGGATCGGTTCCGAAGAAATGCCCATGCAGGGCCTCAAAACGGGCGTGATCTTCCACCACTTTGCCGGGACCGGCCCGCCATGCGGTGAAGTCGGGATGCGTGCCGCCCAGCGCATCGAACAGAGCGCGATAGCGGCGCAGACGCAGGCGCGTGGCGGCAGGCCAGTCGATCAGGCTGAGACTTTCCAGATGCTGGCGCTCGGCCTCTCCTTCCGAGAAGGAAAAACCGTCCAGAAGACCCGAATCGTCGCCATGTAGCACATTGAGTGCAATCCGGCTGGAGGGAGAATACGGGCTGAATCGGTCCGGATCGGCGCTGAACTGGGCATGAACCGGACTGATGCCGATCGCTTGCGCACCCTGCCGTGCGGCGGCGGGAGCAAAGCGGGCAAGCGCGGCAAAATCACCGATGCCTCCATCTCCCTCGCGACGGAGGGCATAAAGCTGTGCTGCCACCCCCCAGCTTCCATGACGGGGGCGTTTGCACTCGGCTGGAGCATTGGCGATAGTGATGCGCTGTCCGGCTATTTCCAGACTGTGATAACCGGGTTCTTCAATCGGTGGCAGGCTTTCGCCAGGATTGAGTGTTCCGCTACGGCGTGTGCCGTTCTCCAGCGTCAGTTCCCACGCTCCTTCCTGCTGTCCAAGCGAAATGGACTGCCCCGCATCGGCGGTGATCAGGGGAGGAAGATGCCGCCCGTCTTCCCGTGCCTGAAGAATGGCGAGGCTGTCCGCAATCTGGGCCTGACTGTCGCCGGGCAGTCCGATTGCCCGCAATACAGCCCGCAATGTATCCGGTGAGACGGCATTATCGTGTCCGAAAGCGTCTCTGTACCAAGTAGATACTCCGGCACGGTCGGCAAGGCGATGGAGGTCTTCATCAATCACGGAACATCCTCGGCGCTGGCTTCCTTGAACCATAGCGCGGTGGTGGCTACCGGCAACAGGGTATGATTGGAGGATGGGTCGCGCGTACTGAAAATGGCTTTTCCGGCTATCGGAGGCAGGGGAACCGGTTCGGTGCCGAGATTGACGCCGATACTCATCAGCGCGCCATCTCCCAGCTTCCATTGTGCCAGCAAAGCGCCCTGACCAAGAATATCAACCCCTGTGCTGCATGTTCCTGCCAGGCGGGGCAGCAACAGAGTATGACGCAACGACAGCAGCATTTGCCGGAATGCCAGTGCGTCCTGTCCCTGCTGTGTCTGAGCAGCGGTAAAGTCGGGGATCGAACGGGTAAAGGTCGTCTCGGCATTGGGGTCAGGAATATGTTTCCGTTTTTCCGGATCCTGAAAGGCGGAGAAATGTTTGAACTCAGCCCGTCGCCCTTCTCTGACGGCATCGGCAAGTTCGTCGTGATGGTCAGTAAAAAATAAAAATGGCGTGTGCGATTCCCATTCCTCGCCCATGTAAATCAGAGGTATCTGAGGCATAAGAATCTGCAAGGCGGTGGCCGCCCGTAAGGCGTCATGATCCGTCAGGGTGATCAGACGTTCCCCCATGGCACGATTGCCGATCTGGTCATGATTTTGCAGACAGATGATGAAAGCGGTCGTAGGCAGCCCATCGGCGGGATGGCCACGATGCTGGCCGCTATGGCGTGATACTTCTCCCTGATAGGCGAAGCCGTCACTCAGGCAACGTGCCAGAAGGTTGGTGGCATCCTCGAAATCTTCATAATATCCTTCGGTTTCTCCGGTTAGCAGCACATGAAGACAGTGATGGAAATCGTCAGTCCATTGCGCGTCGTAATATGCGCCGTTCCTGGCGGGGCGGAGCAGGTGGGAAACGTTGCCCTCATGTTCCAGCATCAGATGCACATGACGGTCTAATGGCGTGATTCGTTCCCGAATCAGGCGCGCCATGTCCGGCAAAAAAGATTGCGGCTCTATGGCATGGGTGGCATCGAAGCGAAGTCCGTCGAAACGGAATTCGTTCAGCCAGTAAAGCGCATTGTCGACGAAATAATCCTGAACCTCCGACCGTGTAAAATCGATGGCTGCACCCCAAGGCGTATGTTTGCTTTCGTCAAAAAAATCTCTGGCATAAACATGTGCATAGGCACCATCAGGCCCGAAATGATTGTATACCACATCCAGATAGACCATCAGGCCCAGCCCGTGCGCAGTGTCTATCAAAGCTTTCAGATCGTCTGGGCTGCCATACGCCGTATCGGGTGCATAGGGTAGAACGCCGTCATATCCCCAGTTTCTTGCTCCCGGAAAATCAGCCAACGGCATGAGTTCAAGAGCGGTGATCCCGATAGCTTTGAGGGAAGGCAGATAATCGACGATGCCCTTGAATCCGCCGAAAGCACCCGGATGAAGCTCGTAGAGAATGGCTTCATGCCATGGCCGGCCTTTCCATTCATTATGCTTCCAGACATAAGTGCCGGGATCGGTGACGATGCTCCAGCCATGAACATCTCCATCCTGGCAGCGAGAGGCAGGGTCAGGAACAGCAAGGCCATCAGGCAGGATGAATTTGTATCTGGTTCCGGGAGGTATACGGTGTTCATATTCATGCCAACCGCCATCAAGGGCCTGCATCGGTACAGGATCCTCACCCTGAATCTGGAGCGACATGAGAGTGATATCCGGTGCCCAGATGCGGAAACGGGTGATGTTGTCCTTTCGCGTCACGCCATGTTTGGTGGGCCATTCATACAGCGCCATTGCAATCAGCTTTCCGGTTTCAGAATGATGGTTGCCAGTGGTGGCAGCGTCAGTTGCAATGATGCCGGATGTTGATGGCTGGGTGATGCATCCGCCATGCGTCCCCCGCCATTCCCGGTATTGGAACCACCATAAATCCCTGCATCTGTGTTAAGAATTTCCCGCCAGAATCCACCCTGCGGCACACCGATGCGGTAATCATGACGTGGTACAGGCGTCAGATTGCACACCACCAGAACCGGAGCATCGGAATCTGCTCCGTATCGCAGATAGGCGAAAACGCTCTGCGTCCTGTCGTCAATCACGAGCCATGAAAAACCATCCCACGCGCAATCCTTGCGATACAGCGCGGGTTCCGCGCGATAGAGAGTGTTCAGATCGGCCACCAGGCGTTGAACACCCTGATGGTTCGGGCGGTCCAGAAGATACCAGTCGGTACCATGCCCTTCGCTCCATTCCTGTTCCTGGGCAATCTCGCCGCCCATAAACAGCAGCTTTTTGCCGGGATGCGTCCACATGAAGCCATAATAGGCACGCAGATTGGCAAAACGCTGCCATTCATCGCCCGGCATGCGCCCAAGCAAGGAACGTTTCCCATGCACGACTTCGTCATGCGAAAGCGGAAGAATAAATTTCTCACTAAAGGCATAGACCAGTCCAAACGTCATCTGATCATGATGCCAGCTGCGATTGACGGGGTCTTCCTGCATGTAGTGCAGCGTGTCATGCATCCACCCCATGTTCCATTTATAATCGAAGCCCAACCCACCTTCATGGGCTGGTCTGGTGACACCAGGCCATGCGGTGCTTTCCTCGGCGATCAGAACGGCACCCGGTGCACGGGATTTTACAACAGCACTGAGATGTTGAAGAAAACTGACGGATTCTAGATTTTCCCGGCCACCATACATGTTTGGTATCCATTCACCATGCTTGCGGCTGTAATCGCGATACAGCATGGAAGCGACGGCATCCACGCGCAGCGCATCCGCATGGAAATAAGTAAGCCAGTGAACTGCGCTTGAAATCAGGAAGGCCCGCACTTCATTGCGGCCCAGATTATAGATGTAGGTATTCCAGTCGTAGTGATACCCCTCGCGCGGGTCTTCATGTTCGTAAAGCGCGGTGCCATCGAAGCGGGCCAGTCCATGCGCATCAGTGGGAAAATGCGCAGGTACCCAGTCGAGAATAACGCCGATACCCGCTTCATGCAGTCGGTTGACCAGAGAAGCGAAGGATTCCGGCGTGCCCAGGCGCGCCATCGGCGCAAACTGCCCGAGCGGTTGATAGCCCCATGAACCGCCGAACGGATGTTCCATGACCGGCAGAAATTCGACATGAGTAAAGCCCAGCGACTGCACATAGGGAATCAGCCGATCGGCAAGAGTGTTCCAATCCCCACATTCCGCCGGCATCCAGGAGGTTGGATGAACTTCATAAATTGAAATCGGCTGGTCAGCTGCCTGTAATCTGCCACGCTGCTGCATCCACTGTTCGTCCGTCCACTGCAACGGAGCAGGGGAGGCGACGATCGAAGCCGTGGCAGGAGGAATTTCCGCATACCAGGCCACCGGATCGGCTTTCAAAGGTAAAAGCTCCCCGTTCGGGCCGAGCAATTCGTATTTATAGAGCGTTCCTGCGGTCAGACCGGGAATGAACAGTTCCCACACCCCTGCCTCCACGCGTTTACGCATGGGGTGGCAGCGGCCGTCCCAATGGTTGAAGCTTCCAATCACGGAGGCACGGGTGGCGTTTGGCGCCCATACCGCGAAACGGACTCCTTCGACCTCCCGTCCGTCCGGACTGTGCATGGTGGTGACATGGGCACCCAGAACGCGTCCTAGATCCTCATGCCGCCCTTCAGCCAGCAGGTAAACATCCAGATCGCCAAGCAGATTAGGAAAAACATAGGGATCGTCTATGATATCCGTCCCGGTCGCGGTTACGATTTTCAGGCGATAACCCATCCTGCCTGGCAGACGGGCGGCAAAAAGCCCATCGCCATGCACACGGTGCAGTGTGGCGATTTCCTGTCCACTGTCCGGGCTGATCGCCACCACGCTGGTGGCGTGAGGTTGGAAACTGCGCAGGACCACACCGTCACGGGTGGTATGGACGCCCAGTACGCTGAACGGATCACCATGGCGGCCATGTATGATTGCGGCGGCTACATCAGGATGGATGAGGGTGTTTAGGTCCAGCGCATTCATTCAGGAATGTCCTTCATCGGTGGCAGGAGAGGAGGGGGATGCACCGAAAACCAGATGGTACAGCCCAGCCACTGGAATGCCGATCCAGCCCGGCCTATTGGCAGCTTCGTAGCGTATTTCGTAGGCAGCTTTTTCAATCAGGAACAGGGTCAACAGTGGCTCGATCCCTTCCTGCTGAACCCAGGGTGTATCTGCTGAACGCAAAACCTCCAGATAGGCATCAAGAAAACTGCGTGTGGCACTCTGCCGGAACTGTTGCAACAAATGATCCCGTCGTTCCGTCATCTGTGCAGCGCCGGCGATGGTCAGCGACATGCCGCCGGAGGAAGCCGCATAGTCAAAACTGCGCAGCAAACCCGCAACGTCTCGCAAACCATTGCCTTTGGCGCGTCGCTGCTCCAGCGGACGGGCAGGCTCACCCTCGAAATCGATCAGGTAGGCGTCATCTTGCACGACCAGCACTTGTCCAAGATGGAAATCCCCGTGAATCCGGGTCTTTATTGCGCCTGCTCCCTTTGTGGCGAGTGTATCGAGGCGTTCCACTATTTCCGCCTCCTGAGCTAGCAGAGCTCTGACCTGGTCGGCAGTTTCATTGGAAGCAAACTCCGTCATGCCATGCAGCAGGTGAAAGGCGTCGCGCACCTGTTCCCGCGCACTGGCGGCCCAGCCCTGCAAGTCATGGACATCGACGGCAACAGGGCTGAAATCAGGATTGTCATCGGGCCATGTCAGGATCGCATGCATTTCCGCAAGACGACGACCGATAGCGGAGGCCAGCACATTATAACCGCCGAACAGGTCACTTTCCGTCGTGCCATTGCGACCGGTGACGGCATATTCCTCCACCGCCCGGCTGAGGAAATCCAGCGTCCATTGCCACGCATCACCCTGGTTGCGCACGAAGCCCTGTGCCAGCGCCAGCGTATGTGGTGTGCCATCGGGGCCGATCCGCACCATCTCGCCATAAAGCGGTGCTGTATTCGCAAAACCGCGTTCAGTCAGCACCCGCGTCATCTCGCCCTCGGGATGGATACCGCTGCTGACACGACGGATCAGCTTGAATACGATCGTTTCTCCCAAAATCAGCGAAGAATTCGACTGTTCGGCTGACAGGCGTCGGATTTCCGGCTCTGGTGGCAGCGTAACTTCCGCCAGAAGGGGGGTCGGGCGAAATTCTATTGTGCCATCATCCACGCTCAATGAGCTGTGATTATTGGCAGCACGGCGCAGGCTCATCATCAGTGCGCCCGTCAGGCTGTCCACCGCGAAGGCATCGGTAAGATAGCCCACCCTTCGTCCACGTCGTACACGGGCCAGGGCAAGCTGTGCGACCAGCGGGCTGCTGATATCATCCTCCCACACAATACCGAGTGGAAGCGTATAACGTTCGGTACGTGAGCCGAGCTGAACTTCGACCTCACCCAGCAGCACCGGATCACCCTCATGGCCGCCGAGACGGGCCATGTAGGCAAAGCGTGCGGCTTTAACCTTTTCGCCTTTCGCGCCGAACCAGCGCCGTTTTGGCAGATAGGCGGGGAGGCTTTCAGTTTCCAGAATTTTGCGGTTCTGTGCTTCCAGAACCTCGCTGATGTCGGAACGGATCACCACCGTTGCATAATCCGGCAGGGATTCGGATGGCGGGGTGTACCAATGTGGCAGATGCTCGCTCTGGGCCAGCACGAACCAGAAGAAACCATAAGGGGGTAGCGTCAACAGATACGGCAATTGCCCAACCGGGGGAAAAGCAGAGCCACCGACCATGTCCACCGGGACGCGTCCACTGAAGGCGCTGATGTCCAGCTCGACTGCCTGCGCCGAGCGGGACAGATTGCAGATACAGAGAATGGTCTGCTCATTGCCGCTATCCTCATGTTCACGCAGATAGGCCAGAACTTTACGGTTCTCCGGATACAGGAAACGCAGCGTGCCGCGCCCGAAAGCCGTGAACTGCCTGCGTACCGCCAACATGCGGCGCATCCAGTTCAGCAGGGAATGCTGGTCCGCTGCCTGTGCTTCCACATTGACGGCCTGAAATCCATAGACCGGGTCCATGATCGTCGGCAAAACCAGTGCTGCCGGATTAGCACGGGAAAAACCGCCATTCCGGTCGCTGGACCATTGCATCGGCGTGCGCACCCCATCACGGTCGCCGAGATGGATATTATCGCCCATGCCGATTTCATCGCCGTAATAAATAACCGGTGTTCCAGGCATGGAGAGCAGAAGCCCGTTCATCAATTCGATACGGCGGCGGTCATGCTCCAGCAGCGGTGCCAGACGGCGGCGAATGCCCAGATTGATCCGCGCCCTGCGATCAGCGGCGTACGTGCTCCATAGATAGTCTCGTTCGCTATCTGTGACCATTTCCAGCGTCAGCTCGTCATGGTTGCGCAGAAACACCGCCCACTGACAGATGGCTGGAATTTCCGGTGTCTGCCGCATGATGTCGGTGACCGGGAAGCGATCCTCCCGTGCAATGGCCATATACATGCGGGGCATCAAAGGAAAATGAAACGACATATGGCATTCATCGCCCTCGCCGAAATACTGCTGAGCGTCTTCGGGCCATTGATTGGCCTCTGCCAGCAGCATTCTTCCCGGTGCATGCGCATCGAGTTCAGCGCGAATGCGCTTCAGAATATCGTGCGTTTCAGGAAGGTTTTCATTATTGGTGCCTTCGCGCTCTACCAGATAAGGCACCGCATCAAGGCGCAACCCGTCAACACCAATATCCAGCCAGAACCGCATCACCGATAGCACTTCCTGCAAGACGCGGGGATTGTCGAAATTCAGATCCGGCTGATGGGAGTAGAAGCGGTGCCAGAAATAGGCATTGGCGGTCTCATCCCATGTCCAGTTGGATTTTTCTGTGTCGAGAAAGATAATTCTGGTGCCGCTATATTTTTTATCGTCATCAGACCAGACATAAAAATTACGTGCTGCCGATCCGGGCTTGCTTTCCCGGGCTTTCCTGAACCATGGGTGCTGGTCGGACGTATGATTGACCACCAGCTCCGTAATCACCCTCAGCCCGCGCGCATGGGCTTCAGCTACAAAGCGGCGGAAGTCGGCCAGTGATCCGTAATCTTTATGAACGCCCCGATAATCAGCAATATCATATCCGTCATCGCGGCGGGGAGAAGGATAGAAAGGCAGCAGCCATATGGCTGTGACACCGAGCTCGGCAATATAGTCGAGTTTTGAAAGAAGTCCTTTAAAGTCGCCAATTCCGTCATTGTCGCCATCGAAGAATGATTTGACGTGCAACTGGTAGATAATTGCATCTTTGTACCAGAGCGTATCTTCAATGGGTGACAGTGCGGTGTTTTTGCTCATGTGAACTCCAATCAACTTGGTCTTCAGGCCAGTCAAAACACAAGGAAAAATCTGGTCAGACTTCCCGCCGGCAGTGTTGTCAGGTCGCGGGTCTGGCGCGCCATATGGCATAGGGGCGCGTCCATGGATCAAGCCGGATATGCTGGATCTTTCCGGTCCAGATGAAATCATCGCCGGAGATGAGATCCTCCATCGCAAGTGAACCGTGATCGGGCAGATTCCAGAGCCAGAGAGGTATTTCGATGTCTGTTTCCTGAGCATTGAAAGGGTCGACAGTCACCGCAATCAGCAAAACATTTTGCCGGTCGGGAGTCGCCTTTTCATAGAACAGGACAGCATCATTCCATGCCGTCAGAAACCGCACAGTCAAATGGGATTGAAGCGCCGGATTGTCGCGCCGCAGACGATTGAGCAAGCGAATATCGTCGACGATATTGCCGGGGCGATCCCAGTCCCATGCCTTGATCTCGTATTTTTCGGAATCCGAATATTCTTCCTTGCCGGGCAGGCCACGGCCTTCGCAGAGTTCAAATCCGCTATAGACGCCCCACAATCCCGACAATGTTGCCGCCAGTGCGGCGCGGATACGAAAACCCGGCCGCCCGGATGTCTGGAGAAAAGTGGGGTTGATATCTGGCGTATTGACGAAAAAATTGGGCCTAAAAAACTCCCGCGCTGATGTGGTGGTCAGTTCCTGCAAATACTCCGTCAATTCCGCCTTGCCATTGCGCCAGGTAAAGTAAGTGTAGGACTGGGAAAAACCGATTTTTGCCAGACGATACATGATTTTGGGCCGGGTAAATGCCTCGGCCAGAAACAGCGTGTCGGGGTGGGTCTTACGTATTTCCGCAATCAACCATTGCCAGAATGGAAACGGTTTCGTGTGTGGATTATCCACGCGGAAGATCCTCACACCCTCCGCTACCCACATCATGACGACATGATAGAGGGAAACCCATAAATCAGGTACCGCCATGTCACTGTAAAAATCGACATTGACGATGTCCTGATATTTTTTAGGCGGATTTTCAGCATATTTGATCGTGCCATCCGGGCGCCATGCAAACCAGCCTGGATGCTGTTTCAGCCATGGATGGTCGGGGGAGCACTGCACCGCGAAATCCAGCGCCAATTCCAGCCCGTGCCTTGCGGCCTCGTCACGCAGATGTCGGAAATCCTTCAGCGTTCCCAGTTCAGGATGAAGGGCGTCATGGCCACCCACCTCCGATCCGATGGCATAGGGGCTGCCGGGATCGGTATCCGAAGGTGTCAGGGTATTGTTGCGCCCCTTGCGGTTTTGCCGACCAATGGGATGGATTGGAGGGAAATACAGCACATCGAAGCCCATATCGCGGATACGGGGCAGATGTTTTTCTACATCCCGGAAGGTGCCATGTCGCTCCGGATCATCGCTCATGGAGCGTGGGAATATTTCGTACCAGCTTGCAAAACGTGCCGCCTGCCGCTCTGCTTCGACAGGATAAAAGGCTGAGCGTGTCCGGAATGGACGAGGATCAAGGGAAGCCAGATGCTCTGCCGTGCCGGGTGCCAGCAGGGCAGCCCGTGTGGCTTGATCATCGGCAGAAATCAGGGCTTTCAGGCCATCCGGGACATCATCGTGTCCATCGATCAGGCGCTCGACCAGCAATCTTCCTTCCTGAAGCTCCAGGGTGATGTCGTTTCCGGCCTCATATTTTTTGCGCAGTTCCTCGCGATAGGTGCCGAATTCATCTCGCCATACCTCGATACAGAAGACATGATCTCCCAGCCTGGTCAGGGAAAAGGAACCCTGCCACCGATCATTGCCCAGCGGCTGCATCCGGCTTTCGCGCCAGCCAGTTTCATCCTTTGCGCGCCATAATACGCGGACTGCCTGAACGTCATGGCCTTCGCAGAGAATATCCGCTTCCACTGTGACGGTTTCACCGACGATGCGTCGGGCGGGAAAGCCTCCGTCATCCACAGCGGGGCTGACATTTTCAATGGCAATCCGTGCCCAATGGCTGGCATTCAGTGCTGAATCGGTGACGGAAAGCGACGCACCCTCGACAATAGGAGGAGCGGGCGAAACCTCAATGTCCACCGTGCCGAGTGGGCTGATGGTGATCGGAACCGGATTGCGCAGGGAAAGCGCTGTGCGGGACGCGGCCAGCAGATCAGCTGGAGGGGCGGCAGTGGATGTCGTGCTGGTATTCACCAGCAGGAGACGTCCCGACCCATCAGTTCCGCTGCGCAGGCACGCGATCAATTCTGCACCGGGAGCACTCATCAGCACGGCGCTACGACTGAACCTGGCCAGAAAATGCGCCCGATCGTTGGCCTGACGGAGGACGATATTTCGGGTGGAATCCTGATCATCCGCCTGCCTCCATGAAGCCTTCACCGACAGGCCGGTGCCCAGGATGGCCGCCAGTTCAGCCTGAAAGATAAAGCGGGTATCATCGTTATGCTCCGGCAGCGGGTGAATCACCGCGGCAATCCGTTGCAGGGCAACCAGTTCCCGCCAGAACCATATCCCGGCCCCATCCCACCAAGGATAGGATGAAAGAACATGGGTCAGGCCTGCCTGCTCGAAATCCGGCAGACGATGAATAGGTGTTCCGGCCATATCCCCGATCAGCAGGAGGTCTTCCCGGGATGCCATGTCGGTGAAATGACGGATTGCCGCTGATGAGGCGTCCTGCAATCCGCCAATCAGGAGGCCGTCCAGCGTGTCCAGAATGGGAGAAAGGGATGGCAGATTATCCAGATCACCAGTCTCGATATCCAAAATGACGCCAATTTCCGCAGCACGCGCCTGTCGTATCAGGCTGCTGAGAAGGGGAACACTGATCCCGCCCGCCTCTGCCGCGAAGTGGGCGGTCACCACGACATGGGTGAATCCGTCCTGCCTGAATTGGACCATCCGGTGCAGGATGGACTGCCAGTCCTCCTCCCGCTCCAGTGCGGGCAGAGCCGGGAGGCGAACAAGGGTGACAGCTCTTGTCCCTGTCATATGTTGACTGACTGGCTTGGCGATCTGATCCAGAATTTGCATGGATACGGTGTCTGCTCCGAAAAGAGGGACGTCGATCCTGTCGACACTTCTCCCCAGAAAGCGCCTCGCAGCGGAATGGGTTCCTCACCGGAAGCTCAGTGCGGGGATGAAGGCGCCGTGCTTATTGACCGGCAGGCACGACTTCAACCCAATGATACACCACCTGTCACCGCCTGATAGGTCGTAATGGCGAGTGTCATCGGTTCGAAAGGTTTGGTGATGACAAAAGCCGGTTCCGTATGCTCCCCGGTCAACAGACGCTCTGGATAGGCCGTCACAAAAATCACCGGTGCCTGATGGTGCGCCAGAATACGGGAGACAGCCTGCATGCCATCTCCACCCTTGCCAAGGTTGATATCGGCCAGAATCAGGCCCGGACGGTGTTTCAGGGCCAGCTCCACGGCTTCCTGCTCCGAGGCTGCCAGTCCGACGACATTATGGCCGCAGCTTTGAACCAGCTCTTCAATATCCATCGCGATAATCGGCTCATCCTCGATAATCAGAACATTGGCCGAAGCAGCATTACGTAGATTGCTGCGCGCATCCGCCAACAGAGAGGCCGCCTGATCCTTGCTCAGGCCCATAATGGCCCCGATCGCCTCCACCGGAACTTCTTCCAGATGGGAAAGAAGAAGACTTTGCCGCTGCTGGATCGAAAGAGGCCCATGATCTGATGGGCCTTCAGCAGAAAACTGCTGTGTGACCCAATGATACAGTGCGAAACGGGCATTATCCTGTGGATAACACGACTCTGCAGCGGTCAGTGCCTGCCGCAAGCCGGAGGCAACAAGGGCATCGCCTTTTTCCTGATTTCCAGCCAGCGCTCTGGCGTAACGGCGTGCATAGGGCAGGGCTTGAAGCAATTCATCGCGGGACAGGCTCTGCATCCGTGTCATTCCTTGGCTCTGCGCTTGCGCATGCGCGCGCCGCTGTTACTGTGCCCCCATGACACGACAACCGCGTCACGCGGGTTCTCCTTTACCATCCGCTTCTCATTCGCCTGCCTTGAAACCTGCTCCGGGACCGGAGGAAGAGAATCAGGCGTCGCTGTCGGATGCTGACCAACAGCATGGCGCGGCTGAACTCCGCGTGCAAATAGCAACTTTGCTGCCGGAGTTGCGTGGCTATGCGCGTTTTCTGGCCAGGGACCGTCATGCCGCGGATGATCTGGTGCAGGATGCCGTTCTGCGGGCGCTGGGTGCGCTTGACCAGTTTCAGCCTGATACCAGCCTGAGAGCATGGATTTTCACTATTCTGCGGAATGTTTTTTACGAGCAGGCACGCCACCTCAGGACAGAGCGCAGGGTGCTGGAAGATGTAGGGCAGGCTGGAGAGAGCATGGGCGTTGCCTTCCATATAACGGAACAGGATCAGCGTCAGGATCTGAAAGATATCGAAAAGCTGATCTGGTCTTTATCCCCACTGCTGCGGGAAGCATTGATGCTGATCGGGGCACATGGAATGGAGTATGAGGAGGCCGCCAGAATCTGTGGGGTTTCGGCCGGGGCCATGAAGGTCCGCGTCTCTCGTGCCCGGCGGATTTTGAGCCAGGCGGCAGAATATGGGGTCAATGATGATAATTAAGCCATTGAAAAATATACTTTAAAAATAAAAAAGAGGCAGTCGGGATTTTTTTGGTATCGGTCGATGTAACCTTTTTTCTTCTGCTTCATTGTCCTTATGAAGACAGAAGGAAAAACCCTTATGGCGACCGAGAGCTTCCACGATCAGGTGATAGCTATTCTGCCGAAACTGCGGGTTCAGGCACTGTTTCTGACCAGGAATCGGGCAGTGGCTGAGGATTTGGTGCAGGATGCGGTTTGTAATGCACTGTCCGCCAGCGAGAGCTTCGTTCCAGGCACCAACTTTGCAGCCTGGATGCATCGAATCTTGCGCAACCGATTTATTTCCAACCTCCGCAAACGCCGCGATATCACTGATATTGATGACGTGCCGGCATCATTTTTTGCAACAGACGCAGCCCATGAGGACCGTCTGGCGCTGAAGGAACTTGGCAAGGCAATGGAGCGCCTTCCGGTTGATCAGCGTGAGGCGCTCGTCATGGTCGTCATCCACGGTATGAGCTATGAGGACCTCGCCGAGGCAACCGGTTGCGCTGTGGGGACCGCTAAAAGCCGCGTTTTCCGGGCGCGCCGTCAACTGGAGGCCTGGCTGATGGGTGAAGACCGCTCCGAAGCCGGCCGCGACGGGAAAGTATCCCGTATTGCGACGAAAAAGACGGCTACCGGACACCATGATTCGCGTGGTTTACAGGCACAATGAATGGCCGGGCATCAACCAGAAGGTTGATGCCCATTGGCTAAGTCGATGCCAGTGCAGTATGCTCATCTCAGCCGATAGGCTGGTCGGTGATCATTTGCCAGCCGCATAAACCAAGAAATATCGTGCCGATGAAAAAGCGGAAGGATGACAGGCCTGCATCAGAATCCGGTTCCGCGAAGACCGATGGGGCCTTTGATCTTTGGCTCCAGCGTAGTCTGCATCAAATTTTTGACGATATCGCAAAAGAACCAATACCGGAGGAGCTGCTGCGTCTGATCGAGAAGGATCGTGCAAAATAAGGCATGTTCGGCGGACGGCCAGCCTCATCTGTTTTCTTTTCGAAGATTATGGCTGTCGATGAGGGGTTCTTTCAGAATCCGTCTCATGGGGCTTGTCCTGCTCGCTGTTGCTCCTGTTTTTGTCCGTGCGGTCTCTGTTGAATGGTCGAATTACCGGCATTCTTCTTATCATGCTGAATTAACCGCCCTGGATACTGTCACCGAATATCAGCACTCTTTTCTTCGCCAGATAAACGGCACGCAGGAGGTTCTGAAAACCTTGTCTCCCGCCGTGCTGGAGTTCGTGCAGCACGATATTGCCTGCTCTACCTTGCTTGAGACCGTCCAAGCCTTGAAAAAAGGAAGCATTCTCTGGCTGGCTGTTTTTCAGCCGGGTCAGGGTAATTTGTGTGACAGTGTCACAGAAGATCAGCCGGCTCCGTCACAGACCCTGCTTGATGGGATGATCAAAGATGAGTCTCTGCCGGCTTATGAGGAAAAAAATTTCCCGCAGAATGCGCCCGAATGGCATGTCATCATGCGGTATGCTCTTTCCGGCCAGAATGTTGGTCCATGGCTTTTGAGCGATATGCATTTGCACATTGCTCCCAGATTTGCAGATGCCCATGTCTGGTTGATCAACAAAGGAAAATGGGCGGCAGGGGACACTGAAAATGGTCTTCCCCGATCTGTGCCTCTGCTATCGTTGCATGACAGACAGAACACAGTCTTTTCCGATATGTCATGGAGCGGAGAACGCTCTGCATACGGATATGTTGCATTAACAGATCAAACTGGTTTTCTGCTTGGTCTGTCAGAGGGGAGAAGTCATTTCGCCGCCTACCGGGTTTTCATATCACGGGTGGGAGAATTTCTGCTGCTGGTGCTGTGTGGTCTGCTGGCTGTCTGGATCGCCACCGATCTGAGCGTTACCAGACCCTTGCGACGGTTCACGCATCGTGTGATGCAGTGGCGCACCATGGATATCGAGGATGTCAGCAAAGATCTTCCGCTGCCTTCTGAGCTCCGTGCCTTGTCTGACACATTTGATCAGGCGGTTATTGCCGTCAGACAAAGGGAAAATGAGCTGACCACAGTTCATAAGCAGCAAGAATTGCTGATGATGGAAATTCATCATCGGGTCAAAAATAACCTTCAAATCATTGCCTCCCTGCTTAATCTCCAGTCATCCCGCATTCGCCTGCCTCAGGCGAAGGCGGAGTTTCAATCGGCGCGTGATCGCGTACGGGCGCTCGCGACGTTACATCGGCATCTTTATACGCAGGGAGAATTACAGGCGATCAATATGCGCAGCTTCCTGAATGAGTTGTGTGAGCAGCTGTTTCAGGCATTCGGGGAAGTGCCGGGTGAGCGCATCATCCTGCATATCGAGGCGCCGGAAGTGCGTATGACCAGTGATCAGGCTGTGCCTCTGGCCCTGATTGTCACTGAAGTTGTCAGCAATGCCGTCAAATATGCTTTTCCTGACCAGCGGAAAGGGAGCGTTCTGGTGCGTCTGACAGTCGAGAATGACGATGTCTGTCTGGTCATTCAGGATGATGGGGTCGGCCTCAACACTGCGCCCATCAAAGTGGAGGCAGATATGCGTGATGGGTTGGGGCGACAGTTGATAAAGGGCTTTTCCCGTCAGCTTGGTGCTGCTCTGGATGTCTCAGGAGAGGACGGCACACGCTACGAGTTGCGGGTCAGGCTACGCAATCACGGGCGCAGGCACTCTGCCTTGGAGGAGGCTGATCTAGCGGTAGAGGATGATGAGAGCTAAGGCTAAGCCCTGAAGCGCGCCAGCTCAGCCTGACCGAGATTGTCCAGCAAACGGACGGAGCCAAGACGCGCAGCGGTGATCAGCCGCCAGTCATCTCCCTCCGGCAAAATGGCGATGGAAGAGAGGGAGCTTCCCTCAATCAGCGCAAAATAATCGACCTCGAAGCCCTGTCCGTTCAACGCCGCAATTGCGTTCTGGCAGACTTCCTCTGCTCCATGGGAGGAGGATAAATCATGCCCGGCCTTCAACAATGTCCTGAACAGCAAGGGGGCAATTGCGCGTTCCTCAGGAGAGAGAAAGCGATTGCGCGATGACATGGCCAGCCCGTCATCTTCCCGCTGTGTCGGCACGCCATGGATTGCAACCGGCAGCAGAAGATCAGCCGTCAGGCGACGGATCACCTGTAATTGCTGCCAGTCTTTTTCGCCGAAAAAAGCGGCGTCCGGGCGCACCTGCCCAAACAGCTTCGTGACAACCTGCGCGACCCCGTTGAAATGACCGGGACGTCTGGCGCCTTCCCATCCCAAAGCAGGACCGCCCATGACAAAGCCGGTCGCATCTCCGGGCGGGTACATGGTGTCCACATCCGGCAGCCAGGCAATGGAGCAGCCCGTGCGTTCGAGTATGGCGATATCGCCTTTCTCATCGCGCGGATAGCGTGCCAGATCCTCTGATGGCCCGAACTGTGTCGGATTTACAAAGACGGATGTAACGACGGCATAATCCTGCGCGATTGCGGCCCGGAGCAGTGATTGATGGCCTTCATGGAGCGCACCCATGGTGGGCACGAAGGCGATGCGCTTTCCGGCATGGCGCAACTCATGGACAGCCTGCTGCAAGGCGGGCAGGGTGCGGGCAAGATGCATGTGCTATGAACGGTCAGGAAACCAGAAGATCGCAGAGTTTTTCGCGGCTCAGGGCGGTCAGGCCCAGCGCACGCTCGAAATATCGCTCGATAGAGCCATATTCCAGACGAATGGCCTCGAAAGCTGCGTGCAGCATCTCTTCATGGGCGTTGAGGAGGGTGGCGCGGGCATGGCGTGGAACACGGTCCAGTAATTGCTGGTCCGGCTCCCATAGCTGGTTGGTGGCGAGGTAATCTTCCAGAATATCATCCCAGCGGACCCCGACTGCGCGCAGGATCAGCGCAGCGCCGAAGCCAGTGCGGTCCTTGCCGATGCTGCAGTGAAGCAGCAGGGGAATATCATTCTGCAACAGCAGGTCGAACATGCCGCGATAGCTCGGTCCCCATTCCAGCGCGTAGGCGATATAGGCCCGGCGCAGAAGGTGGCTGATATCCTCGCCTGTCTGTGCCCCGCGCGTCAGCAGCTCGATAATGGAGCCGCCGACGGCCGGTGTGATGGGCAGACGGTGAACGGTAACGCCTGGGAGGTGCGTAAAAACCGAATCGGACACCGCGCTTTCACTCTCGCTGCGGAAGTCGCAGACGGCCTTCAGGTTCAGTGCCGCGATCTCGGGGGCAATATTGTCCTGATCCGCGGGAATGGCGGCGGAGCGGAATATGCGTCCGAAACGGACCTTCCCGCCCAGACGGGTCGACCATCCTCCCAGATCGCGAAAATTATGGGCTGCTTCCACGCTTACCTGACGCGGAAGTGTGCCGACCTGTTGATGTGCGTACATTCGGCCCTCCTGCTGTTTCCGATGTGGGATATCCGGAAAACCCGAAACCTGAAGCTACGGATCGCCGAAGGAAATGCCAGACCGCATGACGCGGGGCAGGCTTACGCCCGGATCGGGGCAGGGCAGGGTGGCGTGGGACGCGGGGATGGAGTTCATCACCGGCCTTAATCTTCCGGGGTGACGGCGGCATTCTGTCATGATAGGGACAACCCGGCCCTGCCGTGTCTGAAACGCGCGAAAGGGTTGAGTTTCACGCAAAGCGACCGTCTGGCACTGGAGCGGCCCGCGATGAGGACGCTCATCGTCGATAATTACGACTCATTTACCCATAATATTCTCCATCTGTTTGCCCGTGTGACCGGGCAGGAACCCGTGATCGTGCGCAACGATGCGGGCGCGTGGGATGGTGCGCTGTGGCGTGATCTGCGCCGGCAGGGTTTCGATGCGGTGGTCATCGGGCCGGGGCCGGGCCACCCGGGCCGGGATGGTGATTTCGGCGTTTCCGCTGATGTGATCCGCAGCGGGGCATGGCCTCTGCTGGGTATCTGCCTCGGTCATCAGGGCATCGCCGCCCTTGCCGGGGCGGAGGTGGTGGCCGGACCAGAGCCAGTGCATGGCAAGGTCTCATTGGTGCATCATACGGGGGAGGGTCTGTTTGCCGGTCTGCCCAACCCGTTTCCGGTTGGGCGCTATCACTCGCTGGTTGCACGCCGCCCGTTGCCGCAGGGGTTGGAAGAAACCGCCTGGACAGCTCAGGATCATCTGGTGATGGGGCTGGCCGCCCGCTCCGCACCGGTCTGGGGCGTTCAGTTTCACCCTGAATCCATCCTGACCCCGGATGGGGAGAGGCTGATTGCGAATTTCAGGGGTCTGGCGCTGGCGGCGCGGTCGCATCGTCCGGTATTTCAGCCGCCTGTGGCGGAGGAGCCGGAACCCATGGCTTTTCCAGTGCCGGAATTGAGCCACACCAGCCGGGTCATCAGCCTGTGCCTGCCAGTAGAAATTGATACCGAGGCTGCGTTTCTGACCTTGTTCGGGGCTTCCCCCCATGCCTTCTGGCTTGACGGGGCCTTGAGCGAGCGCAGCCGTTCGCGCTGGTCCTATCTGGGGAAAGCGGAAAGTGCGCTTGGCTGTGATGCATTCCATCACCCCGAGCAGGCGCGGGATATTCTAGACGCGCTGGCCAGCCTGGTTCCCCATGCGGCGGAGGGAACAGAGCCTCCGGTACCGTTCTGCGGCGGTTATGTCGGCTGGTTTGGCTATGAATTCGCGCAGGCAGTCGGAGGCCCGGTGCATCGTGCTTCCCCGACACCGGATGGGCTGCTGATGCGGGTGAAGCGGCTGATCGCGGTGGATCACCAGACTGGCCAGAGCTGGTTGATCGCCCCTGCCGGAGATGAGGGCTGGATCGCACAAACCCGCCAGGCCCTGGCGCAGATGGCTGCCCCGTCACCGCCGGAGACAGGGGAGGCGTCTTCTGTTGTTTTCACGGCGGATCGCGGACGCGACACTTATCTCTCGGATGTCGCGCAGTGTCTGGAATGGATCAGGCAGGGCGAGACCTATCAGGTCTGTCTGACGAATGAGATAACCTGCCAGCTTCAGCTTGATCCGCTGACCCTGTACCGCATCGTGCGGCGGCAGAATGCGGCTCCTTATGCGGCCTATCTGAAATGGCCCGGCGGAGCGGTGCTGAGTGCTTCCCCCGAGCGGTTTCTGCAAGTCGATCGCCATGGTGGTGTCGAGACCAAACCGATCAAGGGAACTGCCCCCCGCGGCACTACCCCGGCTCATGATGCGGCGCTGGCCGAGGCATTGCGGGACAATGTGAAGGAACGTGCTGAAAACACCATGATCGTGGATTTGCTGCGCAACGACCTTTCCCGCGTCTGTGTGCCCGGCAGTGTGACGGTACCGGCGCTGTGCGCGATCGAGACTTATGCCACGGTGCATCAACTGGTCAGCACGGTGCGGGGACGTTTGCGACCGGGAGAAGGGATTGCCGGGCTGATCCGGGCAACTTTCCCCGGCGGGTCGATGACCGGTTGTCCGAAACATCGCACGCTCGACCTGATCGACCGTCTGGAGCAACGTCCGCGCGGAATTTACTCCGGTGCCCTGGGGTGGATCGGCGATGACGGAGCGGCTGATCTCAGCATCGTCATCCGTACCATCGTGATGCAGGGGGATCGTCTGTCTATTGGCGTGGGGGGCGGGATCGTCGCCCAATCCGTGCCGGAGCGGGAACATGCGGAGATGCTGCTGAAGGCGCAGGCCCCGATGCGGGCCATCGTCACCGCCGCAACCGGAGGCTGGAGCGAGGAACGCTGTATTCTGAAAGAGCGTATTTAATGACGCAGCCCCTTTGCTGGATCAACGGGCAGGTTCTGCCGCTCTCCGAAGCCAGACTTTCGCCGATGGATCGTGGCGCGATGCTGGGCGATGGCGTGTTCGAGACCATTCTGATGAGGAATGGCCGTCTGATCTGGGCCGCCGATCACCTGCGCCGCCTGCGGGAAGGGGCGGAGGTACTGTCCATCCCGGTGCCGATGGAGGAGAAGGCGACGCGCTCAGGCCTGATCGCCTTGGCTGAAGCGGCCGGACTGACGGATGCCGCGCTGCGTCTGACCCTGACGCGGGGGGAGGCCGCAAAGCGTGGTATCTGGCCGCCGGGTGAGCCGGTTTGTCCGGTTCTCTATGCCACTATTGCCGCTAAAGCCGCTGATATGCTGGTCCTGCCCTCTGTCCGGGTGGCGCTGTGTGCGACAACCCGTCGTAATGCTGATTCGCCGCTCTCCCGCATCAAATCGCTTGCGTATGGTGATGCTATTCTTGCCCGGCAGGAGGCGGAGCGTCTGGGCGCTCAGGATGCCGTGCTGCTCAATACCAGAGGAGACGTGGCCTGTGCCGCGGCCGGGAACGTATTCATCGGGCTTGAGAATGGCACATGGGTCACGCCCGCGCTGGAATGCGGAATCCTTCCCGGTCTGACCCGCGCCCGTTTGATCCCGCTGCTGAAAGCACAGGAGAAAATCGTGTCCGTGGAGACGCTTCGCCATGCCTCCCGGCTGCTGATCGTGAACAGTCTGGGATGCACGATGGCGGCCTCCATAATGGATGGAAACGGTGAAAGCCTCTTGGCGACGGAGCTTCCCTTCGATACGGACCTCCTTTACCGATGCATGAATTGAGCGGGAGGCGCGGATGACACGCATGCTGACCAGCGTCACCGGGCCAGAAGAAGCGGAAATCGCGCTTGCCGGCGGTGCTGATATTATCGATCTGAAAGACCCGTCTTTCGGGGCGCTGGGGGCGGTCTCGCCGGAGGTGGTGCGGCGTACGGTCGAGGCCGTGGCGCGCTGGGATGCCGCCCATAACCATTCTGGTCACAAGGTCAGCGCTGTGACGGGCGATCTGCCGATGGAGCCGGCGCTGATCGTTCAGGCTGCCGAAGCCATGGTTGAGGCGGGGGTTCACTATGTCAAAATCGGCTTCTTCGAAGGCGACCCCCAGAAGGTGCTGGATGCGCTGGCCCCTCTTTCCGGCCGGGTGAGGCTGGTTGCGGTGCTGTTTGCTGACCGGAAACCTGATCTGGCCATTCTGCCCGCCCTGAAAGACGCCGGTTTTTATGGCGCGATGCTCGATACCGCTGATAAGGGCGCGGGAGGTTTGCTCGGCCATATGAAGGCGCCGGCGCTGCTCGATTTCACCCGTGCCTGCCGCCGGATCGGGCTGGAGCCGGGTCTGGCCGGATCGCTGGAAGAGCCGGATGTACCGCGCCTGCTGCTGCTGGCCCCTGCTTTTCTCGGTTTTCGCCGGGCCTTGACGGAGGGTGCCCGCGCTGGTGCCGTGACGCTGGAGCGTGTGCGTACGGTGCGGGCGCTGATCCCGCGCGTGGCCGAACAGAATGGGACCGGGGTGGTTGATTACCGCGTGCTGGCGACCCGGGGTTACACGCCTGATCCGCAGGGCGACATGTCGCTGGCGGATCGCATTTTCGTGCGCGATCTGGTGCTTCCGGTGCGGATCGGTACCTATGAGCGGGAGAGGGAGAAACCACAGAAAGTCCGCTTCACGGTGGAGGTTCTGGTTGCGCATCCGCGTTACCAGACCGACGATATGCAGAATGTGTTTTCTTATGACGTCATCACCGATGGCATCGCCATGCTGGTGGAACACGGCCATGTCGGGCTGGTGGAAACGCTGGCCGAGCGTATCGCTGCTTTCGTGATCGTGCATCCACGTGTGATGAAAGCCACCGTCACCGTCGAAAAACTGGAAGTCGGGACCGGCATTGTTGGCGTGACCATCGAGCGCACCCGCGAAACGGCTTACAGCGCTGCGGCGGATACGCTGTTTGCCTATGGTGGTGCCGCTGGATGACGCTGGTCGTCAAACTCGGCGGCAGCCATGCGGATACGCCTTTGCGACTGGACTGGTTGCTGGCGATTGGCCGTGGTGCCGGGCGGATCGTGCTGGTGCCGGGGGGCGGCCCTTTTGCGGATACTGTGCGGGCGATGCAGCCCGTGATTGGTTTCCACGATGCGGCGGCGCATGAAATGGCGCTGCTTGCGATGGCCCAGTTTGGTCTGGCGCTGTGCGGCAGTGAAGCCGGGCACGAAGCGCGCCTCGTTCCGGCGACGTCCGTGACGGAGATTGAAACGGCGCTTGGCGATGGTCTGGTACCAGTCTGGATGCCGGCGGCGATGCTGCGTAGCGCTCCAGATATTCAGGAATCATGGGATGTGACCTCGGACAGCCTTGCCATCTGGCTGGCAAACCGGCTTGGGGCCGAGGCTGTGCTGATTATCAAGCGAGATTCGGCGGGGAGCGTGGATGCTGCTTTTCAGGCGATGCGGGCGCGCTACCGGGGGCGGGTGCTGATCGCCGGGCCGGAAGATATTCCCGTCTCCGGGCTGGATGCAGCCCATCCGCCGGGACATGAAAGGGTCGTGGTATGAGCGGATCGCTCAAGGAAGAAATGGACGCGCTGGCTGAGGAAAGCCGCCATATTGTCAAACCACGCTGGGGTTGGGCGCTGACCGGATCGGGGCATTACTTCACCGAATGTCTGGACTTGATCCGCAGTCTGGATCATGTCGATCTGTTCGTCAGCAAAGCGGCGGCGGAAGTGGTCAGGATGTACCACAAAGATCTGAAACTACCGGACAATATCCGCATTTTCCGTGATACGACTGCCAGTGCGGCGCCAGTCGGTAATTTCTATTTCGGTGTTTACCATACCTTGGTTGTCGCGCCGGCAACATCGAATACGGTTGCAAAATGCGTGGTTGGAATCTCGGATAATCTGGCCACCAACGTGTTTGCACAGGCGGGTAAATGCCGTGTGCCCACCATCGTCTTCGCTTGCGATACCGCACCGGAAATGGATACGGAAGCTCCGTCCGGCATGGTGAAAGTCTATCCGCGCCGGATTGATCTTCAGAACACCGAACGCCTGCGTGATTTCGAAGCGACGACTGTTGTCGAAACATATGAGGATTTGCAGGCCGCGATTGACGGTCGCCGTAGCGCGTTCGCTCAATCCCGGTAAATCAGCGCCATGGCCGACGCCTCTGCCGAACACATCGTTTTTTTGACTGGACATCTGGCGGAAGCCAGATTGCGCGATGTGCTGCAAGGGTTGGGTCAGACTTCCTTTACCTGGGAAGTGGCCAATGTCGGCGTGAAGGTCGCGGCGTTGATGACCGGAGCCATCGTTCAGCGTCGTCTGAAAACGCCGGTACAGGCAGACCGGGTGATCTTTCCTGGCCGGGCCGGGATCGATCCGGATGAAATGCAGGCCCATTTCGGGGTGCGTTTTGAACGGGGGCCGGAGGAACTGGCCGATCTGCCGCGTTTCCTGGGGCGGAAAGGTGGTCCTCCTGATTTATCGAAGCATGATCTGAGAATTTTTGCGGAGATCGTCACGGCGATTGATCTTTCCCCGGATGCGATTGTCGAGCGTGCGCGCTGGCTTGCCGCAGATGGGGCGGATGTCATTGATGTCGGCTGCAAGCCGGGCCGTCATTTCGCGCATCTGGAAGATCAGATCCGTGCCTTGAAACAAGCTGGTTTCAAGGTCAGTGTAGATAGCGGCGATCCGGAGGAATTGCGGCGTGGCGCGCTGGCCGGAGCGGATTTTCTGCTGAGCCTGAATGAAGATACGCTCGACGTGGTCGATGGCACTGCGGCGGTGCCGGTGCTGCTGTCCAAACCCCATGGCGATCTGGATAGTCTGGTCCGGGCGGCCAGAAAAGCGGATGCCAAGGGCATCGACTATATGCTCGATCCGGTGCTCGATCCGATCAATTTCGGCTTTACGGATTCACTGATGCGGTATGTGCGGATCAGGGAAATGTTGCCGAAGGCTGAAATCATGATGGGCACCGGTAATCTGACCGAGCTGACCGATGCCGATACATCCGGCATCACGGCCACTCTGGTCGGCATCTGCACCGAGCTGCGTATTCGTAATGTGCTGATCGTGCATGTCAGCCCGCATACGCGTCGCACGGTGGCGGAACATGATGTCGCGCGCCGTATGATGTTCGCAGCCCGTGCCCATGCGGAGTTGCCACGCAACTATACCAGTGCCCTGCTGCATGTTCATGATCGCTGGCCTTATGCGCAATCATCCGAAGACATTGCCGGCCTTGCCAGTGAAATACGCGATTCCAATTTCCGGATTGCCGTGGCGGAAGATGGTATTCACGTTTTTAACGGCTCACTGCATCAGGTTTCAGACGCGGCCTTTCCTTTCTTCCCCCATCTGGGGGTGGAGCAGGATGGCGCGCATGGATTTTATCTCGGCGCGGAATTGATGAAGGCGGAAATCGCTTACGCCCTCGGCAAACGATATACGCAGGACGAGCCCCTGGATTGGGGCTGCGCCGTGCGTCCGGGGGCAGCGACGGATCGCACTCGGCTTGCGGATGCCGGACATACGCTGAAATCGAAGCAGGAGCGGGAAGAGCGGAAACGTGCATCCGACACGGCACCAGATGCTTCCCCGCCGACCGGGCAGGATGAAACTCCATGATTCGTGAAACGATTGTGACGACGCTGTCTGCGGATGGCGTGCCGCATCTGGCTCCGCTCGGGCTGATCCGTGATGGCAGTGACTGGATCGTGGCACCGTTTCATCCATCCACCACGCTGACCAATCTGCGCGCGCGGGGACAGGCGACGGCCAGCCATACTGACGATGTCCGTGTTTTCGCAGGCTGTCTCACGGGTCGACGCGATTGGCCACTGGCTCCTTCCGTGTCTGTCGCACCGCCCCGTCTCGCATCGGCTCTGGCTCATGAGGAGCTGGAGGTCATCGGGGTGGAGGAAGATGATTTGCGCTCCCGTTTCCGCTGTAGAGTGAAGACAGTACAAACGCATGCGCCGTTTCCGGGATTCAACCGTGCCCAGTCAGCGGTGATCGAGGCCGCCATTCTCGCCAGCCGCCTGCATATGCTGCCCGCGGACAAGGTGCGGGCGGAGGTCGATTATCTCACCATCGCCATCACAAAGACCGCCGGCCCGAGGGAGCAGGAGGCGTGGGAATGGCTGCTGGAGAAAATACGCGCCGTTCATCCGGAAATCGGCCTATCAATACCTGCTGTCAGTTTGCGGGACAGCTGAGATCCCAGCTCTGGCATTTCAATTGTGCAGCCAGATCGTGATTGCGGCTTTCCGTGAGGGTCTGGAGGCATTGCGCATTGATCATTGGCCAGATGCTGCCGCCCTGGTCGGGGCCTCCGCCGGTGCGGAACAGGCATTCCCGATCACGGTACACAATCCACGCCCTTTGTGCCGCTCGTAGCCTTTGCTGACTGTCAGGGTCGATTTTTTTCAGAAGCTGCTGGTACAGCGTGTTCATCGTCCTGTCCGCACTGGCAGCCGCCTGTGCCGCGCATTGAGAGAGCTGCATCTGATTGCCATCGGTGCAGTCTGCAGCAAAACCGGTCCGGCAGACTACAACAAGCAGGCCCGTCAGGCAGGAAGCGAGAAGGATCGTTCGCATAGTCTACTTGTCCTGTTATGCGTCATGTCAACAGCATGGCAACGGCGATGGCGGGTGCGAAGCTGCCATCGCCACCCAGCCCGGGCAGGTTGCCGAAACGCTGAAAAGGCCGCCCGAGCCGCGCCGCCAGCTTTTCCAGCACTCTTATCCCGATACCGGCCCCTATAACTGGAGCTTCCGCAGACAGGGGGCCGTTGGATAACAGCAACATGGCCGCATCCTGAATCCGCCGCAGCTGCGATTCGTGCAGCCATTCGGCAAAGCTGCGCATGGTGGTGTCGGAAAAATCCCCGGCATCCGCCCCCGCCATCCGTGCCAGCCGCCGGTGCGAGCCTTCGCAGCTTTTCGCCCCGCCATCCGCCGAGGGATATTGATCCGCGGCCTCGTCGAGCCATCCGAGAATCCGGTAGATGTCAGCAGCCGTAGCGAAATACTCGGCGGTCAGGGCGGTGATCCGGCCGTTCAGCGGGGCATGGCTGGCGATGGCCATGACCGGCGTGCGCACCATGCCAGTATAGACCAGCTCTCCGCTCTCAAGCCGCCCCGCATCAGTGTAGCCAATATCAGCGATCTTTCCGTCACGCAGCAGGATCAGATCGGTGGTGGTAGACCCCATGTCGATCAGCAGCCCGTCACGTACATGGCGGGCGGCAAGGCTTGCGCTCGCATGCCAGTTAGCGGAGGCAATATCGTCCGTGTGCTGCCCTGCATGTTCCGGCAGAATCCATCCGGCCCGTCCGCCATACAGTTTCAGGCGTGGGAGAGACTGCGCGAGCCGGGCTGACAGGGTCGTCACACCATCGGCACGGGATGAAAAAATATCTGCCAGCTCACCCGTCATGGTGGCGGCATGGCATGGCGCATCGCCGAGATCGGCCAGGGCCTGTGCAATGGCCGCATCCAGATGCTCCAGTCCACGCCAGAGCGGGCAGGGATATTGATGGGCGGCGACGATTTGCCCCTGTTGACGCCGCACTGCCTTTACATGGGCACCCCCAATGTCCCACCCGAGGACCGTCATGTTGTTCTCCATCATGTCCGGGTATTCATAGCTCGTGTGTGCATCGACAGAAATTCCTCTATAATCGGGGCGTGGACATTATACCCGTCATTGATTTGAAGCAGGGACAGGTGGTGCACGCCAGGCACGGCCAGCGTGACCTTTACCGCCCTATCCAGACGCCACTTTGCGCGGGCAGCGCGCCGCGGGATGTCGTGGCCGGGCTGCTGAAGCTGCACCCATTCCGCTCGCTTTATATCGCCGATCTCGACGCGATCGAGGGGCAGGGCAGTGCTGCCCCGATCCTACGGGCATTGCGACAGGATTTTCCGGATCTCGACGTCTGGGTTGATGCCGGCATGCGGGCTGAGGGCGCGCGCGACTGGCTGGATCGTCAGACGCATGGCCGTCTGGTGCTGGGCAGTGAGTCGCAGAATGATGCCGAAGCCATGTTGTCCCTGACCGGAGAGTCACGTGTCTGCCTGTCTCTGGATTTCAGGGGGGATGTGTTTCAGGGACCACAGATACTGTGGGAAGATGTTGCTTTCTGGCCGACCAGACTGATTGCCATGACATTGGCGCGGGTTGGATCGGAAACGGGGCCGGATTTGAGCCGTGTGGCAAGGATCGTTGCGCGTGCGGGCCATGCACGGCGGGTCTATGCAGCGGGCGGGGTACGCAATGTCGCCGATCTGGAGCGGTTGCAACAGGCTGGTGCCAGCGGCGCGCTGGTTGCAACCGCCTTGCATGGCGGCACTATCACGCAGAATGATCTGCGGCGTTTCTGACGGCGTTTGGATGAGTGGCTGAAACGAAAAACGCCCGGCCAAAGGCCGGGCGTTTCCCTGTGCACAAAAGTGCGCGCGCCAATTAGTTGGCGGCGAACGGATGCTTCACGCTCTTGTACTGAGAGACGACCTCAGAGGCCTTC
Organism: Granulibacter bethesdensis; assembly: GCF_001889525.1. NCBI lineage: Bacteria > Pseudomonadati > Pseudomonadota > Alphaproteobacteria > Acetobacterales > Acetobacteraceae > Granulibacter > Granulibacter bethesdensis. The sequence continues at coordinate 896,186 of NZ_CP018192.1, forward strand.
GGCTCACCGCGAATGGCGCGGACGAGGGCTTCCTTGGTGGCCTTGTAGTTGTATTCCTGGATCTTCTTGTCGTCTTCGGCCAGCCAGTGGATGAAGACGCCAACGGAGATGAACAGGTCATCGGCTTCGGCTTCCGGGATGATGCCTTCGGCAACGGCTTCGGCAACTGCCAGAGCCACGCCGTGCTGGGCCGGGCCGAACATCTGGACGGCCTGCTTGGCGCCCTTGATGGTGACCTTGTTGAACAGGATTGTGTTCGGCTTCACCATCAGGTTCGGTGCAACCACCGCGAGCAGGGTGGAGAAGCCGTCCTTGTTGTTGGTGAGGGCGTTTGCGAACGCGGTTTCGGCAGCGCTGCCGCGCGGGCCAATGATCAGATCGATGTGAGCGACTTCGTTACCGTCGCCAACCAGTGACTCGCCAACCAGGGTCTTCGTGATGACCGCCATGGTGTGTTCCTCCGAATAAATGGCAGGATAGGCTTTTCCTATTACCGCATCGGGTGCAGTATCAGGAAAACCCGCAACGCCGAGGCCTTGAGGACCACGGCAAGCGCGCGAATATCAACCATTATCGGCGCGATCCCGCAAGGTGCGCAGAGAGGGAATAGGCGAATATTGTCGCCACAGTCAGGTCTGCGCTGGTGCCGGGGTTAATCCCGGCGGCTTTCAGTGCGGAATCGAAGGCCAAAATTTCGGTCAACAGAGCCTGGGGATGTGCGGCTGTGGCGATTCGGTTGCTCAGTTCCTCTGCCTGTTGGCGGGTGGTCTCGGCGGTTTCTGCATCAAAATTGCGGGCAATATGGCTGTCAGGTCCGGTCGAAAGGAAATGCAGGAACACCGCCAGAGCCGCCCACTGACGGTCAGTCCAGCGTTTTCTGGTCTCGGCATAGACGGGCAGGGCCTTGTCAAAGATATCCCGAAATCCGTGGCTCCATTGCCTGGCGATCATATCATGCCCGGCGGCGGCTTGCATGGCGGTCAGGATCGGCACGGTCGCGGGGGCACGTACATCGTGCTCGGCGGCTTCTCCCAGCCCGCCGGGGGAAAGGATGACGATTCCATGAAATATAGCGCTGGTATCCTCCAGACCGGTTTGCGCGATGATGTCGTGTATGGCGGAGGACGAAACTTCCCCCGACTCGAACGCCATGGCGAGCGGGGCACAGAGCAGCAGGATGCCGATATTGGTGTTCCGCTGCACCGCGTCCCATGTTGCCTGTGCGGCATCGCGGATGCGGGGGCCAAGGCTGGCACCGTTGCGGCACAGGGCGGGGGCGGCGGCACGGGCGCTGCGGATGAAATCATCCATCGTGGCGCCGTGACCATCCGCATAAACATGGATATTGCCCGGCTTGGGGGCCTCCAGCTCTGCCAGACAGGCATCGACGAAGGCTTCGGTGGCAAAGGCGGTGTTCATGGCATAAAAAACCGTCAGCGGCGCAGGCTGGCCAGCATGCGGGAGGCCAGTTGCTCGGCGATGGGATAGGAAACCACCTGCTGCAAACCACGCCAGCCGGGCATGCTGTTGACCTCCAGCACCAGATATTGTCCGTCCGGGTCGCGGATCAGATCGACGCCGGCATAAGCGGCCCCGACAGCCTGAGCAGCCCGCCGGGCCAGATCGCACATGTCCGCATCCGGAGTCAGGGCAGAGGGGGTGGCCCCCTGACGGATATTGGTGATCCAGTCATCAGCCTGGCGGATCATGGCGGCGATCACCTCGCCGTCGCAGACGAACAGCCTGTAATCCTCGTAACCACGCCCATGCGCGGGGATGAAGCGTTGCAGGTAATAGACGTCGTTGACCTCCTCCGGCGGCGGCAGATCCTCCGCCCGGGCGATCATGGTCAGGCCCTTGCCCTGAGAACCGAACAGGGGCTTCAGCACCAGTCTTTCCTGCACCAGTGCCCGATGGGCGATGGCAATAGCGGCATCACGACCGGGAATAGTCCAGCTTGGGGGAGTCGGAAGCCCTGAACGTTGCAGCAGGAAACTGGTCATGGATTTATCGACGCAGCGTTCAATCGCGCCGACAGAATTCCAGACCGGCACCCCCATCGCGTGCAGAGCATGCAGCACGCCCAGCCGGATGGTCACGGATTCGAAGCTGCCACCCGCGACGGCACGCACCAGCGCGCCATCCGGCAATCTGCCGTCCAGACCGGGGATCAGCAGCCCGTATGGCTGGGTGGTGTCCAGCCCGCAATCGCTCAGACGTACTGGCAGCAGCGTGGCTCCCGCGGTTGAAAAAGCCGCGCGGAGCATACGCAGATGCCAGTCCTGATCGTCGATGAACACGACGATCAGGGGAGATGAGCTATTTACAGGCCGGGACACGGTCGCAGGGTCGGGATCAGTTGAATGATGCGTCCAGCAGGGCCTGATCGCGCTTGCCGGCGCGGAAGGTCTCGCCGGTCTCGATGGCCGTCACCAGCACCTCCGCCGGGCTGAACAGGGACGGATCGATCTTGTAGAAATCGCCTTTCACCGCTGCAAAGATGTCCTTGAACGGCTTGCCGTAATCGCGGGAGGTCGAGGCAGGCAGCTGCTCGGCCAGCTTGCGGGCTTCCTCGGCGGAGCCTTTGACGAACAGATGCACGCGGCCCGCGAAGATAATCGCATCGTTGGTGCGGCCCATGGCGGTTACGAAATCCGGGTGCGGCGGCGGCAGCGGGGCGGAGGCAATGCCGTCCACGACGTTTTCCAGCGGGAAATGCAGCTCATGCGTCTTGTGCAGGGCGACTTCCAGCACGCGCCCCACCACCTGCACGGAACCGGCGAGGCTCTGCGTCGGGGCATAGATGATGCCGAGATTTTCCGGGGCGACGCGGCATTCCCGCGCCACGCGCTCGACAATGGCGGCCGGCGGTGGTTTGGCGGCTTCCAGCACCAGCACGGCATGGGTGCTTTCATCGCGATAGGTCAGTTCCTCGAATAGCTTCTCACCCCGTGCCAGGGCCCGGGCCGGGCCGGAGCCGAGCGCGAAAAAGGAACCGTTCTCGTCCTTATGGTGCAGGCTCCACCCCGCATACTGGCTGGCAAGGCAGGAGGTGACCGGGTTGGAGGACGCGACAGAGACGCTGAACGGCCAGTTCTCCAGAGTCTGATCCGGCAGCAGTGTGACGGTGCCGAGACCGCCCATGCAGATGCGGGCCAGTTGCAGGCCGGCTGCGATGCTGCCCGGCACGGCGGAGCCGGCGTCGATCAGCGTCTCGCCCAGAGAACCGGTGGAGACGCCGATTTTCAGTTCCTCGGCATTGTTGATCATGTCCTGCAGCAAGGCCCATGCGCGGGCATTGACGCTGACGGGGGAAGCGTTGCTCATGATGACGTCTCCAGGCGCTGAAGAATCTCGTTTGTGCGATCCTCTGCCAGTGCTTTGGCGGAGGTGGCATCTGCTGCTTCGGTCAGGACCGTGCAGACAGGCGCGCCGCGTGGAATAAGGGTATGCGTCCGCGAATGATCCGCCGTCCAGTCCGGCCAGACAAAATCCTCGGGAATTTTGATTGACCGGGGTGCATAGGCCACTGCGCAGGCGCGTGATCCGGCCATCGGAGCGAGAGAAATGACCGGCTCCGGGATCGTCCCACCGCTTGCCAGCATGTGCAGGGTGATGAGGGGCTGTTCCGGAAACACGTCCAGCGTAGCTCCGGGGCGTGGATTGATTTCCAGCAGGTGAAAACCGTCCTCGTGAACCAGAAAATCCTGGCTCCCCAGCCCGACCAGCCCGCTTGCCCGCGTCAGATCGAGCACCGCGTGCTGGAGAGCAGGGAAGAGGTGGCCACTCTCTCTTTCTGTGAGACGCGCCGCACCGCCGAAACGAAACGGTGTGCAGGGGGAGGGGGCAGTCCATTGCCGGCTCCATCCGATCAGCAGAGGCGTCTGCAGGGGGCGGCCCAGCACCAGAGCTGAGATCGGTATGCCCTCGACGCGTTGCTGGTGGTAGCGACCAGGTTTTGCAGAGCCCGGGCCGCGCACCGGGTGGATATGGCTACCGCCGGAACCACCGATTCGCTTGGTCAGCCAGCGCTGGTCGACAAATGCTTCTCGCGGTGGCGGAGACAGGCTGATGGCAGGGAATGGAATGGCACATTCCCGGCATAGAGTGGCCAGAAAAAGCGGATTTTTCAGATCGGCGATGCGGGGGGGAGGTGTGCCCTGCAAGGCATGGTGCTTTTGCAGACTTTCCAGAACGTCGGTCTGATCCTCAAACCCGCTTCCCCAGATCAGCGGAGGACGCTTTCCGCCACAAAGTGTATCAAGCATGCAAGCCAGTGCATGCGCATCGATACCGTGACCCGGACGGAAGGGTAGAAGCGTGTGCTGTTCGGCAAGGGCGATGGTGTCGCTATCACCGAACAGATCGCACACCAGCGGCACAAATCCCTCCCGCCGGGCGGCAGAGGCGAGAGCGCGCCCGGACAGGGCGACAATCAGAACGGGACTGCCCGGCTTTGCTGCTTCTGCCGCCATGATCAGCGCTGCCGGTCAGTCCCTGTTCTGCGCAGCTCAGCTGGCGGAAGCGATCTCACGCGCCAGATGAAACGCGTCGCGGAAGTCGAAGGAGACGATCTTGTCGCTCTCCAGCATCTTCTTGAACAGCTCGAACTGCGCGCGGTACTTGGTGTGGCCGATGGCCAGCGCGCCGATGCCGATGGTCTTTTCGCCCAACTGGACCCGGCCGGAATTCACATCCAGCCCGGCCACGCCCAGCGGCGGCACGGCATTGACGTCTGCCACGACCAGCAGATGCGGCGCGTCTTTCAGCAGCAGGGAACTGATGACCTGCACCCCGGCCTTGGCGGCGGTCATTGCCACATCGACGCGTTTCAGCAGGTCGCCTTTCAGTTCCTCGGTGCTGGCATCCACGGCTTCGACGGTGACACCGAAGCGATCCTGCATTTCCTTGGCCGATTCGCTGACCTGCCTGGCGCCGTTATGCCCGGCGAGAATCACATGCGCGCCTTCCAGTGCGGCGATCACGCCGGATGCATAGCCAACCACCCCCGTTGCACCGAACACGGCAACCTTCAACCCTTTCAGAGTTTGGTTGAACTCCTTGCGCAGCATGGTGTCCACATGGGCGACCATCGCGGCGGCGGTGGTGAAGGAACCTGCCGGATCGGCATAAACCGAACAGCCGAAGGGGGGCACCAATGCCTTTTTGGATTCGTCGATCCAGTCCAGCGCCTGACCGGCATTACGCCCGGCGATGAAAATCCCGGTTTTCGGGCCGAGCCGCGGCGGGCGAGAAAAAATTGCGTCCTGAACCAGACCGTTCACCTGATCGTTGGTGACGTCCACATACGGGATGACGGCGTCAAACCCCGCATCCAGCGCCATGTTCACGTCGAACGGACTCATCTGCTTCAGTGGCGTGAGCATGTGCAGGATGGTCTTGTCAGCCATGAGAGCTGCTCTCCTGTGTCGTGCGTCTTGATCAATCCGCCCGGCTCGCGCGGACCATGATCGGGATCATGGTGACGGACCAGAGAACAGACATATCCAGCCGCGCGCGATGATGGTGGTGTTATTCCTCTATCCGATCTGCATCGTCCTGCAAATCGGTATGGTCAATAATGCAGATTGGTGTCTCCGATTTAGAGACATTTCCGTGGCATTGTGTCAGGTGGCATTGCGTCAGGTGGCTTCCACCTGCGCGCCCTGATTGAGCGCCCGTTGCACCGAGACTTTCAGCGATGGCATCCGCGCGCGCAGCAGGGCGGCCAGACGCTCTGCCTCCTGTTCATTCGGCATGATGCCGAAACCGGCAGGCCCCCAGGAGCTTTGTCCGACCCCGGCGGCCCCCCAGCCATGCAACAGATCAAGCGCCTCGGCCACGCGCGGGCTGGCGAAGCGTCCTCCCTGCGCGGGGGAGAAATAATCCCCGATCAGGCGCTGTACCTGGGTGATCGCGGCTCCGAAGGGTGCGATGGCGCCTTCCGCCAGCGCGGGCAACACCCCCATGGCGACCTGGCGGCATATCTGCCCGGAGATTTCTTCCGTCATCGGGGGCAGGTCGGCAAACGCGGCCAGTTCGGCCGATCCGGCAAGGCCGGACTGATCATCATCCAGAATCAGGATGAAACGCCAATCATCCGGTACCGGCATACGCAGCAGCATCGGCGGCACATCGGTCTTGGAACCACGTCCACCATCCATGACGAAACCGCCCTGTTCGAACAGGGCGACGCCAATGCCGGAGCGTGCACCGCGATCCAGCAGCGCTGCATCTTCGCGTGGATGGGAGGGGCGGTTTTCGATTTTGCGCAGGGCTGCACTCAGGGCAAGCGCAAGCTGCGTGCCGGAGCCGAGACCCGAATGGGATGGAATCGCACTTTCGACCTTGATGGCATAAGAGGATTTTACATTCAGCTGATCGAGATATCGAATGATGCGATCACGCTCCGGACCTTCGACATGCATGGTATCGGCATGCTGAATGCTGAGCGTTGTTATGGGCGAATCCAGCGCCAGTCCGATACTGCCGAACTGTCTGCCGAGACCGCCGTGCAGATCGAGAAAACCGAGATGCAGTCTGGCCGCGCATCGAACGCGTACTGAACGTGTCATCGTTTCGCAATGGCGTAAGAGTGATAATCGGAATGAATAAAACCGGTCTTGCAGCGAAGACGTGGATCGGATGGGATGGACGGAACAGCGTGCATGACGCATGTTCCACTTTCACCGGGCGGGGGGCAAGACCACGCCCGCTTTTCCTGCGCCTGTCTGACGGGCGGCGAGGCTAACCGGAGGGAGATGCCGATGACGGCGCGTGAAACCGCCTTGGCAGAGGCCGAGATACAGCAGCGCCTGCAGGACGGCCTCTCTCATTGGCGATATGAGAATGGCTGGATTCGCAGGACCTACCGGACGGCAAGCTGGAAAGCGACTCTGATGGTCATCAACACGGTCGGCCATCTGGCGGAAGCGGCGTGGCATCATCCTGATATCACGGCATCCTATGCCTGGGTCGAGGTGCGCTTGCAGACCCACACTGCAAAGGGCATCACTGAAAAAGATTTCGCGCTGGCTCGCATGATCGAACAGGTTGTGCAATGGCAGCCGGGCAAGGATGACGGCCCGCTGGAAGGGACACCATCCGGTGACCAGCGTTTTGCTTATGTGAAATACGATACCTGAACCGTTGTGAGCGCGATGGCGATACGTGACACGGGGGACGCTGCGGGCGCCCTGGCCTGGATTGACGGCCGCGAGGCCAGTTTGGATGACGCGGTTGACGCTGCCGTCGAATTGCTGCGCGAAGGACGCAGCCCGGCGATTGGTGGGTTGGCGACCGACCTGAAAGGACTGGAAGCTGCGGTGGCGCTGGCGGAGGCTGTCGGCGGTACGCTGGACCATGCCGCGTCGGAAGCGGCTTTCCGCGATCTTGATCTGCTGCGGGAGACGGGGCTGCTGACAGTCACACCCTTGCAGGTCCGCGCCCAGGCGCAGACCGTGGTGCTGGTCGGTGACGGGGTGGAGGCCATCTGGCCGAGTTTCGCTGCCGATCTGGCTCTGGACGAGGCGCCGACCATCGCTACCCATCGTGGGGAGCGCCAGATCATCCGTATCGGAGCAGCTTCCGGCAGCGACCTGAAAGTGGATGAGGAAGAGCTTCCCGTCATTCTCGGCACGCTGCGTGCCGCCGTGGCCGGACGGACCGTGCGTCTGCCGGCAGCGCGGCTGAAAGCCGTGCAGGCGCTGGCGGAAACGCTGAAGGCTTCGTCCTACGGGGTGATCCTGTGGTCTTCCGAGACACTTGATGCGCTGTCGGTGGAGATGCTGGGTGGTCTCGTTAATGATCTGAACGCTGCGACGCGCTTTGCCGCCCTGCCTGTGGCCGGTCCTGGCAATGTGCAGGGGGCCATCCAGACCGTGGCCGGGATCACCGGCCTGCCGCCGCGTCTGGGTTTCGGTCGTGGGCGAGCCGAGCATGATCCATGGCGCTTCGACCTGCTGCGACTGATCGACGAGGATGAGACGGATTGCCTCCTCTGGATCGACGCGCTCGATTACGAATTGCCGCCTGATACCCCCGTTCCGGTGATCGCTCTGACCAGTGGTGATGAAGCGCCGGAGCAGGCGGCGGTTGCCTTTGCCGTCGGACAGCCCGGTGTGGATCATGATGCGATCCTGTTTGCCGGGGCTGTGGGCGGGCAGATCGACCATCCGGCTTCTGCCGCTGCGCCGCGGAGCGCGCGTCCGGATGTCGCCACTATTCTGGGCCGCATTCGCGCGGCATATGAGGCAGGCTGATGCTGACAGTTCTGAAAGGCGGACGGATCGTCGATCCGGCGCGTGATCGTGATGAAGTGGCTGATCTTTGGCTTCAGGATGGCCGGATTGTCGAGGCTCCCGCCAATGGTCGGGCCGATGAGGTGGTGGATGTCAGCGGCTGCGTGGTGATGGCGGGGGGTATTGATATCCACTCCCATATCGCCGGCACCAATGTGAACACGGCCAAGCTGTTGCTGCCCGAGCTGATTGGACAGGAAGGCGGCTTCGATGGCACGCCGATCCCGCATGAGGTCGGGCGTCTGTATGTGCAGATGGGTTTCACTACCGTGGTGGAGCCGGCTATTTCCCCGCATGTGGCGGTGCAGGCCCATGCCGAGTTGTCACGTATCCCCTTTATTGACACCGCAACGCTGACGGTGCTGGGGAATGATGATTACTTCCTGCGGCTGGTGCGTGATGGGGAGAGTGACGCGGCACTGGCCGATTATGTTGCCCGCAATATCACGGCTGCCCGCGGGCTGGGCCTGAAGGTCATCAATCCGGGCGGTGCGGCGGCATTCAAGGAAAACCTGCGTAGTTTCTCACTGGATGATGAAGTGCCGAGCTACGGCGTTTCTTCCCGCCAGATTTTCAAGGCTGCGCAGCGGGCGCGGGACGTGCTTGGTATTCCGCACCCGGTGCATCTGCATTGCAACAATCTCGGCATGGCCGGGAATGTGGAAACCGCGATCGCAACGATGGATGCGGCGGAAGGGTTGCCAGTCCATTTTGCGCATCTCCAGTTCTATTCCTACGGTACCGAAGGTCCGCGCAAATTCTCCTCCGCTGCCGCTCGGCTGGCGGAGGAAATGAACAGTCGCCCGAATGTGACCGCCGATGTCGGGCAGGTCATGTTCGGTCAGACGGTGACCATCTCTTCCGACGTGCTGCGTCAGTTCGATGGCCGCGTGGCCGCTTTCCCGCGCAAATGGTCGATCCTGGATGGGGACGGCAATGGCGGCGGCGTGGTGCCTTATCGTTACAAGCGCACCAGCTTCGTCAACGCGCTGCAATGGGCGGCAGGGCTGGAGCTGTTCCTGCTGGTCAATGATCCGTGGCGTTTGTTCTTCACGACCGATCATCCGAACGGGGCGCCGTTCACGGCTTATCCGGACCTTATGGCCCTGCTGATGAGCCGCGATCTGCGTGCGCAATGGATGGAGACGCTGCCGAAAGACGCGCTGGACGCCACCACGCTGCCCTCTTTGAACCGTGAATATGACTGGCGCGAGATCGCCATCATGACCCGCGCCGCTCCGGCGCGTCTGCTGGGCCTGTCTGATCGCGGTAACCTCGCTATCGGATCGAAGGCGGATGTGTCGGTGTATCGTCCGCAGGAGGACAGGGCTGCCATGTTCCGTGAGGCAGCCTATGTTTTCCGCAACGGGGAATTGGTGGTGAAGGATGGCAGGACGCAGCGCACCGTGTTCGGCACGTGCTTCACGTTGCAGCCGGAATTCGACAGGGGTGTCGACCGGCGTCTGAAAGGGTATTACGAACAGGTCTATGGCGTGCCGCATACGCTGTTCGATGTGCCCGGTCATCTCAAGAGCTTTGAAACAGTGGAATGCGCCCAATGAGCAAAAGCCCGGGCAAAGGGAGCAAGGCGCCCAGTAAAGCGCACAATGCTGGCGGTATTGCACGGCTAAAGGCTGTCGCACCGACTGTCGTGGAACAGGCTGCAAAGAAGAAAATTTCGGCAGCATCGGCAAAACCGACGGCAATCAAAACGCCGCGTGCCGCACGTGTTACGAAAGTCGTGGTGGACGATACCTTCGCCGAAGCGTTCGACATGCGCGCGACCGGTGTGATCGTGACTGGCCCCAACCGCAAATGGGCACGTCAGGCGGCGGAGACGATGACCGGCTTCGCGACATCGGTGATTGCCTGCGGTATCGAGGCGGGGATCGACCGCGAACTTCGTCCGGATGAAACACCGGATGGACGCCCCGGCGTGCGGGTGCTGATGTTCGGGATGGGCTGGAACGAAATGCAGAAACAACTGCAAAATCGTGTCGGCCAGTGCGTTCTGACCTGTCCCGGTGCGGCCTGCTATGATGTTGGCATTCCGGGTATGGAGAAGATGAAGATCGGCAGCCTGCTGCGCTATTTCGGCGATGGCTGGCAGATCGCGAAGAAGCTGGGCGGCCGGCGCTTCTGGCGTATTCCGGTGATGGACGGTGAATTCGTGTGCGAAGGCACCACCGGATACACGAAAAACGCAGTGGGCGGCGGCAACCTGATCCTGTTGGGCCGCTCCCCCGCCGCGACGCTTCTGGCGGCGGAAACAGCGGTAGAGGCCATGAAGGTGGTGCCGGATGTAATCATGCCTTTCCCAGGTGGAATTGTCCGTTCCGGCTCCAAGGTCGGATCAAAATACAAGATGCTGCCGGCCTCCACCAATCATCGTTTCTGCCCTACCCTGCACGGCCAGGTGGAAACCGATCTGGATGACGATACGCGCAGCGTACTGGAAATCGTGATCGATGGTCTGACGGCAGAGGCGGTGGCCGATGCCATGCGGGCCGGTATGGAAGCAATCATGAAGCTGGGGCCTGATAAAGGCGCATCCCGTATTTCCGCCGGTAATTACGGTGGTAAACTGGGCAGGCATCATTTCAAGCTGCGGGAGTTGCTGCGGTGACCATTCGTCTCACTCTGAAGGCGGACCCGGAGCAGCGCCTCGATCTGTCCGCCTTGACACCGGAAAAGCTGGATGGCCTCAACAAGGCCGCCATCGAAAAGCTGGAAATCAATACCACCCGTGAAGTGGTGACAGTCGGTGACGCGTTTAAACTGCGTGGAACCGGTAGCGAGCAGATTGTGATCGAGGGCGGTTCCGACCGGCTGGATTACGTCGGCGCAGGCATGGCCAGCGGCTCCGTGCTGCTGGATGGCGATGCAGGGGCCTATGCTGGTCGTGGCATGAAGGGCGGTGTATTGCAGATTCTCGGCAGTGCTGGTCCTTATGCGGCCTCCGGGCTGAAAAACGGCCTGATCGAGATTTCCGGCGATGTGGCGGAACGCCTCGGCGCTCCCGCGGCGGGCGAGCAGTATGGCATGGCCGGCGGCATGGTTGTCGTCCGGGGGGATGCCGGGCCGCGGGCCGGGGATCGGCTGAGGCGCGGCGTGATCGTGATCGAGGGCGATGCCGGGGAAGCCGTCGGCAGCCGTATGGCCGCCGGCACGATCGTTGTCTGTGGCGAGGCTCATGGTCTGCCGGGCTATCTGATGCGCCGTGGCACGCTGGTGCTGGGGGCAACGGCGGAGGTTCTGCCAACCTTCATTCCGGTGCATGCGCCGGATCTGGTGTTCACCCGTCTGTTGGTGCGCACGCTGGACCCTGTCAGCCGGAAAGCAGCGCGTCTGGCCAGTCGCGCGGCATCCCGCTATGCCGGTGATGGTGCCGTGATCGGCCGGGGTGAGCTGTTCCTGCTCGAAGCGTGACAGAAACGTCTTTATCACGCGATGCAGCTGACCGGCGTCAGGCTCTGCTGACGGCGGAACAGGCATTGCGGGATGAAGGTGTTGTTGCGTTGCTGGTGCAGGCGCCTGATATCAATGGCAGCCTGCGCACCAAGATCACGCCGCTCCGGTTCTCGACCGAGGGGGAGGCATTCAACGCGATGTTGTATGCCTCCAGCCCGGCGGATGGAGCACCGGTCCATGAGCCGCTCTATGACGGGGTGGTGGGACGGCGGGAGGCTGGCTTCGCCAATATTTTGGCGCTGCCTGATCCTGATACGGTGCGATGGCACCGGTGGGATCAGGATTTCGCCTCGGTTTTTCTGAATACCTATCTGCCTGATGGGTCTCCATGCCCGGTCGATCCGCGTTATCTGCTGCGCTCCCAGCAACGGAGGGCAGAGGAAATGGGGTTCGAGGCGCGGTTCGGGCTGGAATATGAATGCACCCTTTTCCATGCGGATGATGCGCTGGTTCAGGCAGGTCGGTTTGATGCCCTGACTCCGTACGGCTGTGGGGCGGTCAATTATGATCTTCATCGTGACAGGGGTTTTCCTGATCTTGCTGCGGCCTTGATGGCGCGGCTTGATATGTTGGGCATCCGTGTGGCCAGCATTGTCAGCGAATATGGGCAGGGCATTTACGAGATCGCGCTTGGTGCTGAAACGCCATTGCTGGCGGCAGATAATGCCATGCGCATGAAATCGGTGCTGCGTCAGCTCTGTGCAGAGAATGGATTGCTGGTGACGTTTATGGCGCGCTCCCGTCCGCCGGGGTCTGAGAGCGGATGCGGTCTGCATCATCATCAAAGCCTGTGGCGGGATGGGCAGAATGTATTTGCGGATGGAAGAAATCTGTCCGCACTGGGCTGCTCTTATCTGGCGGGATTGCTGTCCGGCATGCGGGATGCGCATTTGCTGTTCCGCCCGACAATCAATGCTTATCGACGCATGGATCGGGAGGCATGGTCACCTGATCGAGCCGATTGGGGCATCGAAAACCGCATGAGCGCTGTGCGTGTCATCCCCGGAGCCACGTCCGGGAGGATGAGGCTGGAGCACCGCGTACCGGGTGCCGACGTCAATCCGTATCTGACGATCGCCGCCATGCTGGCTGCCGGGCTGGATGGCATCCAGAACGCGGCCGTATTGTCTGATGATGTGGGTGATCTGCCGGGTACGATCAAAGAATCTTTGGCTGCATGGGAAGAATCAGAGCGTGCACCACGCTGGTTTGGAAATGCATTCTGCACGCATATGGCGGCAAGGGGGTATGCGGAAGCAAGAGCCTTCGAGCAGTGGCTGATGGCACATGTGACGGGATTTGAATACCAGCGTTATTTCCATAGCGTATAAGCGAGAAAGCGGACGATCATGATTTGATCGCCCGCTTTTATTTTATTTCGCCGGCTGCGTAAGAGTATTACGGAGCGCCTGTGCGGCAGAAACCATATTAACCAATGCCGGCCTGACCTCTTTCCAATGGCGGGTTTTCAGTCCGCAATCCGGATTGACCCATATCTGTTCCGGCAAGAGATGTTTCAGAGCCTTTTGCAGGAGCTCTGTGATTTCAGTGACACTTGGAATACGGGGGGAGTGGATATCATAGACACCCGGCCCGATTTCGTTTGGATAGCGAAAATCCGTGAATACATCGAGCAGCTCCATTTTAGAGCGCGATGTTTCAATAGAGATGACATCGGCATCCATCGCGGCAATAGCATCGATGATATCGTTGAATTCAGAGTAGCACATATGGGTATGGATCTGGGTCGTGTTTCGGACACTGCTTGATGACAGGCGGAAGCAGGAAACAGCCCAGCCCAGATAATGTTGCCAGTCGGAGGTTTTGAGCGGCAATCCTTCACGAAAAGCGGGTTCGTCAATCTGGATGATTTTGATTCCTGCTGCTTCCAGATCAGAAACCTCATCACGAAGCGCCAGAGCAATTTGCTGGCAGACCTTTTCGCGAGGAATGTCGTCACGCACGAACGACCATTGCAGCATTGTCACCGGTCCTGTCAGCATGCCTTTGACGGGCCGCTCTGTCAGAGACTGCGCGTAGCAGGCCCAGTCAACCGTCATGGCATGGGGACGGGAGACATCGCCGAAGATGATCGGCGGCCGCACATAGCGCGATCCATAGCTCTGGACCCAGCCATGTGCCGTGAAGGCATAGCCGCTCAGTTGCTCGCCGAAATACTGTACCATGTCATTACGTTCGAATTCTCCATGGACCAGTACATCAATACCGGCCTCCTCCTGCCACCGAATGGCCTGTTCGGTTTCCTGACGCAGAAAAGCGGCATATTCCTCGCTACTGATACGCTGTTTCGCGTGATCGGCCCGTGCCTTACGCACAGCATCCGTTTGTGGAAAGGAACCGATTGTTGTCGTTGGGAGCAGGTTGAGTTTCAGTGCTGCGCGCTGTTCCTGCACCCGTGTAGAGAATGGAACCTGCCGTTTCGCCATTTCAGGCGAGATGGACGCAATCCGGCTCCGAACAGATTCATTATGCACCTTTCTGGAGGATCTGCGATGTGATGCCGCATCTGATGATGCTGCAAGAGCATGGGAAACGACATCACGCCCATTTGCCAGAGCCAGACCGAGCGTCGTCAATTCCTCCATTTTCTGCACGGAGAAAGCAAGCCATTGTCTGACTTCTGAATCAAGACCGGCTTCAGCCTGTAAATCAACTGGCACATGCAGCATTGAGCAGGATGTTGCAATCTGTACCCGATCCTTGCCCAGTTTTGCCACCACGGGTTCCAGTTGATTGAGCTTTGCCGCCAGATCAGTGCGCCAGATATTCCTTCCATCGATAACGCCTAATGAAAGCACCTGATGTAAATGCATTGCCGACAGCACATGATCAAGCTGTTCCGGTGCGCGCACCAGATCGAGATGCAGACCGGCGACGGGGAGTGTACGAACCGTGTCCAACATATCGACAATGCTGCCGAAATAGGTGGTGAGCATGATGTTGAGGGATGGCAGCGCCTGCTGCAGCGTATAATACGCATGACGCAATGCTGCTTTCGTAACGGTGTCCAGATCAAGCACGAGGCATGGTTCATCCATCTGAACCCATTCTGCGCCAGCATTGTGAAGCTGTGACAGAATCTCGATATAAACGGGAAGCAGTCTGTCGATCAGCGAAATCGGATCGAAATTGCCGTCCCTGCTTTTACTGAGAGTCAGAAACGTAACCGGTCCCAGCAGCACCGGGCGTGTTTCCAGACCGAGTGCTCTGGCCTCCAGATACTCATCGAGTGGTTTGGAGGAACTCAGTGCAAATCGCTGATCACGATGCAGTTCCGGTACCATGAAATGATAGTTGGTGTCAAACCATTTGGTCATTTCAAGCGCGGGGACAGAAGCATTTCCACGCGCCATGGCAAAGTAAGTGTCGAGTGAGACCTTGCCGCCGGTCCATCCATAATGCTCGGGGATTGCTCCGACCATCACGGTGGTATCGAGCACATGATCGTAAAGCGAAAAATCGTTCGACGGTATTATGGTTATGCCCAGACCATATTGTCTGGCCCAGTTTGCCGCCCGTAAAGCGGCGGCGGTTTTTTGAAGCGCATCGGCATCGGATGCGCCTGACCAGTAGGATTCCAGCGCAGTTTTCAGTTCACGGCGCGGACCGATCCGCGGCACGCCGAGCGTACTGACTGGCAGAGAAGAAAAAGACATCGGCTTACACTCCAGAAAATGGAAGCAAAGGCCGAGCGGACGCATGCAAGGTTACCCGTGATCACGGATTGGAAAACGGGCGTGCAGGCGCACCACCGGGACACCCCGCCCAGGGACGACTATGGTGTCGTGGCAGGTCTCCTGGCTCACGGGTCATCGCCTGCGATCCTGTCTTCCCGAGGCGGAAGCCTCAGTGACGTCGGTGGATGCAGGCTCGCCGCTTACAGTTGCGGGGGCAGCTCCGGCTTTGCTGATGCGCACCGGATTCCCTCTTGGCTCCGGCGTTCGTCTTTGACGGACCCGCAGAACCACGACCAGGCATGCATAGGAAAAAGAATCTCATCAGTCAATGCGGATATAAATATGTCTTTATGTAAATTTTAGCAGCACACCAGATTGATGGTTTTATTGTTATGTTATAACATAACGATCTTGTTTTCCGGCTTCGCGGCTGGTGTGAGGGTTTGCCATGACGAGTTTGTGCCTTTCTTCCGCGTCTCTCGCCCGCCCGCGTTTCCTTTGTGATGAGCCAGCGCCGGACATCAGCCCGTTCTGTGAGAAAACAGCGCATCGCATCGTGGCTGCCGCGTTAAAGAATGGGGCGGCTGGTTTTTTCCCTCGCCAACTGGATGATGTGGTGGCGCACGCGCTGGAATATGCGCCTGATCGCAGCCTGCCGGAAATGCGTGTGCTTGGGCCTTCGTCAGGAATGGCAGCTGCGGTGGAGGAGGTCTGCCGGGATGCAGCTTTCGGTCCGGACTGGCTAAGGGTCTGGCTGGCGCAGGATATACTGGCGCTGGGGCGTCTGTTTCAGGCCATCACCGGGGCCAAGGAACTGCTGGTACGGCTGGAAGCCATTCACACTGATGCTTGCCGCCGCTTTCATGCGGATCATGTCCATCATCGCCTGATCTGTACGTACCGTGGTCCGGGCACACAGTGGATTCACCCGGATATGGCAACAGAATGGGAGCAGGGGAAGGCATGGCCTGTTTCTGCTATTCGTCAGGTACAGACTGGTACTGTGATCATCATGCGGGGCCGCCGGGCGGAAACGGCGCAGAAACCAGCCTTGCTGCATCGGTCTCCGCCTGTCGCGGGCAGCGGCATCACAAGGCTGTTTCTCGCCATTGATGATGCCACTGACCATGACAACGGTGATGATATTATTCCGGAATGATCCAGGGGGTCACATACTGCATGACGACAACGATAATGCCGAGCACCAGTGTCAGGATGATGCTGTGCCAGAAGGTGCGGGCCAGGACCGCGCCTTCCTGACCTTTCAGATTGGTGGTGGCAACGCCGGTGGCGATATTCTGTGGGGAGATCATCTTCCCCATAACGCCTCCGGAAGAATTAGTCGCGGCAAACAGTACAGGATTCAGATGCAGCTGATTGGCGGCCACGACCTGTAAATTCCCGAACAGCGCATTTCCGGATGTATCGCTTCCGGACAAAAACACGGCAATCCAGCCGAGAAAGGCGGAGAGGATAGGAAAAGCCGGTCCTACCGACGCAACGGCCAGACCAAGTGTATAGGTCATGCCTGAGTAATTCATCAGATAGGCAAGGCCGATGATCAGCGAGACGGTCAGAATGGCGATGCGTGTCTGCCGCCATGTTGCAATCATGGCATCGAGGAAGCCGCGCGGTCCGATGCCAACCATGAGCGAGGTCAGGATGGCGGCCAGCAGAATGGCCGTACCACTGGCCAGTGGCTGAAACACCCAGCTGGCTGCATAAGGTTTGCCATACAGGGTTATAAATACGGCATGATCCAGTCCTGGCCAGGGGATTTTATGTGCCCCGATCTCAAAGATGCGTAATGACGTCCAGATGATCACTACGGCGGAGACGGTGAGCCACGGCAGCCAACCCTGCCATGATGGTATCGGTGCGCGATCGGATTGCGCTTTTGCGGCGGTCTGGCTGCGATCAATACGGAAAGCAGGATCAGGTTCAGGCTGCCATATCCGCAGGAAGCCGATCGTAGCGGCAAGGGCGGACAAAGATGAAAGAACGTCGGTCAATTTGTAGTCGATGAAGTTGGAAGAAACGAATTGTCCCAGTGCAAAGCTGCTGCCTGATACAAACAAAACCGGCCAGAGCGCACGAACCGAGCGCAGGCCACCATAAACGACCATCACATAGAAAGGCAGCAGCAGGGCCAGCAGTGGCAGCTGCCGCCCGACCATGGAAGCCAGCACGGTGTCAGGCAGGCTGGTGACTTGCCCCAATACCGTCACCGGTGCCCCCAGCGCACCGAAAGCGACGGGTGCGGTGTTGAAGATCAGGGTGTAGGTCAGGGCTTCGATTGGCGGAAAGCCGACCAGCACCAGCAAGGCGCTGGTAATGGCGATGGGGGTGCCGAAACCGGAAACGCCTTCCATCAGTGCTCCGAAGCAGAAACCGATAACGATCAGAACTACCCGCCGATCATCCGGCAGATGGTCGATCACCCAGTCGCGGAATGCGTCGAAGCGTCGTGATTGAACAGCGACATTATAGAGTACAAGCGCGTTGAACACGATCCACATCACCGGCCACAGCGCGAATGTCATTCCGGCGGCGATGCTGTTGAACGCGATGCCAGGTGGGCATTGCCAGATCAGAACGGCGCAGAGCAGCCCAACGACCAATCCGGCAAGGGAGGCCTGCCAGGCTGGCCGCCGCACGACGCCGAGCAGGATAAGAACAGTGGCGATGGGAAGGATCGCCACCAGAAAAGACAATGGCAGGCTGTCCGAAACGGGCCTGAGAATTTGCTGAAACATGCTAAGGAATTGTCCAGTCCTGTGCTGAAGGATGGGCTTCAGTGGATGGGTTGCGTGTGGAGCGGCACGGGAAAAAATCGAATGTCCGTATCATGGTATTTCTGGCAGAGGACAAGGCTATTCAGCCTCCACAAGAAAAGAATTGGGACGGAGACTGGTTCAGTGTGCTGTATCCGGGTCAGCGCCGGTCCGGCAATCTGTGCGTAAGGCATCGATTGCCTGCATGTCGGTGGCATCCAGACTGAAATCGAACAGAGCGATATTGTCTTTTATGCGTGATGGCGTAGCTGATTTCGGGATGAGCGCGCTGCCATTCTGAAGATGCCATCGCAATACGATCTGTGCGGGACTACGTTGATGTCTGGCGGCAATAGCCGCAAGCTTTTCGTCATGCAGCATGCTTCCGCGCGCCAAAGGACTCCATGCCTGCGTCACGATGCCTAATGAGGCATGAAAGGCCCGCAAGGCGGGTTGAGGCAGGGCCGGATGTAACTCCACCTGATTGAGACAGGGTATCACGCCCGTTTCATCAATCAGGCGGCGCAGATGTGCGGGCTGAAAGTTGGCAACGCCAATCGACCTTACCCTGCTTTCTTTCTGTAAGCGTATCAACGCCCGCCATGTGTCTACATAGCGATCACGCGCAGGCACAGGCCAATGGATCAGATAGAGATCCAGATATTCAAGCCCCAGTCTTTCCATACTGAGATCAAAAGCATGCAGGGTCTGATCATAGCCCTGATCGTCATTCCAGAGCTTGGTAGTGATGAACAGTTTGCTGCGAGGAACGGAGGCGGAAGCAATGGCAGCTCCTGTCTGCTCCTCATTGCCATAGAAAGAAGCAGTATCAATCAGCCGGTATCCGGCTTCAATAGCGGTATGAATAGCCGGTTCGACCTGATGGCCGGTGATTTTGTAGACGCCCAGCCCGATCTGGGGAATGGCGTGCCCATCATTCAGGGACAGCAGCGGAACGTGCGATGCAGCGATGGAGGCCATGCGGAAGTCTCCTTTCTGACAGTTTTTTTCAAAGCGATGACTGTTTTTCAAGCCAGTGAGCCATACCGGCGGCGGCAGCTCGGCCGGTGGCAAAGCATGCCTGAAGCAGATATCCGCCGGTTGGAGCTTCCCAGTCCAGCATTTCACCCGCCACGAACAGGCCGGGTCGGCTGCGGATCATGAAGTGCTCATCCACAGCTTCCCATCGGACACCACCAGCGGTGGAGATAGCACGTTCCAGAGGCTGTACCCCCGTCAGACGCAGGGGCAGGGACTTGATCAGAGCTGCAAGGGGTCCCGGATCGGTTGGGGGAGAGACCGTGCTTTCCCTCAACAAATGGCTTGCGGCAGAGGACAGGGCCAGGGCTTTGCGCAAGGTGTTTGAGAGAGATTCCCTGCGGCGGGCGCGTGCGAGTTTTGCAGCCATGATGTCTTCCGCCATATCCGGGCGCAGATCGAGGCAGAGATCGGCATGGCCATTCCGTTCGATCAGGTCGCGCAGGCGGGCGGAAAGAGCGTAAATCGGGCCGCCTTCCAGTCCGTAAGCGGTGATGATCAGGTCGCCTCGCGCAGTCTGATCGGGTTCTCCGGCAATGGACAGGGCGATGTTTTTGAGAGCCGTTCCTTCATGCCGGCTGATGAAAAACGGTGTCCATGGCCTGGAAAATCCGCAATTCGCAGGTTTCAGCGGTGCGACCGGCAGCCCGGCTTTTGTCAGAGGCGTCACCCAGTCACCATTGCTGCCCAGCCGGGGCCAGGAGGCTCCGCCAAGGCCCAGCAGGGTGGCTGCAACAGGAGGTGGCTGAAGAGTGCTGCCATCCGGGCCGCTCATCAGGAGGGAACCATCCGGCCGCCATCCATGCCATTCATGTCTGGTATGGATGGTGACATCCTGTGCGGTCAGCCGCTCCAGCCAGGCACGGAGCAGGGGAGAGGCTTTCATCGCCCGTGGAAAAACTCGCCCGCTGCTGCCTGTGAACAGGGATTGGCCCAGCCCCTCGGCCCAGTGACGCAGGGCATCGGGTGGAAAAGCACGGAGCGCTGCTTCCAGTGACGGGCGCGCGGAGCCATAGCGTGTCAGGAAATCGGTCAGCGGTTCGGAATGGGTCAGATTGAGGCCGCCGCGTCCGGCCATGAGAAAGCGGCGTGCGGGGGACGGCATTTTCTCATAGACATGGACCGTATGTCCGAGGGCAGAAAGATGCTCGGCGGCGAATAATCCGGCTGGCCCAGCACCAATGATCGCGATACCGCTCATCGGAGGGCAGGCCGTAGCAGACAAGAGCGCAGGATAGGATTCGTGCAGGACATGACGGGGTGATGATAGCGGCTTTCCAGATGCTCGTCTTGACGGGGACGCTCGGAATTGTGGCCGCATGGATGCTGGCGCGTCCTGCCTCCTCTATGGTGCTGCGCGCACTGCCTGCCTGCATGCATGCCATAGCCGGGATGTGCAGTCTGTTTCTGCTGTGGTGTGGACGGAATGAGCCGGTGAGGGGAGCCGCATTTGGCGTGGCTCAATTCGGTAGCATGGCATTTTGGCTGATTGCAGCGGCCTTTATGATCGGCATGGGAATGCTCGTTTTCCGCTCTATCGGGCGCAGGCCTCCCGTTCTTTTGGCCGGGCTGCATGCGATGCTGGCGATGGGGGGCGTGCTGATGCTGGCCGCTTATGTTGCCTTTCCGGGGCCGTGAAACAGAAAAAGGGGGCTGACTGCCCCCTTTTCCGTTACCGGTTGGATTCTGTTTGACTCAGGCGGCAGACTGCGGGTCTTCGTAGCAGCCGGACTGGCGGGCGCGTTCCCGTACCAGAGCCAGCACCAGCTCGCAGGACGGCATCGGTGTTCCGGTGACGTGACCCAGTTCCACCACCGCACCCAGCAGCGCGTCGATTTCCATCGGTCGGCCACGTTCCAGATCCTGCAACATGGACGTCTTGTGCACGCCGACCTCGGCCGCACCATCGATGCGCTTTTCCAGATCGATGCCGAAGCGCACGCCGAGCTTTTCAGCCACGATCTGAGCCTCCCCCATCATGCCCCGGCAGGTCTGGCGCAGGTCGGGACGGGTGGTGATGATGTCGAGCGTGGCGCCGGTCAGTGCGCTGATCGGGTTGAAGCAGAGATTGCCCCACAGCTTGACCCAGATTTCGTCACGAATGCGCGGACGCACCGGCGCTTTCAGACCGGCGGCAATCATGGCCTTGCTCAGCGCATCAATACGCGGAGAACGGCTGCCATCGGGCTCGCCGAGTGAGAAGCGATCGCCATAAGTGTGTTCAATAACCCCCGGCTCCACCACTTCGGAGGCCGGATAGACCACGCAGCCAATCGCCTGGCTGGGGGGGATGATGTCCCACAATTTTCCACCCGGATCGACGCTTTCCACCCGACGGTTGGCGTGCTCGCCCTCCAGCCCGTAGAAATACCAGTAGGGCACGCCGTTGATGCCGGTCACGAGTGCGCTGTCTGGTCCCATCATCTGCGCGATGGAGGATGCGGCGCTGGGCAGTGAATGCGCCTTCAGCGTCACGAATACGTAATCCTGAATTCCGGCCTCCGCCGCACTGCCGACGGCGCGCACGGCGACGGTGTCACGCTCACCATCGCGGATCAGGGTCAGCCCATTCTGTTGCAGGGCGGCAAGCTGCGGCCCGCGTGCCACGAGGGTTACATCCACTCCGGCTTTCGCAAGCTTGAAGCCGAGCAATCCACCGATGGCACCGGCGCCGAAAATGGCGACTTTCATCGTCTCGATCCTTGCGTATGACGGCCTTCCATAGCGGGCCGTGTTCATCATGGCGGGTCAGGGGACGCAGGAGGAAAACCATCTGCGCCGCCTTGTTTGATGCGTTGGAAAAGACGGCGATTACGCCGTCAGCCCCAGTTTTTCCGCCAGACCGATGCGTTGCAGCTTGCCGGTGGCACCCTTTGGAATTTCCGTCAGGAACACAATCTTGCGCGGCACCTTGAAGGCGGCCAGACGCTGGCTGAGATAATCACGAATCTGATGCTCGTCGGCTGTCTGACCCTCATGCAGCACAATGGCGAGGCCGGCTTCTTCCCCCAGCTTGTCATGCGGAATGGCGAAGGTCAGGCATTGCTGCACCGCCGGGTGTTCCATCACGACGTTATCGACTTCAAGCGGGCTGAACTTCTCACCGCCACGATTGATGATTTCCTTGATGCGACCGGTCAGCCACAGATACCCAGCCTGGTCGATCTTGCCCTGATCGCCGGTACGGAACCAGCCATCATGGAAACCTTTCAGATTGGCATCCGGGTTGTTCTCATAGCCTGCTGTCACGTTACGGCCGCGGATCACGACCTCCCCCAACTGGTTCGGGCCGAGGATGGTACCATCATCATCCATGATTGCGACTTCGGGACCGGCAGCAATGCCGACACTACCGGCATAATGCGGGCGCGGGGGCAACGGATTGGAGCACATCTGATGCGCGGCTTCCGTCATGCCGTAGGCTTCCAGCACCGGTACGGAGAATGCATCCTCCAGATCCTTCATTACCTGCGGCGGCAGGGAGGAGGAGGAGGAACGGATAAAGCGCAGTCGGCTCTTGGCGATGGTGTCCTTATTGCGTCCGGCCAGACCCAGAATGGCCTGATGCATGGTCGGAACCGCCGTGTACCAGCTCGGGTTTGCTTCAGTAAACCAGGAGAAGAACTTGAATGCGTTGAAGCCCGGGGTTGCCACCACGGATGCGCCAGCCGCGAGGGAGGAGAGGGTGGCAGCGATCAGCCCGTGAATGTGGAATAGCGGCATGATGTTCAGGCACACATCGCTGGGCGTCAGCGCCAGCGTTTCGGCGATATGGATCGCGGATGCAGAGACATTGACCTGACGCAGCGGTACGATTTTGGGACGGGAGGTGGTGCCGGAGGTGTGCAGAACCAGAGCGATATCCTCGGCCTGCGGGATGCCTGCCGCGGAAGGCTCACCGCTCAGCCCTTCCGGCAGCGCCAGTGAAAAATCACCCGCCCCGGAAGCCTCGATCGGGTCCAGTTCGATCACCGGGATGGAGCGGCGTGCCGCGATGATGCGGGCCGGGCTTTCCATGCCGCGCTGGATCACCAGCGCCTTGGCGTTGAGATCGGACAGGTAGAAGTCGAATTCTTCTTCCTTATAGGCGGGATTCAATGGCGCCGTGGTGGCGGCATGAGCCACGGCAATAAAGCTGGCAGCCATTTCAGGGCCGTTCGGCAGCACGATGGCCACGCGGTCACCGCGGCCGATCCCGGCCTTGCCCAGCGTTTCGGCCGTGCGTGCGGCCAGGGCGCGCAGCCCTGCATAGGTTAATGCGGTGCGGCCGGGCGCGCCAATGGCGGGCGCATCAGCGGCACCGCGTGTCAGCAGACCCTGAATCGTGTCAGCGAAATACTCGGTCATCGTATCCCCTCGATGTCATGAGCGGTTATGCGTGAGGCGATCCGCAGGCTCTGCCACCCCGGTAGAGGCGGATCGTGCGCCGGAGCAGGCGCGAGGCAAAAAAATCTTCGTAAGGTTATTATCAGGGCCGGGCGTAATAATCGTTTTCCGGCCCTGATTGTCGTCCCCGCCTCAGTCGTAAGATACGGGAGACAGGGAAAGCCCGTTTTCTTCCATCGCCCGGATGTTGGCGTGGCGCAGTGGTTTCAGCACGAACAGGGCGAGAATGGCGGCCAGAGCATTGCTGGCGGCGGCGACATAGAATACGGCCTCCCAGCTTCCGGTATGGGCTGTGATGATGGAGCTGACCGGAACCAGCAGGGCGGAGGTGCCTTTCGCTGTATACAGCATGCCGTAATTGGTGGTGGCATATCGGCGGCCGAACGTATCGGTGCAGGTGGCCGGGAACAGGCTGTAGATTTCACCCCAGGCGAAAAACACCAGACCGGTGACGATCACGAAGGCAACCGGGCTGTGAGCATAATGCAGCAGGGCGAAAATACCCACGGCCTCGATCCCGAACGCGATGAACATGGTCAGTTCACGACCGATACGGTCAGAGACCCAGCCGAAGAACGGGCGTGTCAGACCATTCAGAACGCGATCGAGCGACAGTGCGAAAGTCAGGGCAGGCAATGTCAGGCCAAGCAGGGTCACCGGCATCTGATCGACACCGTAATCTCTGGCGATGACCGCGATTTGCGCCGTTGCCATCAGTCCACCGGTGCAGACCAGCACGAACATCAGATACAGCAGCCAGAACACTGGATGGCGCAGTGTCTGAGCCGGCGTCTTGCCTTCCAGCTCTCCTGTTGCCAGCGCTCCTGTTGAGCGACCGGTATCGATGGGGGAAGGGGCCTTTTGCGGGGCGACCAGGAACATGGAGGCGATCATCACGATGACGCCCTGCCCGAGACCAAAGGTCAGGAAGGCGGATTCATAACCGTGAGAGGCAATCCAGGATGAAATCGGAACGATGGTGACGGCCGAACCAGCGCCGAACCCTGCGGCAGTGATGCCGGACGCCAGACCACGCTTGTCCGGGAACCATTTCAGAGCGTTACCGACAGTGGCCCCATAAACCAGCCCGCATCCGACACCCCCGATCGCAGCGGCGGTGTAGAGCACGGTCAGCGAATCGGCCATGCTGTCGATAGCCCAGGAGGCAGCGATCAGCACACCACCCGCCAGAACGGCCAGTCTGGGACCATAGCGGTCAACCAGCCAGCCTTCGATCGGTACCAGCCAGGTTTCCGTCAGAACGAAAACCGTAAATGCTACCTGGATGGCAGCGCGTCCCCAATGATGCGCCTTGTCGATCGGCAGGACAAACAGGGTCCAGCCGTACTGAAGGTTCGCAATCATCACCATGCAGACGACGCCAAGCGCCAGCTGCAGCCAACGGGAACCCGATGGCTGGAGGGCGGTTCCACTCATAATGCTTAGGCTCCCTAACATTGCGGGAAACTCATCCCCGCATTGATTTTCTTTCTACAAAACCCCCGCCAGCTTGTTAAGTGTTGCGGGAGCGAAATTTTATGTTTTTATGGCAGCATGATAAGAAATTTTCAAACAAAATAATTCTATTTGTCTTTATAATTGGTCGTCCCCTTGAGGGGGAGAGTATGGCATGGCATTGGCATCCCCTGAACCGTGGGAATGGCCCTGACGAATGCTGCGCCGTCTATATGATCGTATCCTGTCCTTGGCCTCTTCCCCGCGCGCAGCATGGTGGCTGGGGCTGATTGCATTTGCGGAAAGCAGCTTTTTCCCCATTCCTCCCGATGCGTTGCTGATTCCCATGTGCGTCGCGCGACCGGAACGCGCCTGGCGTTTCGGCCTGATCTGTACGTTGGCCAGTGTTGCAGGGGGAGCGTTAGGATACTGGATTGGCTTTGCCCTGCTGGATGCCGTGGCAAGACCTATTCTGGAACTTTACCACTACGAACATGCCATTACGCGTTTCCAGGAAACTTATGCGCAGTATGGCCTGTGGGTGATCCTGCTGAAGGGATTGACGCCGATCCCCTACAAGATCGTCACGATCGGCTCCGGCGCAGCACATTTCAATTTCGGTATCTTCATGCTCGCGAGTCTGGTGACCCGTGGGCTGCGTTTTTTTCTGGAAGCCGCGCTGCTGCGCCGTTTCGGTGCCCCCGTCAGTCATTTTGTTGAAAAGAGGCTGACCCTGGTGACGACTTTGTTCGCGCTGGCATTGGTGGGTGGTTTCGTTCTCCTGAAATTCCTCTGACAGGGCTTTCCCCCCTTTCGGAACCTCCTCAAATTCTCTGCGTTTGATGCTTATCATGGAGCAGGTCGTTTCGACTTGTCTGATTGATTTGCATCCTTATAAAACAGTCGCCTTATCATAACGGACGTTCTATAAGGATACTCTGCGATCCATGCCTGTCTGGCTTGTGGCAGGTCATTTGTCGTGTATGACCTTTACGCCTGCGGGGAGGAGTTCCTCATGATTACGTTGAATATCAACGGTGCCGATCACCAGTTTGATCTGCCGGAGGACATGCCTTTGTTGTGGGCATTAAGGGATGTGGCTGGGCTGACCGGTACAAAATTCGGTTGCGGGATCGCCCTATGTGGGGCGTGCACTGTTCACATGGATGGGGAAGCGGTTCGCTCCTGTACCCTTCCGTTGGGAGAAGCCGCCGGTCACAAGATCATGACTATTGAGGCGGTCGGCGATACACCGGCAGGGGCGAAAGTTCAGAAAGCCTGGCTTGATATCGAGGTCGTCCAGTGTGGGTACTGCCAGTCCGGGCAGATCATGGCGGCAACCGCATTGTTGAATGCACATCCCCACCCAACAGATGACGATATCGATGCGGCCATGAGCGGCAATATCTGTCGTTGCGGTACTTATCCCCGCATCAGGCGTGCCATCAAACAGGCATCGCAGGCATAAGGGGGGAGCCATGAACCACACTACTCTTTCCCGTCGCGGCGTTCTGGCCGGAGCGGCCGCTCTGGTGATTGGCACATGGCTGCCTCGCAGCCGCCATGCAAAGGCAGAGGGGGCTACGGAGCAGGCCGACCACTCATTTGCACCCAATGCCTTTATTCGTGTGGCACAGGATGGCGGCATCACGTTGATCATGCGCGATGTGGAAATGGGGCAGGGCATCTGGACCGGAGCGTCCATGCTGCTGGCTGAGGAACTGGAGGTGGGTCTCGATCAGATCAGCCCCCAGTTCGCACCGCCGGATGAGAAACTGTATGCGTCGCCGCTCCTTCAGATGCAGGCGACCGGCGGTTCGACATCTATCCGCGGCGACTACAAGGAATTTCGTATGGCCGCCGCTACGGCACGCAGCATACTGGTGCAGGCTGCCGCCCGTGAATGGGGCGTGCCGCCCGGGGAATGCACTGTGAAGCGTGGTGTTATCAGCCACCAGGCCTCTGATCGCAGTGCGCCATACAAGGATTTTGTGGCTGTTGCCGTGACCTTGCCGGTGCCGAAAGACGTTCCGCTCAAGGATCCGAAAGACTGGACATTGATCGGTCATTCGCAGAGGCGTCTGGACACACCCCCAAAGGTCAATGGCACGGCCGTATATGGGATTGACGTTAAGCTACCCGGTTTGAAGGTCGCGACAGTCGAGACATGCCCCGTCCTCGGCGGGAAGCTGGTTTCAATGGATGAGAATGCGGCGCGGGCTGTTCCCGGCGTGCGCGATGTTCTCAAGCTGGATCACGCTGTGGCTGTGGTGGGTGACCATTTCTGGGCTGCAAAGCAGGGTGTGGAAGCACTCCATATCGTCTGGGACGAGGGACCAAATGCGCAGGTCTCACAGGCCGAGATCGTGGAGGGCCATAAGGCTGCCTCCAGAACGGATGGCCTGACAGCGCGTAAGGTAGGTGATCCGGAAGGCGCATTATCCAGTGCAGCCAGCAGGATTGAGGCGGTGTACCAATTGCCGTTTCTGGCTCATGCACCCATGGAGCCGATCAACTGCACAGTCCATGTGCGTAAGGAAAGTGCCGAAGTCTGGTGTGGCACTCAGGTGCCGGCGCGTGCGCAGGAGGAGGTTGTGCAGGTAACCGGCCTGCCCAAAGAGAAGGTTCAGGTCCATAATCATATGATTGGGGGCGGGTTCGGGCGGCGACTGGAAGCTGAATATGTCCGTCAGGCCGCTGCTTTCGGTCGTCAGGTTTCTTATCCGTTAAAGCTGATCTGGACGCGGGAGACCGATATTCGTCACGATCGGCTTCGGCCTTACTATTACGATACCTTGTCCGGTGGGTTGGATGCGGATGGCAAAGTCATCGCATGGACGCACAAAACCACGGGTGCCAGTGTGTTGGCGCGCTGGGCACCGGTGGCCATGCCGAAAACAGGCATTGATCCCGATCTGATAGAATGTGCTGAAACACCCTATGATATTCCAAACATGCGTAATTCATGGGTGCGTCACGAGCCACCCGGTGTCGTTGTCGCGTGGTGGCGGGGTGTCGGACCGGCCCATAATGTTTTTGTGGTGGAAAGCTTTGTGGATGAGCTTGCCGCTGCCGCCAGACAGGATCCGCTGAATTTCCGCCGTACATTGTTGCATAAAAACCCCCGAGCGTTGGGTGTGCTGAACGCAGCCGCTGAAAAGGCAGGCTGGGGAACGTCCCTGCCGCCGCGTCACGGGCGTGGCATCATGGTACAAAACGCCTTCGGTAGTTATCTCTCAGTCGTATGTGAGGCCGAAGTAAAGCCGGACGGAACGGTCCGTCTGCACAGGCTGGTTGCCGCGATGGATTGTGGACGAGCAATCAATCCGGATTCTGTTCGTGCGCAAATCGAGGGTGGGCTGGTCTTCGGCCTGACGGCTGCACTGTATGGCGAGATCACGCTTGAAAAAGGCCGTGTTCAGCAATCAAATTTCAACGATTACCGCATGCTGCGGATGAATGAGGTTCCTCCGATCGACATCGTGCTGATCGATAGTACCGAAGATCCCGGCGGTTTGGGAGAAACGGGCACTGCGGCAGCATTCCCTGCCATTGCAAATGCTGTTTTTGCGGCGACTGGAAAGCGTATCCGGCGTTTACCGCTTGGTCTGGGACAGCTGGCGGATGCGTGAGCGTGACAGGAAGGGATGCATTTCGATGTCTGATCTTACAGAAATTGCTCATCAGGATTCCTGTTTCACATTTTCCTCTGGTACACTGTCGGGGCTTGGGCATGCCATCACGACAGGATTGGCAACTTTTGCAATAGCGACCTGTGTGCTGGGCAATGGTATCGCCCATGCTGCGGATAGTGCCCATGATGCACTGGTTGAAAAAGGAAAATATCTGACTACGGCAGCGGATTGTGAATCATGCCATACCGCAAAAGGTGGTATTCCTTTCGCCGGCGGTCGGGAGTTCAAGCTGCCGATGGGCGTTTTATATACGCCGAATATCACACCGGATAAGGACACAGGAATCGGCGACTATACGGATGACGAATTTGTCTCGGCCATGTGGGATGGAGTAGGGCGTGGCGGTCGACATTTATATCCGGCTTTTCCTTATACGTCGTATACGAAACTATCACGGGATGATGTGCTGGCGATCAAGGCGTATCTGTTCAGTCTCAAGCCTGTTCATGCTGTCTCTCCTCCAAACAACATGAGTTTTCCTTTCAGTCAGCGCTGGCTGATGGTGGGATGGAACATGCTGAACAATCCGAACCGGCGGTTTGAACCTGATTCTTCCAAGTCTGAGGAATGGAATCGGGGTGCCTATCTGGTGGAGGCACTCGGCCATTGCGGGGAATGCCACACGCCGCGTGGATGGACCTATGGCATGAAAAACAGCCGTGCCCTGTCAGGTGAAACGATGCAGGGCTGGAAAGCCTACAATATTACCAGTGATCCTAAGCAGGGAATTGGTGACTGGTCCGAGAGTGAGCTTGAAGCCTATCTGGCCACAGGTCATAGCGATGGTCGGGGCAGCGCCTCTGGACCGATGGCAGAAGCGGTCAGTTACAGCCTGAGCCGTCTGACCCATGATGATATTCACGCCATGGCGGTTTATTTGAAAGCCGTACCGCCCATTGCCGATGGTGTTGGTGTTGCATCTGCGCCAGAGCAAGCGAAAATGCCAGATCCCGCTACTTCTGCAAACAGCGAGGGTGGCCGTCTCTTTGCCGGCGCATGCAAAAGTTGCCACACACTCAGCGGAGCAGGGCGGCAGACGAATTATGCCGCCATTGCCGGAGCAGCCACCGTCTCCGATCCAGAGGGTACCAATCTCGTTCGCATTCTGCTTGATGGTTCAGTGCTTGATATAGAGAAAAACGGCATTTCTACCGTGCATGCGTTCATGCCTTCCTTTGGCCTGTCACATACCGATGCGGAACTTGCCGTGCTCTCGAACTATGTGCTTGGCCATTTCAGTGGCGTGCGTGGAACTGTCACGGCAGATCAGGTGAAGGATGCACGCATTGCCCAATAAAGCGGTTCAGCCAGCGGTAAACTGAAACCCGATCTGGTGCCGGTATAGTTCACCTGGCTTGACGATCGAGTAGGGAAAACTGCTGTGATGCGGCGCGTCCGGGTAGTTCTGTGCTTCCAGTGCAATCCCCGCATAGCGCTGATGAAGCAGACCATTCAACCCTTTAAACTGGCCAGTCAGATTATTGCCAGTATAGACCTGCAAACCTGCCTGGGTTGTCATGATGCGCAAAAGGCGACCATTCCCGGGATGATACAACCCTGCCACGTTCCGCGGATGCTCCGTCACCCGACCATCAAGGCAGAAACAGTGATCAAGGCCGCCTGCGATTTTCAATTGCGGATGATTTGATAACAGGATTGCACCCAACACGGTAGGCTGCTGGCAATCAAATGGGGTATCTGCCACGAAACGCAGCGGAGAAAATGGAATCTGACAATAATCAGTCGCCAGATACTGTGTGGCAGCAATCTGGATTACATGATCGTGGATTGTGTCCGAAGCCCCCAGATTGAAATACGGATGTACGCTGAGATTGATCGCAGTCGGTTTGTCTGTCTGGGCGGTCAATGTCAGCCAGAGTGTATCACCCCCCAGCCTGTATTCTGCTTCTGCATAGACTTCCCCCGGGAAGCCCTGATCGCCATCAGGGCTGTTCAGACCGAAGGTAATACTTTCCGCATCATGCCGGACAACCTCCCAGAGCCTTTTACCGAAACCATCCGGGCCGCCATGGCGTGTATTGCCGTTTTCGTTGGTGGCCAGACGATGGTGAGCACCATCAATCCGTAAATCCCCCCCTGCTATCCGGTTGGCATAGCGGCCCAGCACGACACCCAGCGAGCCGCCTTCCGCCGCATAGGCTTCAGCACTGTCATGACCAAGCAGGACATGATCCCACGCGCCATGACGGTCTCTGCTCATGATGGAGACCATCCGAGCACCATCATCGGTAAAGGCAACCTGCAGATGCTCATTACCGGCCCGGAAAAGGAAGGCTTTCCGGCCGTCTGCAGTTTGCCCGAAAGCGGAGTGCTCCATCTAAATCGCCTTTTTGAAAGCAGGGCGATTATTTCCGCTTTGTATGGCGTGCGACAAGCCCTTTGCAGTCATCCACCGCGCCGATTCCGGTCTGAATGGTCGGTAAAAGGGCGAGCGGAGGAAACAGGATGCCAAGACCAATCGCAGCTCCTGCCCGGACTCCAAGCTCGGCGCCTGGCATAATGGAAGGATTTTTAAAGGTGCCGCCAATATTGATGGGAGTCGGGAGTGACCCGATCGTAAAATGGTTTGCTTCCGTCCGTATTGCGTAATCCAATGTTTCCGTACGGAGGTTGATCTTACCGGTGCCCCGTATATCGGACTCTGTCGTGTCGATGGCGAATAACCGTGTATCCATCACCCCTTGCCGAAGGGTGTAATCCGCAATCATGCAGCGTATCTGCGCTTTGGAGGGAATACCAAGTGCGGACAACACGGCATTGCCGAATTGAAGGCCGGAAAGATTGACCAGCAATGCACTGATATTACCGCCATGTCCCATGGTCAGGCGTAGGTAGCCATCGCCATGTCCCAGCATTGCGGCAATGGAATTACCTTTGGTTTTGATGCTGGCCTCTCCGCCGATCTGGCCACCGCCTGTGAAACCGGACACTGATTTAAGAAGGCGTTGCAAGGAAATTTTGTGAAAAGAAATGCTAGCATCAGCATCAATCGTGTTTCCATCCGGTGATAGCTTAATCGTGCTGGTGACATCCCCATTGCCGATACCAAAGGAAAGAGGATGAAGCTGAATACGGCCATCCACGATATCCATGATGACGGTGACATTATCCAGCGGCATCGATCGACCAAGAATGGACTGGCTTTTATAGCGGAGATGGATATCGGCGGCTTTGAGTTTAGGAATGTTGATGGGGCGTGTAGGAAAAAGCTGAGGACTGGCCTCTGCCTTGGCGATTTCTCGTTTCTGCTCCAGCGTTTGCCCGGGTGTCGTGGTTTTTCCGGGTGTGGAGCCGATGAAGCCGCCCAGATCATCGAGATCGACCTTGCGGCTATGAAGATCGGCCGTTACCACCGGCCTGGCGCCGGATGGCTCGACGATAATCGAACCGTTGAGGTCGCTTGATCCTACATGGCCGGTGAAGTTCTCGAACCTGATGCGCTGCTCTGCATAGGTCATATGGCCTTCAATATCGTAAGGCGGAGTCTGGGGAATAGGAATTCCGGTCAGTGGATACAGGGCCGCCATGTCGGCCCCCTTCAGCGTCAATGTCAGATCGGCACCGGCGAAATGCAGTGGATCGGCAATAGTGCCTCGCAGGGAGCCTTTGGTGGGACCGTTCTCCAGATGGAGTGACAAAGGATAGACCGTATGGTCCTGCCGCAAGGTCAGCACGTCTCCGGCAACCAGCCCGCCAGTCATCGGCTGCCCGGCATAGCTGCCTTTGGCCTCTGCGATCAGAGCATTTTTGCCGGTGCTGTCCGGGCCTGTTGCCAGAGTGATTGAAACATCGGCCTTTAACGGTGCATCCTGAAACAGGATGGAGCCACCTTCTATATGGAGGGTTCCGATTTCAGGGCTGGCACGCTTATGGGCGGCAGATTCTGCCTTGTCTTCGTTTTTGCCGGACGGAAATGTCCAGTTATTGCGATTGTCTTCCGTCCTGATCAGGTAAAACGCTGGTTTCGTCAGGGCAATGCGAGGAATGGCAATGAGGCGTTCCTGCAAATAACGCAAGACATCAACCTCGATTTCCAGGTGTTCTATCCGAGCGAACTCGTTTTCGGTGCTCTGCTGGCCTGACTGTTTCCCATCGGAAGATGAAGGAACAGGGAATCCATCAGGCTGGGCGACACGTACTCCCTCCAATTCAACGCTGGTGATCCGCCCGGGATGGAGATTGAAATGCGTCAGGTTCACGTTCCGGCCCAGCGCCTGACTGAGTTGCGATGCCACAAACGGCCTGAACCAGTTCCAGTCCCACAACAGGATCAGCGCAGCTGCACCTCCGCACACAAAAGCTGTGCTGATCAACCATTTTTTCTTGCGTGCGGAGAGTGCCATCCTTTGCTAACGGCGAGATAAACGCAGGGTTGCGCCAGCAGGAAAGAGGCAGACAACCCTGTTTTTTAATCAGGGATCCTGCCAATCCTCATGCCACGTGCGCCCATCGCGTTCTATCAGGGCAATGGAGGCAGTCGGCCCCCAGCTTCCGGCCGGATACATGCGTGGGCCTTCCGTGCTGTTGCGCCAGGCTTCCAGAATTGGGTCGCTCCATATCCAGGCGGCTTCTACTTCATCCCGACGCATGAACAGGGAGGGGTTGCCGCGCACCGTATCCATCAGAAGGCGCTCATACGCATCCGGGTAGCGCATGCCGAATGCTTCCTCAAAACTGATGTTCAGCCGTGCCGGTCGCAGTCTCAGCCCACCCGGACCGGGATCTTTCTGCATCGTCACCAGCCGCATGCCTTCATCCGGTTGCAGACGGATGACCAGCCGGTTCGCCTGTAACTCCGTGCTGTCCGAAGGGAAAATCGAGTACGGGACATGTTTGAACTGGATGACAACTTCGCTGACTTTCTGCGGCAGGCGTTTGCCGGTGCGCATGTAAAACGGCACACCTGCCCAGCGCCATGATCTGACTTCCGCTTTCAGGGCTACAAAAGTTTCGGTCGTTGTTGGATGTCCGACCTCATCGACATAGCTGTTGACTGCACGACCCTGAATCGCCCCTTTCCCGTACTGGCCGCGCACGGTGGACAGCGCGACCTCATGCTCGGCCAGCGGTTTCAGGGCACGCAGAACCTTCAGCTTTTCATCACGCAGCCCGTCTGCTTCCAGAGAAACCGGCGGTTCCATCGCCAGCACGCAGAGAAGCTGCAGCAGGTGATTCTGGATCATGTCCCGCATGGCGCCGGAGCCGTCATAATATCCGGCGCGCTCTTCCACCCCGACCGTTTCCGAGACGGTAATCTGAACGTGATCAATATTATCGGCGTTCCACAACCGCTCGAAAATCGAATTGGCAAAGCGGAGCGCGATCAGGTTCTGAACTGTTTCCTTACCAAGGAAATGGTCGATGCGATAAATCTGCCGCTCGGCAAAGATCTTGCCAACGGCGTCGTTGATCGCCCGGGATGAGTCGAGATCCTGCCCGATCGGCTTTTCCAGAACAACGCGTGACTGTTCGGTGACCAGTCCGGCTTTCTCAAGGTTTTCGCATGTGTCACCATACAGGGCAGGGGCAGTGGCCATGTAATAGACTCGGATACGAGCGGGTTGTTCATCCAGCAATGTCGCCAAAGCATCGAACCCCTCACCGCTTTTGCCATCCACATGCCGGTAATGCAGCATCGAACGAAACTGGCTGACCGTTTCCTCCTGCCACTCATCCCCCTTGATGTGTTTGCGCAGATGCTCCAGCACCGTATTGGCATAGTCTTCGCTGCTGAGATCGGAGCGTGCCGCTCCAATCAGGCGGCTATCGGGCGGAATCTGCCCGTCACGCAGCCGCCGATACAAGGCCGGCATCAGTTTGCGAAGGGTGAGATCGCCTGTGGCGCCGAATACGACACCATCAAAAGTACTGACAGGAATGATCTGGGCCATCGAAGCCTTCTTTCGAATCTGTCGGGTCAAAGTGTTGCATCGTGATCAGTGTGGCACCTTATCGTTGATGGCACTTGCTGTCCGCTGCTGGACGCGGATGCGTTACCATCTTGAAGAGGATGAACCATGTCAGACAGGCAATGTGCTACAGACAGTGGAAGGCTGCCAAGTATGATCGAATTATGGACATGGCCTACGCCAAACGGTCAAAAAATTCATATTGCTCTTGAGGAGATGGGTCTGCCTTATCGCATTATTCCGGTCGATATACGGAAGGGCGACCAGTTTTCTCCTGAATTTCTGGGCATCACGCCGAACCATCGAATTCCGGCGATCATCGATCCTGACGGCCCGCATGGACAGGTACTGACCTTATGGGAATCCGGTGCGATACTGATTTATCTGGCGGAGAAAACCGGGCGTCTTCTGCCTGCTGATCCGGTTGGGCGGCTGAAGGCGATCCAGTGGCTGATGTTTCAGATGGGCGGTGTCGGACCGATGTTCGGGCAGTGGAACCATTTTTCAGCTTACGCGCCTGAGACCATCCCCTATGCCGTGGAACGCTATCAGAATGAGGTTTTGCGGCTGCATCGTGTTCTGGAGGCACGCTTGAAGGAGGCTGATTATCTGGCCGGGACAGAGTATTCCATCGCTGATATCGCGACCTTTCCGTGGATCACGGCCATAACCGCGAAACTACCTGTTCTGGATGATTATCCTGCGGTGAGGCGATGGCACGACCGCATTGCATCCCGTGATGCCGTGCAACGGGGGATGTCCGTTCTTCAGGATCGCCGCCAGACCACGCCGATCACCGATGCCGAACGTGACGTGTTGTTCGGCTCTAGCCAGACAACATCGCCTGTAACCTGATTCGCCCGTTGCTTCCGTCTCTGCCCGACTATCAGCCGATGGCGGGCCGATGAGCAGGGTTGGGATTAGATCAGCTTTTTTGCGGCTGGTAGCGCCAGACGCTGGCCGGGGGGAAGTTCAAAGGTGTCCATGCTTCCCGCTTTCCCGTCAGCCCGTGCTTGCCGGCGGGCAGGGGAGAGGTCGCACAGTAGCTGTAATGCAGGAACCCCATGCCCGGTGCGACAGCTTCCATCGCATCTATGAACCGTTTCTGGGCCGGTAATGGCAGCAGAACCAGCGGAATACCGCATACGATGCTGCCAACCCGACCGTGCCATTGCGCAGGCAGAAGAGCGGGCAGTTCCCGTGCGTCCCCTTCGATCACCTGAACACCTGGCAGGGCCTTGCGGAGATGAACGGCCATATCCGGTACGATCTCGACCACAAACAGCCGCTCCGGGGGGATACCGCTTTCCAGCAAGGCCTTGGAAATCACGCCTGTTCCGGCACCCAGTTCCAGTACGATCTGGTCATGGTTGCGGCGAATCTGCGCGGCCACCCTGCGGCAAAGTGCCGGGGATGAAGGAATAACCGATCCCATCTGCAAGGGATTGGCCAGCCAACGTTTCAGAAAAAGCGCTGTATTTGAAACATTGCTGGATTTTGGTTTGGATGATTGTTTCAGATTTGTGGCAGTAGTCTCGACTTGTATTGTCATAATACTGCAATATTTCCGATTTGTTGGAATATTATTATTGAATACTCCATAAAATTCTTGTCGCAAAGATATGAAATGCGTCTTCCGATCAGAGAGGCTGATAGAAATCCGTCCTATGGTCAGGAACGCGCAAAACCCCGCGTACCATGGGCACGCGGGGTAAAGGCAGGCCAGGCTGACAGGACAATGCGGGCTGATCAGATAT
Organism: Granulibacter bethesdensis; assembly: GCF_001889525.1. Classification (NCBI taxonomy): domain Bacteria; kingdom Pseudomonadati; phylum Pseudomonadota; class Alphaproteobacteria; order Acetobacterales; family Acetobacteraceae; genus Granulibacter; species Granulibacter bethesdensis. The sequence continues at coordinate 932,690 of NZ_CP018192.1, forward strand.
CAGTCCGGCAGGCCCTGGAGAGCCGCAGAAAAACTGCGACCGGAATTATTTGATTTTGGCTTCCTTGAAGGTCACATGCTTCCGCACGACCGGGTCGTATTTGCGGAATTCAAGCTTGCCGGTCTGGGCGCGGGCATTCTTCTTGGTCACATAGAAGAAGCCGGTATCGGCAGTGGAAACCAGTTTGATCTGAACAGTGTTGCTTTTGGCCATGACTCGCTACCTCTCGAAGCGCCGGAAGATGCTCATACCGGGGCCTCAGGTCAAGCTTTTCGCATCATTTCCATGATAATTCAGGCCCGAGCATAAGGAATAGCTGCCTTGACGGCCGATTATCGGGGCAGATTCAGCCCCAGCGTGGCCGGAATCAGCGCGGCGGCATAGGCAGCCGGATGGTCCATCAGGAAATGGGCCGCTTCCATATCGGAATCGCCACCCTCTGCTGCCGGGCAACTGTTGCGGATATCCATCATTTCCGCGGCGGGCATCGGCGCGCGGGCCATGCGGTTGCGTGTCAGGGCCGCCATCATCGGCAACTGACCATTTTGAAGGGCCATCAATTGCGCATCCAGCGCGACATGGCCCGTGCTGGTACAGACCTGCGGCATGACGCCCAGCCCTTGAATGGGCCAGCCGAGTGGTGCCAGAACCCGGCTCCATGTAATGAACAGCGTGCCGCCATCCGGCAGGGGGGAGACCGTTTGTACCAGTCCCTTGCCGAGGGTTGTGCTGCCAATGACGACGCCCCTGCGGTCATCGGCGAGAGCAGCCGCCAGAATTTCCGAGGCGCTGGCCGAGCGTCCATCCACGATGATGATGACGGGGAGGGTACCGGTCAGATCATCCCCGGTTGCCTGCCAGATTCGGTTGGCCTGAGGATCGCGACCGCTCATTGTGGCGATCAGCGAATCATCGCCCAGAAAGGCACTGGCGGCAGCGGCAGCCTCCTTGACCAGACCACCGCGATTGCCGCGCAGATCCAGGACGATGCCCCGTAGGGTACGCCTGCTTTTCCGCTGACGCAGAAACTGGCTCAACGCGTTGGCGATGTCTTGCCCGGTGGAATGGCTGAAACTGGTGATGTGCAGCACAAGCAGGTTGCCGGACTGGCTGGCCGTCACCGTATTCTGCTGCGGCTCCGCCCGCCGCAACTGGATGTCGCGGGCCAGTTGGTGGCTCGGGCCGCCTGATACGGTCAGCCGGACCGTTGATCCTTCCGGCCCTTGCAATTGTGCTTCGGCGGCGGAGACGGTTTCAGCCTCCAGAGGATGTCCATTCAGCGCGATGATGCTCTGCCCGGGCTGAAGTCCGATCGCCTCGGCGGCGGTTCCGGTGGCCACGGTACGGATGATGAAGCCATGCCCCCGTCGCGCCAGTGTCACGCCGATTCCAGCCTGAGCTGTCACGGATGTATCGTCATCGCGGGGTGGCTCATAGCGGGAGTAAGGGTCGAGGTGATTGAACACCTCATCGAACACGCTGTTAATGATCCCCTGGGTCTGGGCATGACGCACCGGGGGCGAAACGGTCCATGCAGAGGCCGCCATACGGGTGACCAGCTTTCCCCAGGCCGCATAGTCGGTGAAGGGAGGGCGTTCGATCCCTGTCACGATTTTGCTGCTCTGTGTCAGAATCACGCTGTGTTCATCCACCGACGCGGACAGGGATGGATCAATCGCGGTCAGGCCACGCAGCCCCCATAAAGCAAGGGTGGGGGCCGGCACTGCCTCCAGAGTGCGGGGGGCCATGAAAGTGAAGGCACTGCTGAAAACATCGGCGGCCAGTGTCTGGGCGAACGCGGTTTCCTGATCCGTGGCGGTAGCCTGGGGCGTGGCAGCGTCCATCTGCGCCTGTGCCATGGCAGGCCACATCAACAGCATGGCCAGTGCCAGCCTCAGGGCCAGCCTGCGTCGCAGATCTGTTCTGATGCTGCGCGCTTTTTTCACCGTCTGGATCGTCCCGGACTGCCACGCTTGCGGCTGCTGAACCGGTCCTGAGTATCTGTCCGGTCTGTGCTGTTTGGGCGGGAGGACGCAGAAGATGAAGCACCCGACAGCAGGTTGAACACCAGCCCCCCGGTAATCGGCGTGGCTTCCGCAAGGCGCACCGTGACGCTCTGCGCCAGACGCCATACGGCACGGCTGTTACGGCCGATCAGGGCCTGCTCACGCTCGTCATGAATCCAGAAATCGTCGGGCAGGGAGGAAATCGGGACAATCCCGCTGGCACCATTTTCCTCGACCGTGATGAACAGGCCGAAGCGTGTGACCCCTGAAATGCGAGCGGCAAAGCGGGCGCCCACCCTGTCGGCCATGAAGGCGGCCAGGTAACGGTCGATGGCATCGCGCTCCGCCATGGCTGCACGGCGTTCGGTGGCGGTAATATGCTCGGCGATGTCGACGAAGCGGCTGGCTTCATCGTCTTCCAGACTGCCAACACCGAGCTTTAACCCGGCGATCAGGGCACGGTGCACCAGAAGATCGGCATAGCGGCGGATCGGGCTGGTGAAATGGGCATAGCGACTGAGCGCCAGCCCGAAATGGCCGATATTATCAGGATTATATTCCGCCTGAGACTGACTGCGCAGCATGGTCTCGTTAATCAGCGCGGCATGTTCCGTCCCGGCCACCTGCTTCAGGATATGGTCCAGATCGCGAGGATGAATTTGCCCGGCAGGGGGCAGGGAAATGCCGAAACTGTCCAGAAAACCGCGCAGGGCCTCGGTCTTTTCGTCGCTCGGCGGTGCATGGACACGATACATGCAGGGACGATGCAGCCGTTCCAGTTCCTCCGCTGCGGCAACATTGGCCAGCACCATGAATTCCTCGATCAGCCGGTGGCTGTCGAGGCGGGGGCGCGGAATGATAGCGTCTACTGATCCGGCCTCGTTGAGGATCACCTTACGCTCCGGCAGATCAAGGTCGAGCGTGCCGCGCGCAGTGCGGGCCTTGATCAGGGCGTGGTAGGCGCCGTAGAGCGCATCGAGTGTCTCATCGCCTGCCTCATGAGCCTGCTGCACCTCTTCATAGGTGCGGCGAGCGGCACTGCGCATCAGCCCGCGTCCGAAGCGGTGGCGGATCTTGCCACCGCCGGCATCGATCATCATCTCCACGAACAGGCAGCCGCGATCCTCGTCAGGGCGCAGGCTGCACCAGCCATTGGAGAGCGCTTCCGGCAGCATCGGCACGACGCGATCCGGGAAGTAGCAGGAATTGCCGCGTTTGAACGCTTCCCGGTCCAGTGCCGAGCCGGGGCGTACGTAATGCGCCACATCGGCGATGGCCACGATCAGACGGAATCCGTCATTCTCTGCCCGTTCGGCAAACACGGCATCGTCGAAGTCCCGTGCATCCTCGCCATCAATGGTGATGAGAGGAATGTCCCGCAAATCCTCCCGCTTTTCCAATGGAACGGCGCGGGCTTTCTGGGCTTCGGACAGAGCCTCGTCGGGGAAAATCTGGGGAATATCGTGTGTTTCGATGCAGATCAGGCTGACCGAGCGGGCATCCCCGATCTTGCCCAGCTTTTCAATGATCCGGGCCGGTTTCAGTCCATACCCTGTATGGGGCAGAGGCATGGCGCGCACAATGTCGCCCGGCTCCGCCCCCCCTTCTTCTCCGGCCGGAACAAGCCATTCGGCCTTGGAGCGGCGATCCGTTGGCACCACCCTGCCTTCCAGCTGTGCTGTGGAGGCATTCTGTCGCGCCAGCATCTGTCTTGCGGCGTGAGAGGTTCGGGTCGAGCGTGGGGCCAGGGTGACGGGTTCCGACAACCGGTAAACCCCCAGTATGGGGCGCGGCGTATCGCCGCCCAGCCGTTTGATGGTGCGGCCTTCATAGCGGCCATGGCCGATCGGGCGCAGCCGGGCCAGCACTTTTTCCCCCGGTGCGAGCGCCGGACGGCCCCGAGGCTCCGGGTGCATGAGGACGGAGGGGGGAGGCCCGGCTTCCCGAGGCCACTCGGCCGGGCGGCCGACCGCGTCGCCATCCCGATCCGTGCCGGTGATGAGGATCACGGCGACTTCCGGTAGATGGGAGCTCCCTTTGGCATGAGGGAGCATGCTCCCCCCGGCAGGCATGAATCGCTTATGCCCGGCCGGCGCGAGATTACCCTCCGATGCCATGTCTTTCAGCAGATCACGCAGTTGCAGTTTATCGGCGGCTCCCAGACCGAAAGCCTTGGCAATCTCCCGCTTTCCGATCCGACCGGAGGCTTCCGCCACGAAGCGGCGAATGGCCTCCCGGCTCGGCATCGTGCCGGGTTCATGGCCAGGAACCGGTCGGACCACCTGCGAGGATGAGCGGGAAGATTTCCTGCCCGCCTTTCCCCCAGATGGTCCTTTGGCGGCTGATCCGTTGGCCGGTTTCAGACGACGCGCCACCTAGCGCTCCGCTTTCGCCGTTTTAGCCGTAGCGCTGCGCGTCCCTGATTTTTGGGCCGCTGCCTTGCCTGCACCTGCTGCTCTGGTCGCTTTTTTCGCCGTGGCTTTTTTCAATGGCTGGGCCTCATTGCCATCAGCAGAAGCGGCTTTTTTGCCGGACGATTTGGCTGCGACCTTGCGACCGCCTTTCGCCTTCAGCGGCTTGCCTTTTTCAACAAGCCACGCCACCGCGTCGTCCAGCGTGACATCGTCCATCTCGATTTCACGCGGTACATTGGCGACCACCTGCCCATGCTGGACATAGGGGCCGAAACGGCCCTTGCGCACCACCACCGGTTCCTTGTCTTTCGGATGGGTGCCGAGCGTGCGGATACTGGCCATCTTTTTGGCCAGCACATCGACGGCGCGGTTCAGCCCCACCGTCAGCACGTCATCATCCTTGTCCAGATTGCCGTAGATCCCGCCCATTTTCACATAGGGGCCGAACCGGCCGAGATTGGCTTCGATAGGTTCACCGGTTTCCGGGTGGATGCCAACCAGACGGGGCAGGGAGAGCAGGCCCAGCGCCTGATCCAGCAGGATGGTCTCTCCATCCACTCCCCGCGGCAGGGAGGCTCGGCGCGGTTTCTTTTTAGAGCCTTCTTCGGCCTCGCCCTGTTGCACATACAGGCCGTAGGGGCCGCGCTTGACAGTGATGTCCTCGCCGGTTTCCGGGTGTTGACCAAGCACCCGCATGCCTTCCTTGAGGGTCTCGGCCTCGCCTTCCGCCCCATCGATGCCCAGACGCCGGGTATAGGAACAGCCGGGATAGTTGGAGCAGCCGATAAAGCTGCCATGCCGCCCCAGCCGCAAACCCAGCCGTCCGTCACCGCAGGCCGGGCAGATGCGGGGATCAGTGCCGTCCTCCCGAGTCGGGAAGAAATGCGGCCCGAGATCACGATCCAGCGCGTCGATCACATCGCTGATCTTGAGGTCTTTGGTCTGTTCGACGGCCTGATAAAAATCCTGCCAGAACGCCTGCATGACCTGACGCCAGTCGGCGCGGCCATCGGAAATCTCGTCGAGCTGCGTTTCCAGCGAGGCAGTGAAGTTGGTGTCCACATAGCGTTCGAAGAAGCTGGTCAGGAACGCCGTTACCAGCCGCCCGCGATCCTCTGGATGGAAACGCCGCTTGTCGAGCCGGACGTAATTCCGGTCCTGCAACACCGACAGGATCGAGGCATAGGTGGAGGGGCGGCCAATCCCCAGTTCCTCCATGCGTTTGACCAGTGAGGCCTCGCTGTAGCGCGGCGGTGGCTGGGTGAAATGCTGGCTGGCATCGACCCGGTCCTGACGCAGCGGATCACGCTCTGCCATCGGGGGCAGCATGCGGCCTTCTTCTTCCTCGGTATCGTCCTGACCTTCCCGATACAGTTTCAGGAAGCCATCAAAGGCGATGATGGAGCCGGTGGCGCGCAATTGCACTGATTTCGCATCACCGGTCTGGGGGAAGATATCGACCGTCACCTGATCGAGTTCTGCCGATTGCATCTGGCTGGCGACGGCCCGCTTCCACACCAGTTCGTAGAGCCGGCGCTGTTCGGGGTTCAGATAGCGGGCGACGCTGTCCGGTGTGCGCTCGACATCGGTGGGGCGGATGGCTTCATGTGCTTCCTGAGCGTTTTTCGCCTTGCTGGAATACTCACGCGGCGCGGCGGGCAGGTAGTCGAGACCGTAAGAATCCTTCACATGGTCACGGATCGAGAACATCGCCTCCCGCGCCATCTGCACGCCGTCGGTTCGCATGTAGGTGATCAGGCCGACCGTCTCGCCACCCATCTCCACGCCCTCGTAAAGCTGCTGCGCCAGCCGCATTGTGGCCTGTGCGCCGAAGCCCAGCTTGCGGCTGCTTTCCTGTTGGAGGGTGGAGGTCGTGAAGGGCGGTGGAGGATTCCGCTTGACCTTCTTGCGCTCGATCGTACCGACATGGAACTGGCCCTGTTCCACCAGGGCGCGGGCGCGCATGGCCAGCGCTTCGGTATTCAGATCGAACTGGTCGAGCTTTTTGCCGTCCAGATGGGTCAGCCGTGCCGTGAAAGGCGCGCCGGCAGGCGTGAAGAAATGGGTCTCGACGGTCCAGTATTCGCGTGGTCGGAAAACCTCGATCTCGGCTTCCCGCTCGCAGATCAGGCGCAGCGCCACCGATTGCACGCGCCCGGCGCTGCGGCTGCCCGGCAGTTTCCGCCATAGCACCGGCGACAGGGTGAAGCCCACCAGATAATCAAGTGCCCGCCGCGCCAGATAGGCCTCGATCAGTGGCTGATCCAGATCACGCGGATGTTCGATGGCATGGCGGATCGCGTTGCGGGTGATCTCGTTGAAGGTAATGCGGCGGACCTCGACGCCTTTCAGGGCTCGGGCTTCCTCCAGCATGGCGCGAACATGCCAGGAAATCGCTTCTCCCTCACGATCCGGGTCGGTGGCCAGATAGAGCGTCTCCGCTCCTTTCAGGGCCTTGGCGATGGCCGCGACCTGTTTGCGGCCGCGTTCGTCGGCCTCCCAGTCCATGGCGAAGTCCTGATCCGGGCGGACGCTGCCATCTTTTGGGGGGAGATCGCGTACGTGACCGAAACTGGCCAGAACAGTATAGTTCCCGCCCAGATACTTATTGATCGTTTTGGCCTTGGCAGGCGATTCGACGACAACAACGTCCGTCATGAGTATTCCAATTATGGCAACGTCATGAGGCACCGGCCAAGCGGGCGACGCGGTTCCCCGGGAGCGATACGACGTGAGCAGAAAGTTCCATTTCCAGCAACGCTGCCACGACCTCGGATGGAGACAACTGGCAGCGGCGTATCAGATCGTCAACTGCGACAGGTTCAGGACCAAGCAGCAAGAGGATTTTTTCTTTCAACCCATTCGTTTCTGACACGGTAAACGCACCACCCGGTTTTTGTTTCGCAGACGGAGCGGGCGCAGAGGAAGAAAGAAACAAATCCGGTGTCTGTGTTGCTGTACTGGTGGTTCTTGAGGTGACGGGCAGGTTGTTCAGAACATCTTCGGCGGTTTCCGTCACCCAGGCGCCCTGACGCAGCAGGTCATTCGATCCCCGGCAGCGAGGATCGAGCGGGGAGCCGGGAACGGCAAAAATTTCCCGTCCGGCCTCCAGTGCGCAGCGTGCTGTAATCAGACTGCCGGATTGAAGGGCGGCCTCCACCAGAATGACGCCTTCCGACAGCCCGGCGATAATCCGGTTGCGGCGTGGAAAATGCCGGGCAATCGGAGCTGTGCCGAGCGGCAGTTCACTGATGACGGCTCCTCGTTTGGCGATGACCGATTGCAGACGGATGTTTTCACGTGGATAGGGGCAATCGAGTCCGCCGGCTACGACTGCGATGGTCAAACCGGTCTCCATTGCTCCGATATGGGCGGCCGTATCAATGCCTCGCGCCAGCCCGGAGACAACCACCAGCCCGGCGGAAGCCAATGTACGTGACAGATCACCCGCAATGGTTCGGCCATTGATGGAGGCATTGCGTCCACCCACCATAGCAATGCACCGCCGCGATAGCAGGCCAATATCCCCCAGCACCGACAAGACGGGTGGAGGATCCGCCGTGGCGGCCAGCGCAGCAGGATAATCAGGGGCGCCGAGGAAGATCATCCGGCCACCGAAGCGGTCCAGAGCCTCCATTTCCGTCCGGATGGCCTCTTCCGACGGGATGATCAGAGAGGTCGCACGAGGCAGGCCGGGCAGGGCACGCAAAGCCGCCCCGGCAGAGCGGAAACGGGTGATCAGCCTACCATAGGCGGTCGGGCCGACCCCCTCGGTACGGGCAAGGCGCAGACGGTCGATGGCATCGTGGGGCGTCATGGCGGAGGGTTCAGGATCTGGTGCCGATTCTGGATTCGGTCCCGGCGCGCAGTCGTGCGATATTGTCGGCATGCCGGAGGAAGACCAGAACGGCGATCAGCATGAAAGCAGAGGCTGCCTGCCAGTGGGATTGGGCAAGAGGTGGCGGTCCCAGTCCCATCCCGCCGACGGCCAATGCCAGCAGTGGCGCGAAGGCAAAGGCACAGAGCGCGGCGGCAGAGGATATTTTGATTGTCCGCGCCACCGCAAACCATAAAGCACAGCAGACGAGACCAACCGGCCACGCAGTTGCCAGTAGCACGCCAAGCCCGGTTGCCACCCCTTTCCCACCGCGAAACCCGAGCCATACGGGAAAGAGATGCCCGATCACGGCCGCGATCCCGGCCGGCAGGGCCAGCGCCCAGCCGCCCAGATGCACAGCCAACAGCGCCGCAACAGCGCCTTTGCCGCCATCCAGCAGCAGGGTCGTGGCGGCCAGCCCCTTGCGGCCGGTACGCAGAACATTGGTGGCTCCGATATTACCGGACCCGATTTTGCGGATGTCTCCCACCCCGCTCAGCCTGGTCAGGATCAGGCCGAACGGGATGCTGCCGAGCAGATAACCACCCAGCAGGGCAAGACAATAGCTGGTCATTGTATCGTTCATCCGAATACCCGCCTGCCTGCTTTCCAGGTGCCGATGACGCGGCCTTCCAGCGGTCTGCCGTCGAAGGGGGTATTTTGTGCTTTGCCGGGCATTTTTCCTGCTTCAACCTGCCATGCCCTCTCCGGGTGGAACAGGCACAGATCGGCCGGAGCGCCCTGCCGCAGCGTTCCTGCTTCCAGCCCGAACAGGCCGGCCGGCCGGCTGGTCAGCATGGCAATGGCCTGCGACAGCGGCAATCCGTTACCGTGCACCTGCGCCAGCGTGATGCCGAGCAACGTCACCAGCCCGACTCCGCCGGGGGAGGCCTGTGCGAAGGGTACCCGCTTGTCATCCGCATCACGGGGTTGGTGATCGGAGGCGATCGCGTCGATGGTGCCGTCCTTCAGCCCTGCGGCAATGGCCAGCCGGTCCTGCTCGGCACGCAGCGGTGGTGACAGCTTGGCATAGCTGCGCCACTCGCCGATGGCCGTCTCGTTGAGATCGAAATAGGGGGGCGCGGTGTCGCAGGTGACATTGATGCCCTCATCCTTGGCCCGGCGGATCAGGGATACCGCCTCTGCGGTTGAGACATGTCCGAAATGGACACTGCCCCCCGTGAGTGCCGCCAGTCTGATGTCACGGGCGATCATGATCGCTTCGGCTGCCGGAGAGATGCCGGGCAGGCCGAGCCGGGTGGCCAGTTCCCCCTCGGTTGCGGCTCCGCCTGCGGCGAGGCTGGGGTCTTCCGGGTGCTGCACGATTTTTGCGCCGAAGCCGCGTGCGTAGGACAGGGCCAGCCGCATCATCCGCGCGGAGGCAATGGCGGAGGTGCCGTCGGTAAAGGCCACGGCTCCGGCCTCGTGCAGCAAGCCCAGCTCGGCCAGCTCTTCCCCCCGGCAGCCGCGGGTGACCGCGCCGTAGGGCAGAATGTTCAGGCTGCCGGTTTCTTCACCACGGCTGCGCAGGAGGTGAACCAGCGCCGGATCGTCGATCGAGGGTCTGGTATCCGGGAGGGTGATGATGGTGGTGATACCACCCGCCGCTGCGGCTTGGGCAGTGCTGGTGATGGTCTCCCGATATTCATAACCGGGCTCGCCGAGCCCGACGCGAATATCCACCAGTCCGGGACACAGCACACAGCCATCACCGTCGATTTCCTCGACCCCATCCGGGCGGCCCAGGGATGGTCCGAAATCAGCAATCCGGCCATCCCGCACCAGCAGGGAGCCGGGCTGATCGAGGCCGCTTTGCGGGTCCAGCAGCCGCACATGGGTCAAAAGAAGATCGGAGGGGGGGCGATTGGTCATAATCGGTGGCTCCGCAGCCAGGAAAGCGCTGTGCCGGCATCTTCTGCCGGATCAGGCACGGGATATAGCACGGTGAGAATAAGCGTATCGCGCAGGATCAGGGTGGCACGCTGCGTCAGGGATTTTCCGGCGGAGGTAAAGCGGGGCAGTCCCAGCGCATTGCCAAAGGCCCCATCTGTATCACTGAGCAGTCGGAATGGCAGATCAAGCCGGGTAGCGGCCTCAAGCTGGGCATCGCTATCCTGTGCGCTGAGGCCGAAAATAGCGATCCCTTCCCGCTGAAACGTTTCGTACAGGCTACGGTAGCCCAGCGCTTGTGGCGTGGAGCCATGAGCACCGGGAATCTGATCCCAGTCCGGCGGGTTGGGGCGGTCTGGGCGGCCTATCAGCGTATGCACGAACAGAACCGTCAGGCCGCGCAGCCCCGCCAGATCAAGTATCGTTCCGTCATGGGCGTGCATTTGAAGCGCAGGCAGCATGCGTCCGGCCAGATGATCGCACGCGCCATCATCCGGCAATGGCGGCAGGCCGGGCAGGGACCATGAGGAGATGGACATCAGACCGGGCGGGAGGAAGGCAGGCGGCTCCTCTGCCGTGCCAGTGCGTCCAGCACGGCCATACGCACGGCGACGCCCATTTCCACCTGTTCCTTGATGACGCTGCGCACCGGATCATCGGCAACGCGGCTTTCGATTTCCACACCGCGATTCATAGGGCCGGGATGCATGATGATGGCATCCGGTTTCGCTTTCGCCAGCCGGGCCTCGTTGAGGCCGAAGAAGCGGAAATATTCACGCTCGCTGGGCACCAGACCGCTTTTCATGCGCTCCCGCTGAAGCCGGAGCATCATGACCACATCCGCGCCATCCAGCCCGCGATCCATATCGTGAAAGACCTCGACCCCCAAACGGTCAGCGGCGCCCGGGATCAGGGTAGGCGGCCCGATCAGACGAACCTGGCTGCCCAGAGAGGCCAGCAAATAGATGTTAGAGCGTGCCACACGGGAATGCAGCACATCGCCGCAGATCGCCACGGTCAGCCCTTCCAGACGGCCCTTGTGGCGGCGGATAGTCAATGCATCCAGCAATGCTTGTGTTGGATGCTCATGTGTGCCGTCCCCGGCATTGATCACGGCGGCATCCACTTTCTGCGCCAGCAGATTAGGCGCGCCGGATTGGCTGTGCCGTACGACCAGAAGATCGCAGTGCATCGCATTGAGGGTGGAGGCCGTGTCGAGCAGCGTCTCCCCCTTGTTCACACTGCTGGTGGAGACCGACATGTTGATAACGTCCGCCCCCAGCCGCTTGCCGGCGAGTTCGAAACTGGTGCGGGTGCGGGTGCTGTCCTCGAAAAACAGATTGATCAGCGTGCGACCGCGCAGAATATCCCGCTGCGTCTTGCCGGAGCGGTTGAGCAGCGCGTAGCTCTCCGCCAGATCCAGCAAAGCATGAATCTCGGGCGGGTGCAGTCCCTCAATAGCGAGGAGGTGGGGTCTGGCGAAATCCAATTCCGGGAATCCGGTCGGTTGAAAACGGCGCAGATTATCCCCCCCAGCGCAGCGGGGCTAGTGGGGGGAGGTAAGGCTGTTCAGGAAGCTGCGTGGCTGTCAGGCTCGTCCAGTTCCTGCTCCCAATAAGGTGGCCGCCCGAAACGGGTTTGCAGAAAATCCAGAAAAGCCCGGATTTTCGGCGGCACTTGCCGATGCGGAGGATAAAGGCCGAAAATTCCGCTGGGCTGGGTCGCGATCATGGCATTCCAGTCTGGCAGCACGGGAGACAGCCGCCCGGAGCGCAGATCATTGCCAACCAGCCATGTCGGCAGCAGCACAATACCAAGCCCGGACAAAGCACAGCCACGCAAAGGCTCGGAATCATCAGCACGAATGGAGCCGCGAACCGGAACGGCCAGTTCTTCGCCGCTGATCGGATGATGAAAAAACCAGTTCCCGGAAGGTTGCAGCGAATAAATCAGACAGTTGTGCTGCACCAGATCCTCGGGATGGCGGATAGCAGGGCGGTGGTCGAGATAATCCGGGGAGGCGCAGATAATCCGCCGGTGCGGTGCCAGCTTGCGGGCGATCAGCGATGAGTCCAGCAAGGGACCTATCCGGATGGCTGCATCGGCTCCGGTCGCGATCAGGTCAACCCGCACATCGCTGAAGGACATGTCGAGTCTGATATCCGGATAGGTTGCCAGAAATTCCGGCATATGCGGTACGATATGCAGCCGGGCGAATGCATCTGGCAAAGCGAGACGAAGCAGTCCTTGCGGATGCCCTTGCTGGGCTGAGGCGGCAGCGCGGGCTTCTTCGACCTCCCGCAGCACGCTACGGGCATGCTGATAGAAAATACGCCCTGGTTCCGTCAGATGGACTCGTCTCGTACTACGATGAAACAGATCGACCCCGAGATTTTCCTCGAGCGACGCAATGCCACGTGAAATGGCAGAGATATGGACTCCCGTAACACCTGCCGCTCGGGAGAAGCTGCCGAATTCAACGACCCGGACGAACATCTGCATGGTTGCCAGCATATCCATGGCGTGGCCTTACGGGGTTTATGGAAAGCCATACGGGATTGTTGCAGATTACGCAAAAATTATATGCCTGATTGCTGTCTACTCCTCAACAGCGTGCAGGACTAAATCGGTATTGGTGCAGCGCAGCATGTGCGCTTTCACGCCTATCCCGCTGCAAAGCCGCCAGCATCCATCCGGTGCGGCATCGTGAGGAGTATTGAGCATGGCGGCCAAGCCAAAGATCAAACCGTATCACGGACCAGCCGGAGGCATTGGTGCGCTTGAGGCTGTGGAAAAGCATCTTTGCCGCCAGAAGATTTTCCTGAGCGGCAACAAGGCGTTGCTGTCGATGAACAAGCCGGAAGGGTTCGACTGCCCAGGGTGTGGTTGGCCTGATCCGAAGCACACCAGCTCTTTTGAGTATTGTGAAAATGGGGCAAAAGCGGTTGCCTGGGAAGCTACCAAGAAGCGTGTGACGCTGGATTTCTTTGCACGGCATACTGTGACGGAACTGCTCGGCTGGAGCGATTATGAACTGGAAGATGCTGGTCGTCTGACCCACCCGATGATCTATGACCGGGCTACCGATAAATACATGCCGATCTCCTGGGAGGATGCATTCCGGACCATTGGAGATGCTCTGAACCGTTTGCCCGACCCCAATCAGGCCGAGTTTTATACTTCGGGCCGTGCCTCCAACGAAGCTGCGTTTCTGTTTCAGCTTTTCGTAAGGGCTTACGGAACCAACAATTTCCCCGACTGCTCCAATATGTGCCACGAAAGCACCAGCGTGGCGCTGCCCGACAGTATCGGCGTTGCAAAAGGCACTGTGCAGCTCGACGATTTTGAAAAAGCCGAGGCCATTTTCATTTTCGGCCAGAATCCAGGAACCAACAGCCCGCGCATGCTGAATGATCTGCGCGCTGCCGCAAAGCGGGGGGCGAAGATCGTTTCCTTCAACCCGATCCGGGAGCGGTCGCTGGAGCGTTTTGCGTCTCCGCAGCATCTGGGTGATCTGCTCAAGCCGGTGTCGATCAGTTCGCATTATTATCAGGTGCGCATCGGCGGTGACATGGCCGCCGTCAAGGGCATCATGAAAGTGGTTCTGGAGGCCGATGATGCTGCCCGTGCCGCCGGTCAACCGCGTGTGCTGGATGTCGCGTTCATCGAGACCCACACCCATGGTTTTGAAGCGGTCGAGGACGATATCCGTGCGACGGATTGGAAAGAAATCGAGCGTGCCAGCGGCCTGAGCCGGGCGCAGATCGAGGAAGCCGCGTCCATTTATATTCAGGCCAAAAGCTGCATTGCTGTCTGGGGGATGGGTATTACCCAGCACCGTACCGGCGTCGCCAATATTCAGCAGATCATCAATCTGCTGCTGATGCGCGGGAATATGGGGCGGCCCGGAGCTGGTGCCTGCCCGGTGCGCGGCCATTCCAACGTGCAGGGTGATCGCACAGTTGGGATCTATGAAAAACCGAAACCCGCTTTTCTGGATGCGTTGCAGCGCGCATTCGGCTTTAATCCGCCGCGTGAGCATGGCCACGATGTCGGAGAGGCCATCGACGCGATGTTCGAAGGTCATGCACGGGCCTTCATCGGCCTTGGCGGCAATTTCAGCCTCGCTGTTCCAGATACGGAGCGTGTGGCGGAGGCGATGCGTCGCCTTGACCTGAACGTGCAGATCGCCACAAAACTCAATCGCGGTCATCTGGTGGTTTGCAATACATCGCTGTTGCTGCCTTGCCTTGGCCGTACTGAAATCGATTTCCAGAGTTCAGGTCCGCAGATGGTGACGGTGGAGGATTCGATGTCCAACGTCCACGCTTCGGGTGGCCTGAACATGCCGGCCTCGGAGCATCTGCGCTCGGAAGTCGCTATTATCTGCGGTATTGCTCAGGCAACGCTGAAGGGGCGTTACGATATTCCGTGGCAGTCGTATAGTGAGGATTATGACCGTATCCGTGACGCGATTGAAGCGGTGATGCCGGAACTGTTCACCGGCTTTAACCAGAAAATCCGTCAACCAGGTGGCTTCCGTCTGTATTCTCCGGTCGATTACCGTGAGTGGAATACGCCGAACGGCAAGGCGAATTTCCTGGTGCATGAAGGCATCGATGAAAATGAGATGCCTCAGGATCGGGAGGATGTGCTGGAACTGGCCACAATCCGCAGTCACGATCAGTATAACACCACGGTTTATGGTCTGGATGATCGTTATCGCGGTGTGTTCGGTCAGCGCATGGTGGTGTTCATCAATGCGGCCGACCGTGAGCGGCTGGGTTTCGAGGAAGGGGCCATCGTTGCGATGCGCACCGTCAGCGAAGACGGACTGGAACGGCGTGTCGGCGGTTTCCGTCTGGTAGATTACGATATTCCGGCCGGATGCTGTGCGGCTTACTATCCGGAGACCAACCCGCTGATCCCCGCAAAGCGTCGTGCTTTGCGCAGTAACACACCCACATCGAAATCCGTCCCTGTGGTGTTCGAGGCATGGAATGGCGAATGGGATGACCGCCCCAATCCTGAGCTGGCCTCCGTGCAGACACACGTGATGGCTGTGGCGGCAGAATAAGAAATTCGCCGCTTATGACTGCAAAAAACCGCTTCCACCTTGATCGGGTGAAAGCGGTTTTTGTTTTCACGAGCCTGTCGTCAGGCTGGTTATACGGCTTCTATCCGGGAAGTGACTTCACAGGTACCAAGAGCTTCCAGCGTTGCATCAATGGGCGGGCTGGTGGTGCCACCGGTCAGGGCAACCCGCAGCGGCTGGGCGATCTGGCCGAGTTTCAGCCCGTGTTCCTCGGCGAAGGCGCGGAGGGCCTGATCCACCGCGGCGGCTGAGAAATCGGTAGCCTGCAATTGCGGCAGCAGGGCGCGCAGCCAGCCGCGTGCTTCATCGGAGAGCAGAGCCGCCGCTTTCGCGTCTTTCGGGCCGGAGGGGCGTTCGATGACGAAGCGGGCGCTTTCCGCGAGATCCACCAATGTCCGCGCCCGTTCCTTGAGCTTCGGCATCAGCCGCCTAATCCGGCTGGAGGCATCGCTGTCAGGGGAAAGTTCCAGACGGCGGCAGAGATCAGCGGTCAGACGCTGATCATCGGCTTCCCGCAGATAAACGCCGTTCAGATGAGTAAGCTTGGCATAATCCATCCGGCTGGCGGCACGGCCCACCCCGTCCAGATCAAACAGGACAACCTGCTCATCGCGGGAGAGAATTTCCGCATCTCCATGTCCCCAGCCCAGACGCAGCAGATAATTGCACAGGGCTTCAGGCAGGAAACCTTCGCGTTCGAATTCCAGCACGCTGACGGCGCCATGGCGCTTCGACAGTTTTGCTCCGTCGGCGCCATGGATCAGGGGGATATGGGCAAACCGCGGCAGATCCCAGCCGAGAGCCTTGAAGATTTGCACCTGCCGGAATGTGTTGGTCAGATGGTCGTCACCGCGGATGACATGGGTGATGGCCATATCGTGATCATCCACAACTACCGCATGCAGATAGGTGGGGGTACCATCGCTGCGCAGGATGATCATGTCATCCAGCTCGGCATTGGCGACACGAACCGGTCCCTGCACCAGATCATCGACCACGGTTTCGCCTTCCTGCGGTACGCGGAGACGAATGACCGGAGCAATCCCTGACGGGGCTTCGGACAGGTCGCGGTCGCGCCATGGGCTGACGATCCGCAGCGGGCGTTTGTCAGCGGCGGCCTGATCACGCTGGGCTTGCAATTCCTCCGGTGAGAGAAAGCAGCGATAGGCCATACCGCGTTCCAGCAGGCTGTGAGCGACTTCAGTATGACGTGTCTCCCGGGTGGACTGGAAAACCGGCTCCTGATCCGGTGACAGGCCAAGCCAGGCCAGACCGTCCAGAATGACCTGCACCGCTTCAGGGGTGGAGCGCGCGCGATCAGTATCCTCGATCCGCAGCAGGT
Organism: Granulibacter bethesdensis; assembly: GCF_001889525.1. Classification (NCBI taxonomy): domain Bacteria; kingdom Pseudomonadati; phylum Pseudomonadota; class Alphaproteobacteria; order Acetobacterales; family Acetobacteraceae; genus Granulibacter; species Granulibacter bethesdensis. The sequence continues at coordinate 949,314 of NZ_CP018192.1, forward strand.
ATTCACCGCCATGGTGGCGGGCGAACAGATAGTTGAACAGAGCGGTACGGGCGCCGCCGACGTGCAGAAGGCCGGTCGGGCTGGGCGCGAAACGGGTGCGAATGGTCATGTCACCGCCTCTAACATGCTTGTGCGTGGTCAGGGAGTGCAAACCCGCGTAACCTTTCCATTCGCATATTTCATAGCCGATTGCAGTGCAGCCACTGATTTATCTCCGCCGGGCCAGTCAGAGTGCGCGGGATGCTGCCGGGGTGTTGGCCGGTCAGCAGTTCGGGCGCTTTTCCCTGTGGCTGCCGGTCGGCATGGTGACCGGGGATTATCTGTATTTTCTGGCTCCAACAGAGCCGCCGGTATGGATGGGGTTAGCTGCTCTTGGACTGATGACCTGCCTGCTTGTAGCAGGCTGGTTACGCCCGATCCTGCGCGCGGTGGCTGGTATGGGGCTGGCGATGGCCCTCGGATGGAGCGCAGGGCAACACGCCACTCTGACCGCTCTGCCGCTGGAGCCCGTGCCAAACAGGGCCGTGATCGTGGAAGGGATTGTGAGTGAGGTTGAGACTGGACCAGACTGGCGCAGGATTGTTGTTGCCGCTCCCTTGTTGGATGGGGTGACGCATTGGCAGCGTTCGGTGCGGCTGAGAGTGCGGGATGGAGACCATACGCGCCTGCAGTCAGGTGACAGGATATCGGTGCGGGCGCTGCTCAGACCGCCACCATGGCCTGCTTATCCGGGCGCGATGGATCGACAGAGAGACGCATTTTTCTCTCGGATGGGGGCTTTCGGTTTTGCTCTGGCTCCTGTTTCGCATCTGGCATTGCGGCAGGATGCGGTCTCGATCCGTTTGGCCAGAGTGCGGGAAAGTATCGCCGATCACGTTCGCACAGCCTTGCCGGGGAGTGAGGGGGCGGTGGCAACGGCTTTGTTGACCGGGGATACTGCTTCCATTCCGCAATCCATCCGTATTCTGTTTCGGGATACGGGATTGGCTCATTTGCTGGCCATTGCGGGTCTGCATATCGCGATTGTCATGGGGACCATCTTTGCCGTGACGCGCTGGCTGCTGACCCGGTGTGAATATACGGCGCTGTTCTGGCCATGCCGACAGATTGCCGCCTCGACTTCATTGCTGTCAGGGTTCGCCTATGCGGCGCTGACAGGGTTGCATGTGCCGATCATACGCAGTGCGGTGATGGCGATGATTGCCTGTCTCGCTCTGTTTCTGGGGCGCAGGGCATTGTCCATGCGAGGGTTGGCGATTGCCGCGGCTGTGATTGTCCTGATCTGGCCGTATGAAGTCACCGGTGTCAGCTTCCAGATGAGCTTTGCTGCCGTGATGGCTCTGGCAGCCGGATATGAGGCGCTGGGACCGTGGCTGGCCAGTCTGGCCGGGCGGCGTGTGCTCCATCATCTGACGGCGGTGGCGTTGACCAGCTTGCTGGCGGGCACTGCATCGGCACCGTATGGAATTTATCATTTCGGGCAGCTCCAGCTTTATTTCGTGGCGACCAATATGATCGCAGTGCCGCTGATGGCATTCTGGGTCATGCCTGCCGGTCTGCTGGCCATGGCATTGATGCCGCTTGGCCTTGATCGACCCGTTTTTGTTGTTATGGGAATCGGAATCTGGCTGATCCTGACCGTTGCGAAACTGGTCGCAGCCTTGCCGGCTGCCGTCCTTGCTGTACCGCCAATGCCAGGCTGGGGATTGTTCATGATCAGTGCCGGGCTGATTTGGCTTTGCTTCTGGCGTGGTCGTGTCCGGTTGTGCGGCGTGCCCGTGATGATGGCCGGGATAGCGTCTATCGGACTGACTGTGCCTGCCGACCTCCTGATATCAGCGGATGCACGTATGGTCGCTGTCAAAGCCGGTTTACGTGTTTTTGCCTTCGATAAAGGAAGTTCGCCCCTGCTGACGGAGGCATGGCAGGCTTATTGGGGAGTGAAGGATTTTACACCGCTTTCCGTGGCGGGGCGTCTTGCCACGCACATGGCGCGATGTGGTGAGAGCGGCTGTCTCGTCACACCGGTGTCAGGCGCCCCGGCGGTCTTTCTGAAAACGGGAGAGGGCACGGAGATATGCCAGCCCGGGGCGCTTGCCGTCATTCTGGATGGCTGGAGCAGCCAGTGTCGGGATCAGCCCGTGATCTCCCTGTCGCAGATACGAGAGGAGGGCAGCATTGCGGTATGGTTCAGGCCCGGCAGGATCTCTGTGCTGACAGACCGGGCATGGCGCGGGGACCGACCATGGGTGCAGCCACCACCTGATACCAGCCCGGGCCAGTGGAAAGCGCCGCTGGCCCGGACTGATGAGATGATCCCTCAGTAACGGCGAAGCAAGCCAATCAGCCTTCCCTGAACCCGCACGCGATCAGCCGGGAAAATTCTGGTTTCATGGCGTTCATTCGCTGGTTCCAGGGCCACCGACTTGCCGCGTCGCCGCAGGCGCTTGAGTGTGACTTCAGTATCATCGATCAGGGCGACGACGATCTGCCCGTTTTCGGCAAGGTCCGATTGCTGGATAATCACTGTATCGCCATCGAAAATACCGGCATCGATCATGGAATCGCCAGCAACTTCCAGTGCGTAGTGTTCTCCATTGCCAAGCATATCGATGGGCACGCTGAGATAGGCGCTGGTGTCCCGCAATGCCTCAATCGGCATACCGGCGGCAATGCGTCCGTAAAGCGGAAGCTGTACGGCCGAGGCATCCTGAGCCGCCCTTACCCCCGCGATCCGGTTGGAGAAACTTCCCTGAATGACGTTCGGTGTAAAGGCGGGAGCAGGGGCAAAGGACGGAGCCGAAGGGGCTGTTTTCGGCACCGGCATGCTGGCGGCTTCCGGCATGCGGATCACCTCCAGCGCACGGGCGCGATGATGGCGGCGGCGCAGGAAGCCGCGTTCTTCCAGAGCTGAAATAAGGCGGTGAATTCCTGATTTGGATTTCAGGTTCAAGGCCGCTTTCATTTCCTCAAAACTGGGGGAAAAGCCTGTTTTACGCAGATGACCATCAATGAGCAGCAACAGCTCATACTGTTTGCGTGTCAGCATGCAGAAGGCCTTTCAAGACCGTTCCGAAAGGAAAAAGCGCACAAAAGAACAAACAAGCAACAAAGATGTTCTACATAAGTTCGTTCTGTCGCGTCAAGCGTCCTTTATAATCCGGCACTATCCAGTAGCAGGACTGGCACGATCTCTCCTGCTGCGGCCTGTGGCGCATGGGGCGCACGCATGATCAGCGCGTTGGCCCGTGCCAGGGCGCTGATCATTGAAGAATCCTGCACAGGAAAGGATTCGACAACCGGACCGGACTGCGTCTGCGTTATGATCCCGCGCATGAAGTCGGTGCGATGATCATTGGCTCGCAAGGGGGCCACCAGTCGTGCCGGCTGTGTCCGCAAGGGAGAAGCAGGCAGACCGCGTAACACCTCCAATGCAGGCAGCACGAACAGCAGGGCGCAAACATAAGCCGAGACGGGGTTGCCAGGCAGACCGATCAAAGGTGTTCCGGCCAGTTTTCCGTGCATCAGCGGTTTGCCCGGTCGCATGGCAATTTTCCAGAAATCCAGCGTCAGCCCGCGCTCCCCCAGTGCAGAGCGTACCAGATCATGATCGCCCACACTGGCCCCGCCGATGGTGATCAGCAGATCGGATTTTGTGGCGGCTTCTGCACGGGCGCGGATGGTATCGCTGTCATCACCGCTGAGCGGTAGCAGGATCGGGTCTCCGCCAGCTGCACGGATCATGGCGGCCAGCATGTGGGAATTGGAGCTGACGATCCCACCCGGTGGTACCGACTCCCCGGGCAGTGCGATTTCATCGCCGGTTGCCAGTATCGCAATGCGAGGGCGGCGATGAACCGTCAGCCAGGGAATATTGGCGGCAGCGGCAAGACCAATATCCCGCGCTGTCAGGATATGCCCTGATTCCAGCACGGTTTGATTTGTGGTGAAATCCTGTCCCTGCCGTCTGATGTGGCGATCAGGCCGTATGGTCTCGGCAGGAATAACGATGTCATCCTGCCGCTGCGCTTCTTCCTGCAACAGAATGGTATCTGAGCCTTGTGGAACGACGCTGCCGGTGAAAAGACGAACTGCCTGACCGGCTTCCACGGTGCCGCTGAAGGGATGTCCGGCTGGAGCCGCGCCGATGACGGTCAGTCTGGCTCCCGCCACCGCATCGGCGCAGCGTACCGCATAGCCATCCATGGCCGAAACATCATGAGGAGGCTGGGTCACCCGCGCCTTCACACTGACAGCCAATACCCGGCCGTGCGCCTCTGCGATTGAGACCGTCTCGGCCATGGTAGGGGAGACGGAGGCCAGAATACGGGTGCGGGCTTCTTCGACCGGGATCATGATCTTTGTTCAATCCTGTCGGAAATGACCTGACTTGCCGCCGGATTTTTCAACCACACGGATGTCGCTGATAGTCATGCCGCGATCAACGGCTTTGCACATATCATAGATGGTCAGGGCGGTGATGCTAACCCCGGTCAGGGCCTCCATTTCAACGCCTGTACGTCCGGAGGTCCGCACCCGCACCTCAATCTCGACTTCTCCCGGTCTATCGTTGCGGAAATCAACCGTGATTGCCGTGACTGGCAACGGATGGCAAAGCGGGATCAGATCAGCCGTCCGCTTGACCGCCATAATCCCGGCCAGCCGAGCAACCCCCAGCACATCGCCCTTTTTGGCACTGCCTTCCTGAATCATCGCCCATGTGGATGGCTGCATCGTGATCCGTCCACGGGCTACACCCTGCCGGTCCGTTACCGGTTTGTCGGCAATATCCACCATAGCCGCTTCCCCGGCGGCGTTGAAATGGGTCAGGCGGGGAGAAGGCTTATCCTGCATGTCAGGCAATGGGTGGGACAGGAGATGAAGAATCGATGCCTATCAGCTCACGCACGGCCTTGGTGACATCCTGCTGCCGCATCAGGCTTTCGCCGACCAGAAAGCTGCGTACGCCTGTTGCTGCCAGGCGCTGTATGTCTTCATGCGTGCGGATGCCGCTTTCTGCGACCAGAAACCGGTCGGGCGGAAGCAAAGGCGCGATGTTCAGGGTGGTGGAGAGGTCTGTTTTCAGAGTTTTCAGATTACGGTTATTGATGCCGATCAATCCCGTCTGAAGGGCCAGGGCACGGTCAAGCTCGGCTTCGTCATGGACTTCAGCCAGTACGTCCAGATCAAGATGACGGGCGGTTTCTTCCAATTCTCGCGCTTCGTCATCTGTCAGTGCGGCCATGATCAGCAGGATGCAATCTGCCCCCATGGCACGGCTTTCATAGACCTGCCACGGATCGAGGATGAAATCCTTGCGGAGTACCGGCAGGGATACGGCGGTGCGCGCAGCAATCAGATGGTCCGGGTCACCCTGAAAATACGGTCCATCGGTCAGCACCGACAGACAGGTCGCGCCCCCCAACTCATAGGCTTTGGCCAGTTCGGCCGGATTGAAATTCGGGCGTATCAACCCGCCGGAGGGAGATGCTTTCTTGATCTCGGTGATCAGACCATAGCCACCCTGAAGTACGGCATCTTTCAGTGCCTGCCCAAAGCCACGGGGGGCAGGCAGATCACGAATACGGTTGATCAACGTTTCTTTAGAAAGCAACGCTTTGCGTTGCGCCACTTCCTTGCGGGTATCGGCGCAGATACGAGCCAGCACATCATAACCGGTGGGCGTGGCGGCGCCGGTTTCGGTTGGCGTGGTCTGATCCGGCTGTGAGGCGGGAAGTGTTGTCATCATGGCTCCGAAAGTAGTCACAGGCACGAATGAAGAAGCAAAAGGCCTATACCACCGTCATGGCGGTAGTAAAAACGGGCTTCTTCAGTGTCCCGATAAAATCAAAGGGATCAAGGGATTGCATTGGTTGCTGCCCGAAGCCTGTTCAGGGCCGATAATGCTGATCCCTCATCAATGGATCGGCGGGCAAGGGCTACCCCTTCTTTCAGCGTGTCGGTCTGTCCGGCGACGATCAGGGCGGCCGCCGCGTTCAGGCAGACAGTATCACGATATGGTCCGTCGGCTCCGTCAAGCAAGGCCTGCAGGACACGGGCATTATGGTCCGCATCCCCACCCAGAATGGCATCCAGCGGTGCGCGGGGCAGGCCGGCCTCTTCCGGGGTTATACTGAACTGGCGCAGAATGCCGTTTTCCAGCACGGTGACCTGACTTTCGCCGGCCAGCGTCAATTCATCCAGGCCGAGGCCATGGACTATCCAGCATGTCTCCGTGCCAAGCTCTCTCAGTACCCGGGCCATTGGCATGGCCCAGATCGGATCGAAAACACCGGTCAACTGCCGCTTGACGCCAGCAGGATTCCCCATCGGGCCGATCAGGTTGAACAGGGTGCGGATGCCAAGCTGTGAACGCGCCTCCGCAGCATGGCGCAGGGCAGGATGAAAATGGGGGGCGAACAGGAACGCACAGTGCTCATCATGCAGAATGGCTTCCTGCCGCTCCGTGCCGAGGTCGATCTGCACCCCCAGCGCCGTCAGAACGTCGGCGGCGCCAGAGCGGGAACTGAGGGCGCGGTTGCCGTGCTTGGCGATTGGAACGCCGCATCCGGCCACTACAAAGGTGACGGCAGTGGATATGTTGAGCGTTCCCGCACCGTCACCGCCCGTGCCGCAGACATCAATAGTGCCATCCGGTGCTTTGATGGGGATCATATGTGACCGCAATGCCCGTACGGCCCCGCCCATTTCAGCTTCTGTTTCCCCACGGAGACGCAAGGCCATAACCAGCGCGGCAATCTGGGAGGATGTGGCCTGACCACGCATGATCAGATCAAAGGCTGCGAAGGCTTCTTCTTCTTTTAGATGTTCACCTTTGGCGAGGCGCGACAGAACGGGGCGCAGATCGGTCTGCGCCGGAACAGGGGAGGAGGTCATCGGAAAAATCAGGCGGCAAGACGCGGCGGCAGGATGGCTGGAACAGCTTCCCCCCGAGCAGCAGCAAGAAAATTGGCCAGAATGGCATGGCCATGGCGGCTGGCGATGCTCTCCGGATGGAATTGCACGCCGCAAATCGGCAGGGAGCGATGGCGCAGCCCCATGATGAGACCGTCTTCCGTCTCGGCGGTAATTTCCAGCACGTCCGGCAAGGTCTCCCGCTCGACGATCAGGCTGTGATAGCGGGTGGCCTCGAACGGGTCAGGAAGGCCGGAGAATACATTCTGCCCCCCATGATGAATGGGGGAAGTCTTGCCATGAAGCGGATAGGGCGCGCGGCAGACAACGCCACCAAAGGCCTGACCGATTGTCTGATGACCAAGGCATACCCCGAATAGCGGGATAGTGTGTTCAGCCGCGGCCTGCACCAGCGGCAGACAAATTCCTGCCTGCTCCGGTGCGCGGGGGCCGGGGGACAACACGATCGCCTCCGGTCGCAGGGCGATGGCCTGTTCCACGGTGATGTGATCGTTGCGGCGCACATCGCAGGTCACGCCCAGATCGCCCAGAAACTGTACCAGGTTGAAGGTAAAGCTGTCGTAATTGTCGATCAGAAGGATCATCGTCACCGCACCCGGCGTTCCGCTTGGTTATCTGCTCTGAACACAGAGTGTATTATCCTCTGCATCTCTGTCTTTGTTGTTCTCATCGTGGCGCGTTTCAATCCCCGCGCCCAGACCGTTGTTGTCATGCCGGAAATGTTTCTGGCGCTGAGCCGCTTTCCATTGAGCCATGAAGGGGATCAGCATCTCCATTCCGGAAAGCGCACAGAAAACGGGTGAGGATGGAACGGGCTTCTCCCAGTGCCGTCTCCCAGTCACCGGGTGTTGGCTGCCGGACGATCCGCATGGAGGGATACCATGCGGTGCGGGTACCATGCATGCGCCAGCGCCAGTCTGTGGTGAAACGGTTCAGCATCAGCACAGGTTTACCAAGAGCACCAGCCAGATGGGCAACCGATGTATCTACCGTCATCACCAGATCCAGCGCCATGATCAGTGCTGCCGTATCTTCAAAATCGGAAAGATGCACGGTTGGATCAAGCAGGTTCATCCCGGCGGGAGGGTACTTTGCTTCTTGCGCCGGAGGCCCTTTCTGGAGGGAGACGAAATGAGCGCCGGGCAGTTGGCAAAATGCCGCGAAAGCAGACAAAGGCAGGGAGCGCTGGGCATTCCAATGCTGGTGTCCGGCATCATCATCCCGGATGCTGCCCGCCCAGCAAAGGCCGATCAGGGCATCACCCGGCCGGGGGGAAAGTATCTGCCGGAATGTGTTTTTCCACTGCGCTGCATCCGCTGAAGAGGCAGACAGATAGGGAACCGGCTCTGCGTTGCGAATATAGGGGTCATTCATCACATGCGGCAGGCTGAGCAGCGGGCAATGCAGATCGTAATGCGGCAGGGTCGCACCGCGTGGCACGACGGATATAATGCCGGGAATATGCCTGATCAGCCTGACCAGAGGTTGATCCACCTCCACGACGATTCTGTGCCGTCTGGCCAGAACCGGCAGGTAGCGAGCAAATTGCAGTGTATCTCCCATGCCCTGCTCGGCCCATAGCAGGATGGTCTGGCCCTGTGTGTCCTGCCCTTCCCAGCGGGGGCAGGGGAAGGGACGTGGTTGCCGCCCGTCACGGTGCCATCGCGCCTCATAAAGCGCGTACCCTTCCTGCATCGTGCTGAGCAGCATCAGCACATAGCCGAGATTGAATTCTGTTGTCGGGTGGCCGGGCCTGAGCGCCAGCGCCCGGCGCAGTAGTGGTTCTGCCTCCTCCGGTCGGCCAAGATCCTTGCAGGCGCCGGCCAGAGACAGCAGCAGATCGGGGTTGTCGGGCTGCCTTAAGACGGCGCGGGTTAGATAGGGAACCGCTTCTTCGAGTGCGCCCGTCGCGGCGCAGAGTGTGCCCAGCGCTTCCTCTGCCGCTTCATTGCCCGGGCTGGCGGCCACCACGCCCCGCATCAGGGTGACGGCTTCCTCACTGCGTCCCAGATCGTGCAGCAGGGAGGCCAGGCCAACCGCATAGTCGGGCCGGTTCGGTTCCAGATGCAGGGCGTTGCGGAACGCGGTTTCCGCTTCTTCATGCCGCAAATCCTTTAGGCAGGCATGGGCCAGCGTATTCTGGATTGCGCCATCCTGAGGGGCCAGTTTTACAGCTTGCCGCAGAATCGCGGCTGCCGCGGCGTATTCCTGTCGTTCGATTAGCAGCAAACCCAGAAGATGCGCCGGCGCAGGATCGGACTGATTTTCCCGCCATGCCTGTCGGTATGCATTTTCGGCGTCTTCGAGCCTGCCCTCCCGGTGGGCAGCGCGGGCGCGTTCGAACCAGGACTGTTCAACCATGCTCACGAAGCAATCCCGGTGGCGAAAAGGTGATGCATCTGAAAACCATGCCGTTTTTGCAGGACTTCGCCAACGCGCAGCCGGTGACAGATATGAGGATCAGTTTCGTAACAAAGCAGGCAGCACGGTGCCTGATCAGCGAGTGTTGCAGCTTGCTGAAGGGCCATCTCTGCTTCCGGTGTGAGCAGTTTTTCGTCCACGATGGACCAGAAGCGAGGCCAGTCACGCCTCTTGTTCGCTTCCCGTCCTTCAGGTGGGGTGCCAAGCGGGCGGAGGTGGACATAAGAAATGCCGTGCTCCGCCAGACTGTTGGCAAGGATGGTTTTTGAAAATCCGGCCCGTCTGGATAATGGGCGATCCCGGACATCAATCAGTGTTTTGACCCCGGCCTGAAGCAGAGCCTCGATCACGTCCCGCTGTGCCGTTTTCTCATAGCCAATGGTATAAAGGGGCGCAGGGGACATGGCGCGGTTATTCCGGTGCGTCTTGGGTTGCTGCGGCAAAGCGGATTGCTTCTTCCGCGGCACGGAACAGGGCGCGGGCTTTCTGCCGGGTTTCCTCGTATTCGGCAGCGGGATCGCTGTCGGCCACTACCCCGCAGCCAGCCTGCACATGCATCATGCCATCCTTTACCACCGCGGTGCGCAGGCCGATGCAGGTATCCATGGTGCCATCAGCCGCGAAATAACCGATGCAGCCAGCGTATATCCCGCGCCGGTCGGGTTCCAGCTCCTCGATGATTTCCATCGCCCGGACTTTCGGCGCCCCACTCAGCGTGCCGGCAGGGAACCCGGCACAGAGCGCATCGACCGCATCCAGACCCGCTTTCAGCCTGCCGCGCACTTCGGAAGAAATGTGCATCACATGGCTGAACCGCTCGATCACGAAGCTCTCCGTGACTCGTACGCTGCCGAGTTCGGAGACGCGGCCCACATCATTGCGGCCAAGATCGATCAGCATCAGATGCTCGGCCCGTTCCTTGGGGTCGGCAAGAAGCTCCTGCTCCAGCGCCTGATCTTCCTGCGGGGTTGCGCCGCGCCGTCTGGTGCCGGCAAGGGGACGGATCGTGACTTCCCCGTCGCGCAGGCGGACCATGATTTCCGGGCTGCTGCCGACCACGGCAAAGCCGTCGAAAGCCAGATGATACAGGAACGGGGCCGGGTTAATCCTTCGCAAGGCCCGATACAGGGCGAGCGGTGGCAGGGAGAAGGGGGCCGAGAAGCGCTGGCTCGGTACGACCTGAAACACATCTCCAGCACGGATGTAGTCGATCGCCCGCACGACACCGGCCTCGAAATCCGCGCGGCTGATATTGGAGGAAGGCTCGATCGTGCCGCCGCCATCCTGAGGCGCGCCTGTCACCATGGCACAGGCAGGCAGAGGACCCGCCAGACGGGTGAGGGCAGCCGTGATTGTTGCGCAGGCCCGTTCATAAGCGTCCTGGGCGCTGATATCGGAGCGCGGGAAGAGAGGCGCTGCGAGGGTCAGGCCATCCTTGACCGTATCGAAAATCGCCATCAGGGAAGGGCGGCCCAGAATGGCTTCCGGCACGTCCAACATGGTCTGATTTTTGGTGGGCAGCACTTCCATCTGCCGCACCATGTCATAGCCGAGATAGCCGACCAGCCCGGCTGCCATGGCGGGTAGACCATCCGGGATATCCAGCCTGGTCTCGGCGATCAGGCGGCGCAGACTGTCCAGCGGTGCGTCCGGTTCGGGTGTGAATGCATCAGCATCGATCAGGGCTGTCCGGTTGATTTCAGCCTGACCATTCCGGCACTGCCACAGCAGATCGGGGCGCAGGCCGATAATGGAATACCGCCCGCGCGTGGCGCCTCCCTCGACACTTTCCAGCAGGAAGGAGTTCGGCTCCCCGTTGGCCAGCTTCAGATAGGCTGAGACCGGTGTTTCCAGATCGGCCACCGCCTGCGCCCAGACCAGCACGCCCTCACCACGATCATAGGCGGCCTGGACGGTTTCGAAATCCGGGAAAAAAGGCGGGGGCGTCATTGTTGCATAATCCGTTGCAGCAGAGCGTTGTTGACCCGTGCATCGGCTTTGGACCGCAGCGATGCGAGGAATGTATTTTCCAGATCCTCGGCCAGCCCTTGCGTGATCTGTTCCTGCGCCTGTGAGAAGGCAGCCGGGTCGTCCTTTTCTGTCGGGTTGAGAATACGGGTCAGGCGAATGACCGCGAAGCCATCCGGCGTGTTCACCATGGTGCTGTCATTGAGTTTCAGGGCAAACAAGGCGCGCCGGGTATCGGCGCTGATATCGCCGGTTTCGCCTTTACGCGTCAGCATGGGAATCTGTTTCAGCGTGCCCCCGGAGAGAGTGACGGCATCAGCCACGGACTTTCCTTCCTGCAGAGCAAGCATGGCGCGGGTAGCGGCCTCTTCCTGACTGTGGCGGCGTTTGTCCTGTATCCAGTCCGCGGTCACTTCCGCTTTGACCTCCGAGTAGGGACGCAGGGCGCCGGGAATAATGTCCTCCACCTGCACGGCGAAATAGGTGGTTGGTCCGGCGGGTGCCCCCGGCTGGCTTTGCGGTGTCACGGGTACCAGATGGGGCGCATCACCTTTTTTCATAGAGAATGCGGCGGTGATGAGTGCCTGCTTCAACTGGTCAGAGCCGGGGATGGGGGCGGGGGCGCCTTCACGGGTATTGCCCTGCATGTCCAGTTGACCAGAGATCGCGGCCACCGCATCGGCGTCCGGCAGCTTGTCATCCAGCGTCGATCCCTGCGCAAACGCCTCGTCCAGATGGGAGGAGCGGTCATAGATCTGCTCCATGGCGCGCTGGGTGGAGAGGATCTGCTTAATCTCCTCCTTCATATCCTCGAAGCTGCGATGGGTGGCAGGCTGGATTTTGCCGACACGCACGATATGCCAGCCGAGCGAATCGTGAACCGGTCCGGCAATCTGATCGGTTTTCGTGGTCTCGAAAGCCAGAGGCATGAGATCAGGGAGCGGCAGCTGTTGCATTGTAATGGCGGTCAGTTCCACCGCGCTGCCGCCATCGGCGTTGGCCAGAGCACTGATTTTTTTCCAGTCGGCACCGCTTTTCCATTGTGCGGCCAGCGCTTTGGCCTTGGCTTCATCCGGCATCAGAACGATGCTGACATCCCGCTTTTCCGGTGTGTCGAAATGGCTGCCATTCGCGTCGTACCAGGCGCGGAGGTCTTTTTCCGGCACCTCTATGGCTTTGGCGACCGTTTCCGGGGTCAGGACAATGGCCTTGATCCGGCGATATTCCGGGGCGGTATAGCGTGCGGGATGGTTGGCCCAGTAACGCTCCAGCTGCTTGTCAGTCGGCTGGGGCGGGGCAGGTGCTGCGGAGACCGGGACTTCGATCATGTCCCCGCTGCGCTGCTCCTTCTGCCAGGCGAAGAGCGGAGCCACCAGAATTTTTGGGGCGCTGGCTCCGGCGCGGATTGCGTCCAGCAGCTGACGTTCTGTGATGGTGTGCCGCAAATAGGCGACATAGCTGTCTTCCGTCAGCCCCACACTGTTCAGCACAGCCTGAAAGCGTGCCTGATCAAACTGGCCCTGATCGTTTTTAAAGGCAGGAATAGCGTAGGTCGCCTGCCGGATATCGGCATCCGGTGTGGTCAGCCCCATTTTTCTGGTCAGGTCATCCAGCACTGTCTCCGTCACCATCTGCTGCAAAGCCTGCTGGGCCACCATTTTGCGGATGTCGGGCGGCACATCCTGCCGTCCCGCGCCCATCTGCTGGCGCACGCGATTCAGCTCTCTCTGATAGGTGGCCTGAAAAGCCTGCGGTTCGATCCGGCTTCCATTGACGGTTGCAAGCGCGCCTCCCCCGGTGGCCTGGGTCCAGACATCGGAGAATCCCCATCCCACGAAGGCCAGCACCAGCAGCCCGAACAACAGGCGCACAGGCCACGCATTGAGAGAGTTTCGGAAGACAGCGAGCATGGGGCAGGTATCCATGGAGCGTATGAGGGCCGGCACCATAATGCGGCTTGACCGTCAGGGAAATGGTCTCGCTGGTGCTGATAAAGCCGGGTTGCATTTTGCGTCTTGCCGGGAACCCCCTTACTGAGAGACCGTCCATGCCGCAGAAAGACGGTTGTTAGATTTCGGAAGGATCCCGATACGCCATGCGCCAGCTGATTGCCGGAAACTGGAAAATGAACGGGCTGCGCAGTACATCGGAGTCGTTGTTACAGGCTCTGCGGAATGCGGCCCCTCATGTGCTCCAGAATTGCGACATGCTGATCTGCCCACCCGCGACACTGATTGCACAGGCTGCATCGATTCTGGCCGGTAGCGGGATTGAGGTCGGGGCGCAGGATTGTCATATGGCCCGTTCCGGCGCGCATACGGGCGATCTGTCTGCGGAAATGCTGGTCGAGGCAGGTGCGCGCTGGGTGATTCTGGGTCATTCGGAGCGCCGCCGCGATCATGGTGAATTGAGCGAAACGGTGCGTGAGAAAGTACTCGCAGCCCGCCAGTTCGGTCTGACCCCGATTGTCTGCGTCGGTGAAACGGAGGATGAGCGCGCCTCCGGCCGGGAAACGGAGATTGTTGGCTGGCAGATCAAGGGCAGCCTGCCGGACGGGTTTGCAGCGGACTCGAAAGGCGTTATCGCCTACGAGCCGGTTTGGGCCATCGGTACCGGGCGCACAGCAACGGTAGAGGATGTGGCCATGATGCATGCCTTCATCCGCGAGGAACTGGTCCGCCAGTTCGGAGAAGCCGGGCGGAGCATCCGGATTTTATATGGCGGCTCGGTCAAGCCGGAGAATGCGGCCAGCCTGCTGCGCGTGCCGGAGGTTGGTGGTGCGCTGGTTGGGGGCGCGAGCCTGTCGGAACAGGATTTTCTGGCCATTGCCGAGGCTTCTGTCTGACCAGAAGCCGGCTTGCAAGGATGGGGCGAGCATCCCGGCATAGGGGGTGCCTGCATTTTGCGTAACGGAATGCTTTGCAGAGTCCGGGCATATCTGTAGAAACCGCGCCGGTTACCTGCTGCGGTCACCCCTTTTAGGTCACAGGGCCTTTGTCATGTCGGCATGATGGCTTTGAAAGACGATCCTCGGCTCTGACCGTGCTATATGGTTGGAACGATCATCTGGAATAACCGGCCCCCGGCCGCGAAAGGCTGCTTATGAATACCGTGCTGCTGATAATCCACCTGTTCGTGACTCTGGCGCTGATCGGCGTGGTTCTGATCCAGCGCAGCGAAGGGGGCGGTCTGGGTATTGGCGGCTCCCAGGGAATGGGATCGTTCATGAGCGGCCGCGGCACCGCCAATCTGCTGACGCGCACCACGGCGATTCTGGCGACGCTGTTCATGCTGCTTTCTTTGGCGCTTGCGCTGCTCAATCGCGGTACGGCGGGTGTCGGCCATTCCGTACTGTTCGGTCAGGGCACGCCTGCTGCACCTTCCAGCACGCTGCCTTCCTTGCCTGCTGCCCCGCCTGCGCATCCCGCAGCCGGCAGCCAGTCTGCCGCGCCGGATGCAAAGACGGCTGCTCCCAAGGCTCCCTCGGCACCACAGGTGCCGGCGAATTGATGATGGGCGCGTCTCGTCACGCACAGTGTTTGTCCTGTTCCTTTGCCACAGAAGATTGAGATCTCATGACGCGGTTTGTATTCATCACCGGCGGCGTGGTTTCTTCCCTTGGGAAAGGAATCGCCTCGGCGGCCCTCGGTGCGCTGTTGCAGGCGCGTGGGTATTCCGTCCGTCTGCGGAAGCTCGATCCTTATCTCAATGTCGATCCGGGCACGATGAGCCCGTATCAGCATGGTGAAGTGTTCGTGACCGATGACGGGGCGGAAACCGACCTTGATCTCGGCCATTACGAGCGTTTTACCGGTGTGCATGCCCGCAAATCCGATAATGCGACCACCGGGCGTATCTATTCCGATGTGATCGCGCGGGAGCGGCGCGGTGATTATCTGGGCGCCACGGTGCAGGTGATCCCGCATATCACCGACGCGATCAAGGATGCGGTGACACGTGATCTGAACCCGGACCTCGATTTCGCCCTGATCGAAATCGGTGGAACGGTCGGCGACATCGAAAGCCTGCCTTTCCTTGAGGCGATCCGTCAGCTCGGCAACGAGCTTGGCCCGTCACGCACCATGTTCGTGCATCTGACGCTGGTGCCCTACATTCCTTCCGCGGGTGAGCTGAAGACGAAGCCGACCCAGCATTCGGTGAAGGAGCTTCAGAATGTCGGTATCCAGCCGAACATGCTTCTGTGCCGCTGTGACCGCCTGATCCCGGAAAACGAGCGTCGCAAGATCGCCAATTTCTGCAATGTGCGTCAGGAAGCGGTCGTCTCGGCATTGGATGTCGATACCATCTACTCCGTGCCGATCCGCTATCACGAGGAAGGCATGGACCGGGAGGTTCTGCGGCACTTCAATCTCCCGATTGAGGGAGAGCCGGATCTGACCCGCTGGCGTCAGATTGCCGATGTGGTGCGCGCGCCTGATGGCGTGGTGAAGATTGCGATCGTCGGTAAATACATCACCCTGCTCGACAGCTATAAGAGCCTGGCGGAGGCGCTGGTCCATGGCGGTATCGCCAATCGTGTGAAGGTCGAGATCGACTGGGTGGACAGCCAGATTTTCGAGCAGCCGGACTCCGTGCAGCGCCTGGAAGGGGTGCACGGTATTCTGGTGCCGGGCGGCTTCGGTGAGCGTGGAGCAGAAGGCAAGATCGAGGCAGTGCGCTTTGCCCGTGAACACAAGGTTCCCTTCCTGGGAATCTGTTTCGGCATGCAGATGGCGGTGATCGAGGCGGCACGGAATCTGGCCGGGCTGCCGGATGCGTCCTCCACCGAATTCGGCCCGTGTGAGGTGCCGATTGTCGGCCTGATGACCGAATGGGCGCGGGGGAATGACCTGGAACGCCGTTCGGCATCCGGTGATCTGGGTGGCACGATGCGGCTGGGTTCCTATCCGGCGGCGCTGATCGAGGGATCGCTGGCCCGTGAAACCTATGGCGGCGTGCCGGTGGTACAGGAGCGTCATCGCCATCGCTATGAGGTGAACATCCATTACCGGGAGCAGCTGGAAGCCGTCGGCCTGCGCTTCTCCGGCCTCTCTCCGGATGGGGTGCTGCCGGAGATCGTCGAATATGCCGATCATCCATGGTTCGTTGGCGTGCAGTATCATCCGGAGCTGAAATCAAAGCCATTCGATCCGCACCCGTTATTCTCCGGTTTCGTGGCCGCTGCGGTCCGGCAGGCGCGTCTTGTCTGATCGTGGCGAGAGTGGGCAGGCGCGGATTGTCACAGTCGGCAATGTGCGCTTCGGCAATGATCTTCCCTTCGTCCTGATCGCGGGGCCATGCCAGATTGAAAGTCGCGCGCATGCGGAAGGCGTGGCGGCGGAACTGCGTGCGATCTGTGCGCGGCTGGACATCCCGCTGGTGTTCAAGGCTAGCTATGACAAGGCTAACCGCACCAGTGTCGGTGGCGCACGTGGGGTCGGGATGGAGCGCGGCCTTGATATTCTGGCCGGGATCAGGGAACGCTTCGACATTCCGGTGCTGACCGATATTCACGATATCGGGCAGTGCAAAACGGCCGCAGAAGCCGTTGATATTCTGCAAATCCCGGCTTTTCTGTGTCGTCAGACCGATCTGCTTCTGGCAGCCGGAGAAACCGGTCGCACGATCAATGTCAAGAAAGGGCAGTTTCTGGCCCCTTGGGACATGCGGAATGTGGCTGCGAAAATTGCTTCGACCGGCAATCACAATCTGCTGTTGACGGAGCGTGGCGCCAGTTTCGGCTATAACACGCTGGTCACGGATTTCCGGGCGCTGCCGATCATGGCGCAGACAGGCTATCCGGTGGTGTTCGATGCCACACATTCGGTACAGCAGCCGGGTGGTCAGGGCACGGCATCGGGCGGAGACCGTACCTTCGCCCCGATTCTGGCGCGGGCAGCTCTGGCCGTCGGGGTTGCCTCAGTGTTCATCGAATGTCATCCCGATCCGGATCGGGCACCGAGCGATGGTCCGAATATGATCCCGCTTGACCAGATGGAGGAAACCCTCCGCCGGTTGAAGCAATTCGATGTGCTCGGTAAGGCTGGCTGAAGCCAGAGCGTATGATCATCTAACGGGAGGGGAAACAAGCATGACCGCCGATAAACCCCTCCGTTACTGGCAGGATATGAGCTGGCCCGAGATTGCCGCCCTCGATAAGGAGGGCGCCATTGCTGTTCTGCCTGTTGCGGCGGTGGAACAGCACGGGCCGCATCTGCCCCTCTGGGTCGATGCAGCCATCAATGAGGGGCTTCTGAAGCTTGCTCTCGATCGCGTGCCTGACGACATGCAGGTGTTGGCACTGCCGATGCAGGCCGTGGGATGGAGTGAAGAGCATATTGCTTTTCCGGGTACGCTGACCCTCTCTGCAGATACGCTGTTGGCTGTATTGCGTGATCTGGGGGGCAGTGTGGCGCGTGCCGGATTCAGGCGTCTGGTGCTTCTGAATTCCCATGGCGGGCAGCCGCAGATTCTCGATATCGTGGCGCGGGAGCTTCGTATCCGTTTCGGCATGTTCGTCACGGTGTGTGGCTGGACCAAGCTCGGGGTGCCGGACGGTCTATTCTCGCCGCTGGAACGGTCGACGGGCATTCATGGGGGGGCGCTGGAAACATCTCTGATGATGCATCTGCGGCCCGATCAATTGCGCCTGTCACGGATCGATGATTTCGTGCCGGCGCATCGCGATGATTCTCATCAGCATCTTTCGGCGACAGGACGGATTCCCTATGCTTGGACGGCGCAGGATCTGAATCCCGGCGGAGCATGCGGGGATGCCAGAGCGGCCAGTGCAGAGAAGGGACATATTCTGGCCGAGCATCTGGCCAGCCAGTTCGTCAGCCTGCTCCATGAGATTGAAAAATTCGATCTGGCCCGGTTGCAGGAGGCGATTGATTCATCGCTTGTAAAACGACAGTGAAACGAAATCCGGGACAGGATGTTGTAACCCGGATCAGCCTGACCAGGGCGACAACATCAGGACAGGATTCAGACGATGACGCTGATTGATAGGAACGGCTTCGACAGGGCGGGCCGGTTCATGAATTTCAGTCGGCGAATAGCGGGCATTCTGAGCGTGGCGATATTATTGTTGCTGACAGCCTGTTTCCATCATCCGGCGCAGAATTACTTCATATTCTTTGCCCCGGATGCATCTCAACCGAAAGCGGACAGCCTGCCGATTTTGAAAGTGGCGGTGACCTACGCCAAGGATCATCCCGATCAGAATATCATTGTGGTCGGTTATACGGACCCTGTCGGCTCGGCCAAGGATAATCATGATTTGTCGGAAGAGCGTGCCGACACCATTCGCAAGGATCTGATCAAGGCCGGTATTCCGCAGGCCCGGATCACAGCGCGAGGTCATGGACAGACCCAGCCGGAATGGAACAATCAGGAAAGCCGTCGTGTCGAGATCAGATTCGAGCACCCCTGATGAGGAGACTGGATCATGAAACAGTCTTCTGGCGCAGTTCTGTTTGTCTGTCTGGGTAATATATGCCGTTCTCCATTGGCAGAGGCTGCTTTTCGGAGGGAGGTGAAGCATACCGGCCTGACGGTAGATATTGATTCTGCCGGGACGGGAGGTTGGCACGCGGGAGACCCCCCTGATCCCCGTGCGCAGACCATAGCGTGGCGCCATGGAGTGGATATTTCAGACTATCGGGCGAGACAGATCAGTGCGGAAGATTTTAATCGTTTCACGCATATCATCGCATTGGACCGCGACAATCTGGCGGCCTTACGCCGTTTGCGCCCGAAGGACTGCTTAGCTTCCCTCAGCCTGCTTTTGGATGAAGTGCCTGGACGGGAGGGACAGTCAGTTGCCGACCCGTATTATGGCGACCTGAAAGATTTCGAGGTTACCTGGGCCGATGTATCGGCGGGCGCATCGAGTTTGGCACTGCGCCTGTTGCGGGGGCGGAATACACCATCCGACTAAGGGGCGCTTTCACAGTCTTCTATACCTGCTCCAAAGGTGACGGGGCCAAGTCCGTTGCTCTGTGATCTGCAACCGGTAGTGGCATTGTTTTTCCCCGGACCAATTGAGGCCGAGGAATTGCTTCCGGCCAATGCGGCTGAGGAAGAGGGGAGCATGGCAGGCTGGTTGTTTGCCGTGCTGCCGCCATTATTCATAGCCGCGGGATAGGCAGCCGGGTTTGTATTCGTCATCACGGCGCTGCCTTCTGCCGGGCGTGCAGCGGTATCGTCCGTGGCGCGATTCACGGCACTGGTTGCAGGACGGCTGGCTGTTTCAGTGGTCGGGCTACCCTGTTGCACAGTGGTTTGTGCCGCAGTCTGGGGAGACGAACTTTGGACAGATGAGGGAGTGGCTGTCTGGGCCGGGCACGGTAAGGACAGAAGGATGCCTGCCAGAAAAGCCGGAATGGAAACAAACAGGGCGGTGCTGATCCCCCTGTCCCGGGGATAATGTCTCAGTCTGCTCATAGTCTGCCTTCCTGTTTTAGATGGGCCGTGAGAAGAACGGCTCAACCGGCATCTAGATTGCGCAGGGCGTCTCCCCGGCCGAACAGACGCAGCAGCGAGCGTGCCGCCAGTCCACGAGGGCCGGTCAGGCCGGGGTCCTGATCCAGCAGATAGGCCGCATCCCGGCTGGCGATGCGCAACAGCCCTGCATGGCGGTCCGTATCCGCCAGCCGCCAGGAGGGCAGGCCCGATTGTCGCTTCCCGAGCAGATCGCCACCTCCCCGCAGCCGGAAATCCTCATCGGCGATCAGGAAGCCATCTTCCGTATCCCGCAGTAATGTCAGACGACGGCGCGCGGTTTCGTTCATGCCGTCTTCGTGCAACAGCAGGCAGAAACTGGCCGCGGCACCACGGCCGACCCGCCCGCGCAGCTGATGCAGCTGCGCCAGTCCGAACCGCTCGGCATGCTCTACCACCATGATGCTGGCTTCCGGTACGTCCACGCCGACTTCCACCACAGTCGTTGCCACCAGCAGGCTGGTGCGGCCCGCGGCGAACTCGGCAAGGGCAGATTCGCGCTCGGCGCTGTCCTGTTGGCCATGCGCCAGCCCGACCTTATCGCCGAACCGGGCACGCAGCGCGGCAAAACGCTCCTCTGCCGCTGCCAGGTCGCTGACGGCACTCTCGCTGACCAGTGGACAGACCCAGTAGACACGGTCGCCCTTGTCCAGTGCCCGACCGATACCATCAATGACGGCGTCCAGTTTGCTCAGAGGGTGCAGGGTGGTGCGGATGGGTTGGCGTCCGGCCGGTTTTTCAGTCAGGCGGCTGACATCCATCTCGCCCCATTGTGTCAGCAGCAAGGTGCGGGGGATCGGGGTGGCGGTCATCACCAGCACATCGGTCCGGCTGCCTTTGCTGCCCAGCATGCCGCGTTGCTCGACCCCGAAGCGATGCTGCTCGTCAATCACGGCGAGGCCGAGATCCCGATAATGCACACTGTCCTGAAACAGCGCATGGGTGCCGACGATGATCTTGATGCGCCCGGCCTGGATGCCCAGCAGCAGATTACGTCTTGCCACCCCTTTGACCGAGCCGGTGAGCAATCCGACCTGCACGGGGGAAAGTTTCGACAGGGTGCGGTAATGCTGTTGCGCCAGTAATTCCGTGGGCGCCATCATGGCTGCCTGTGTACCCGCCTCCACTGCACGCAGCATCGCCATCAGCGCTACCAGCGTTTTGCCGGCGCCGACATCGCCCTGCAACAGCCGCAACATGCGCCTTGGGGCCGTCATATCGCCGTCAATTTCCGACAGGGCCTGAAGCTGGGAGCCGGTCATCGGCTTGCCGAACCGGATGAGAGCTTCTTCCCGCAAGGTATTGTCGCCGGAGAGAGACCGGCCCGGGCGCTGTCGCTCGCGGCGTTTCATCCATGCCATGGCCAGCTGATGGGCAAGCAATTCGTCATAGGCCAGACGGTCATGCGGGGACTGATCCGGTATCTGCTCCGGCTGATGCAGTGCATGCAGCGCGGCACCGAAACAGGGCCAGGATTTTTTCGCCAGCAGATGCGGATCAATCCATTCCGGAAAATCGGGCAGGCAGCCGAGTGCTTCTTTCAGCGTACGCCGTATCTGGCCCGGAAACAGTCCGGCAGTAAGCGGCCAGACCGGCTCGATAGCTGGAATGGTGTCCATCTGGGTGATAGGGACGATATGGTCAGGATGGGGAAAGGTGATTTTTTCACCAAACCTGTCGGTCTTGCCAGAAACTGCGACCTGGGTACCGATCGGCAACCGATCCAACCGGGCGCGGCTGAAGAACACGATATCTGCCTCGCATCCCTCCCGGTCCATGACTTTCACACGCCATGGCTGGCGTCTGGTAGCCGGAGCATGATGCGCCATGACGTCCAGCGCGATCGTAACCACTATGCCGGGCTGAGCTTCCCGCAAAGCACTGATGGCGGTACGACGGGTGAACCCATCCGGTAAGTGAAACAGAAGATCCAGCACGCGTGGACCGCCGCAGGCTTTCTCCAGCAGTGGGGCAAGAGTCGGACCAATGCCGGGTAGGGAGGTCAACGGAGCGAACAAGGTGGAAAAAGGATCGCTCTCCACCGGTGCGTGATCTCCCTGATGTGAACCGGTATTTTACACTGAATCGCAGATCATGACCGGATCGTGGATATGGCGGGCTGACAAAACGGCCCATGCGGTTATATGAACCGGCCTGATGGTCCATGAAACCCCCCTTTCCGATCTTTCCCCTGTTCCTGATCCCGCTCTGGAATCTCGACGCCGTCGTTTGCTGTTTCGTGCCACGCATCGTGGCACGCATGAGAACGACATTCTGATTGGCGGCTATGTTGCGGCCCGTCTGGAACAGTTTTCTGAAGCCGAGCTGGATGCGCTGGAGGCAATTATGGATCTGCCCGATCCTGACCTCGCGGACTGGCTGACCGGGCGCAGGCCGATCCCGCTGGATCATGACACCTCTTTGCTCCGTGCGATGAAGGACGCCGCCGGACGTTGAACGGAGACCCGCGATGCTGACAGTTTACGGTGCTCCCGAGGGTTGGGATGCGGTTCTGATCAATCGTCGCCGTCAGGAGACGGGGGGGACTATCGTGCATGTGGCGCGGGATGATGCCCGTGTGGCGCGTCTGGCCGAGGCGCTGCGGTTTTTTGCGCCAAAGGTCGAGGTGCTGACTTTCCCCGCTTGGGATTGTCTGCCGTACGATCGTGTTTCCCCTAATCCGGAGCTGGTCAGCGAACGTGTTGCCACGCTGGCGCGGTTGGCGGAGACGCCTGATTCTCCACGAATCGTGCTGACGACATTCAATGCGCTGGTGCAGCGGGTGCCGCCACAGGCCCAGTTTCATGGCACAGGGCTTGATCTTGGGGTGGGCGATCTGGCTGACCCGGATGAGATGGCGCGGTTTTTGGATCAGCACGGCTATGTGCGCGCCGGCACGGTCATGGAGGCAGGGGAATATGCGCTGCGGGGCGGGATCATCGATATTTTCCCCTCCGGTGAGGGGGAGCCGATCAGGCTCGACCTGTTTGGTGACCAGATTGAAAGCATCCGCCACTTCGACCCTACTACCCAGCGTAGCGGTGAGGCAGTGGAGCGGCTGGTGTTGCGCCCGGTCAGTGAAATTCCGCTCGACAAGGACAGTATCACCCGTTTTCGCACTGCATGGCGGGAGGTGTTTGGTCAGGACGCGGCGCAGGACCCGATCTATCTGAGTATTTCCGACGGGCGGCGTCATGCCGGTATGGAGCATTGGGCGCCGCTGTTTCACGAAAGCATGGAAACCCTGCTGGACTATGTGCCCGGCGCGGTGGTGAGTCTGGACCATCAGGGCGAGGATGTTCTGCAATCCCGTCTTGAGATGATCGAGGATCATTTTCATGCACGTCATGCCCCGGTGCGGGAGGGTGAAACACCCTATCGGGCCTTGTCACCGGAGCGGTTGTATCTGACCCGTGACGAGTGGGATGCGGCGATCAATCCGCGTCAGCCGGTGATTTTTTCCGTGTTCGACCGGCCGGATGGAGCACAGGGCGTGGATGGTGGTGGCCGCCCCGGTGCGCTCTTCGCGAAAACAGCCGCGACCGAAGGCGGCAATTCCTTTCAGCAATTGCGGGATGCATCCCAGCAATGGGCGAAAGATGGCCGGAGACTGATTGTTGCCGCATGGTCGCGCGGCTCCCGCGAGAGGCTGATGCATCTGCTGCGTGAGAACGGCATGAAGGCAGAGACCGCCGGAACGTTCGAGGGCGCGCGCAACCTGCCCTTCGATACGGCGGCGATGGTGGTGCTGGGGCTGGAACGCGGATTTCTGGCCGAGAAAATTGGTGTGGTCAGCGAACAGGATCTGTTGGGTGAGCGTATCGCCCGTCCCCCGCGCAAGCGCAAAAGAGCCGACCAGTTTATCGCCGAGGCCACCGAAATCGCCGAGGGTGATCTGGTGGTGCATCAGGATCACGGCATTGGTCGCTATGACGGGCTGGTGACGCTGACGGTCAGTGGTGCGCCGCATGACTGTCTGCGCCTGCTGTATGACGGCAACGACAAGCTGTTCCTGCCGGTCGAGAATATCGAGATGCTGTCCCGCTTCGGTGCGGAAACGGCGGGTGTGGCGCTGGACAAGCTCGGCGGCGTCAGCTGGCAGAGCCGCAAGGCGAAGATGAAGCAGCGTATCCGCGATATGGCTGGAGAGCTGATCCGGATCGCCGCGGAGCGCAAGGTGCGCGAAGCACCGATGTTGACCCCGCAGGAAGGCGCGTGGGACGAATTCTGCGCCCGTTTTCCCTTTGCAGAGACGGAGGATCAGGCGCGTGCCATTGCCGATGTACTGGAGGATATGGCCTCTGGTCGTCCGATGGATCGCCTGATCTGCGGCGATGTCGGGTTCGGCAAGACCGAGGTCGCCTTGCGGGCGGCTTTCGTGGCGGCGATGACGGGCGCACAGGTGGCGGTGGTGGTGCCGACCACCCTGTTGGCGCGGCAGCATTACCGGACTTTCGCCAAACGGTTCGAAGGACTGCCGGTGACGGTTGCACAGCTCTCCCGCATGGTCACGGCCAAGGAAGCCAGCCGGGTGCGGGCGGGGCTGGCGGATGGCTCGGTGAATATTGTGGTTGGCACGCATGCGCTGCTGGCCAAGACGGTGCAGTTTGCCGATCTCGGTCTGGTGATCGTGGATGAGGAGCAGCATTTCGGGGTCTCCCACAAGGAGAAGCTGAAGGCGTTGCGGGCCGATGTGCATGTGCTGACGCTGACGGCAACGCCGATCCCGCGCACGCTTCAGCTCAGCCTGTCCGGGGTGCGGGAGATGAGCCTGATTGCGACACCGCCCGTTGATCGTCTGGCGGTGCGCACTTTCATCATGCCATTCGACAGCGTGGTGGTCAGGGAGGCGATCCAGCGCGAGCGTTTCCGGGGTGGTCAGGTTTTCTGTGTCTGCCCGCGTCTGGAAGATCTGGGTCGTATGGCGGAACGTCTGGCAGAGATCGTGCCGGAGGCGAAGCTGATCACCGCGCATGGTCAGTTGGCCCCCACCGAGCTTGAGCGGGTGATGACCGAATTCGGTGACGGCAAGCATGATATTCTGCTGGCGACGAATATTGTTGAAAGCGGGCTGGATATGCCTGCGGTGAACACGATCATCATTCATCGTGCCGATATGTTCGGTCTGGGACAGCTTTATCAGCTGCGTGGACGGGTAGGGCGCGGTAAGCAGCGCGGCTATGCCTACCTGACCTGGCCACAGGCGCATCGTCTGTCGGTGGCGGCGGAAAAGCGGCTGGAAGTCATGCAGACGCTGGATACGCTGGGGGCGGGCTTTACTCTTGCCAGCCACGATCTGGATATTCGCGGTGCGGGTAATCTTCTGGGTGACGAACAGTCCGGCCATATCCGTGAGGTCGGGATCGAGCTTTATCAGCAAATGCTGGAAGATGCGGTGGCCGATATGCGCCATGCCAGCCATCGAGGGTCGGCGCGCGACTGGACGCCGAATATCGGTCTGGGCCTGCCTGTGCTGATCCCGGAGACCTATGTACGCGATTTGCCGGTGCGCCTTGGCCTGTATCGTCGCATCGGTGCGCTCGCATCGGATGCGGAGACCGAAGCCATGGCGGCAGAACTGGTGGACCGGTTCGGCCCGATGCCGGAGGAGGTCGAAAACCTGCTTCAGGTGGTGTCGCTCAAACGGCAGTGCCGTCTGGCCGGGGTGGAGAAGCTGGAGGCCGGGCCGAAAGGCATGGTGGTACAGTTCCGGGGCAATCATTTTGCCAATCCGGCCGGTCTGATCGCCTGGCTTGCCAGTGTTCAGGGCCAAGGACAGGGCCTCAAATTGCGGCCTGATCACAAACTGGCGCTGGTCTACGAGATGACTGTGGCTGAGCGTGTGCAGGTTGCGAAAACCCTGCTGGGCAATCTTGTTCGCTTGACGCAACAGGCGCAGGCGGCATGATCTGCGGATGAAACATCTGAATGGCTCCCTGCTGCATGTTCTGATTGGACGCTCTGCTCCATTGGGGGAGCGGCAGGTGCCGAGCGCGATCGACAAACGCCCGGTTGCGGGTGCCTTGCAGGCATATTGGAACGGGTTCGCTGAGGACGATCAGGCGGATCGCCGCGTTCATGGTGGCCCCGACAAGGCGCTGCATCACTATCCGGTCGAGCATTATGCCATTTGGAGACAGGAAGAAGGGGAACACCCTTTGCTTCGTCCCGGCGGCTTTGGCGAGAACTTATCCTCCCTTGGGATCATGGAGGAGGATGTGGCGCTGGGGGATGTGTTCCGCCTTGGGGGTGCCTTGCTGGAGGTCTCGCAGTCGCGTCAGCCTTGCTGGAAGCTGAATGCACGCTTCGGCCTCAGAAAAATGGCGCTGCGTGTGCAGGAAACCGGGCGTACGGGCTGGTATTATCGGGTGCTGGAAGAAGGGACGATCCGTGCCGGGGATCGGTTCCAGCTTCTTGAGCGTCGCTCTCCTGCATGGACGCTGCGGCGCGTATGGAACGTGCTGTATGTCGATTCGCTGAACCGGGATGAGCTGTCGGAGATGGCCGCGCTGCCGCATCTGCCGGAAGGCTGGCGACGCGCCGTGCTGCGCCGGCTGGAAGTCGGGGCAGTCGAGGACTGGTCATCCCGCCTGAATGGATGAATTGTTTATCTTCAGCCCCCGTTTTCAAGCGCGCGGCATCGCGCGTAGAGATCGAAATTCTCCTTTTCCAACTTGGCAATTCTCGCTTCCAGCGCTGCAATGCGGGCAGCCATTGCCTGCACGGGAATTTTGATTGGGATATGCGCCGCACAGTTTGAATCCCAGGCAGTGACATGCATGATGAAAGCCTGAAGCGGATGCCCGGCATAGGAATCGACGCGCAGCCTGTCCAGCAAAGCGGGGTCGTCATCAACCATACGAGCCTTACCCCATATCTTGACCCTGTGGCGTTCCTCATAATCCATCAGAAACAGGCAGCATTTTGGATTTTCCGACAGATTGCCGGTGGTGATGTACTGTCGGTTTCCCTTCAGATCGGCGAAACCCAGCGTTGAACGGTCCAGAACCCGCAGAAAACCAACTGTTCCACCACGGTGCTGTATGTAAGGCTGTCCACTGGCGCTGGAGGTCGCGAGGTAAAAGCTGTCCCGTTCGGCAATGAAATCGGCAAGAGGCTGGTCAATGCTGGATCGGAATGTTTTCTGGCGGAGCGCCTGATAGGAGCCGAATCGTTTCTGGGCGTTCTCCGTTGCCTGAGAAAACACAGTCTGGCGGGTGCCATTCGAAGCGGAAGACTGCCTATCCTGTGCTGTCATGCTTTCTGCCGGAGGTTCAGTTCGGGTCATATTTTTTTATCACAAGCCGGTGAGGAAAAAAGACAAAGTAAAATCTCGCCCCATTGCGATCTGGCACGTTACACTCAGAATGCAACGAGAACAGGGGGCCGTATCATGGCGCATGACAATAATCTGATTGCCATGATCGTGATCGGTTTCGGGCTGGCCTTTCTGTTTGGAACGGCGGCGCATCGGCTGCGTCTGCCTCCGCTGGTCGGGTATCTGTTGGCGGGCGTGGCGCTGGGGCCTTTTACGCCGGGCTTTGTTGCGGATCAGACACTCAGTTCGCAACTGGCCGAAATCGGTGTGATTCTGTTGATGTTCGGCACGGGGCTCCATTTTTCCGTCAAGGATTTGCAGGCGGTCAAAAATATTGCTGTGCCGGGCGCCTTGTTGCAGCTTTCCTTTACCTGCCTGCTGGGATTTGGTGCCGCGTTGTTGTTCGGCTGGTCGGTGGGGGCAGCGATCGTCTTTGGCTTCTGCCTTTCTGTCGCCAGCACTGTCGTGCTGATGCGTGCACTGCAGGACCGCCACCTGATGGAAACAGCCAAGGGGCGTCATGCCATTGGTTGGCTGATTATCCAGGATCTGGTTACGGTCCTTATTCTGGTGCTGCTGCCTGCGCTGACAGGAGTAATGAAGGGGGGGCAGATTGATGTTCTGCCGCTGCTGGAAACCATTGGTCTGACGCTTGGCAAAGTCATCGCTTTCATCGTGCTGATGATGGTGATCGGCAAGCGCGTGATCCCCATGGTGCTGCACTATGCCGCGCATACCGGTTCGCGCGAGATTTTCCGTCTTGCGGTGCTGGCGATTGCCTTGACCGTTGCATTCACAGCTTCTGAACTGTTCGGCGTTTCTTTCGCACTGGGAGCATTTTTTGCCGGCGTGGTGCTGAGCGAAAGCCAGCTCAGCCAACGTGCGGCAGAGGAAAGCCTGCCGCTGCGTGATGCATTTGCGGTGCTGTTTTTCGTTTCCGTTGGCATGCTGGTTAATCCGTCTATCCTGATCCGTCAGCCGGTGGAGGTGATGGTTACGGTTGCGGTGGTTGTGATTGGCACGCCGCTGGTGACATTTATGATCCTGCGCGCCCTCCGCCAGTCCATGAGCGCATCGATGATGATTGCCGCCGGACTGGGACAGATTGGCGAGTTCTCCTTCATTTTGGCGTCGCTCGGTGTTTCTCTCGGGCTGATGCCAAAGGAGGGACAGGATATGATCCTGGGTGCCTCCATCATCTCGATCTTCCTCAATCCTCTGCTGTTTTCCTTCTATGAGCGGCGGCGTCAGGCCGTTGCAGCCGCTCAGCAGGAGACAGTAAACGCGTTGACTACGCCAACAGAAGACAAGATCCCCGCTCAGCCAGAGAGCGAAGAGCCGGACGATACGCCGGTTCCAACCACACTCCGGCAGCATGCCGTTCTGGTTGGGGCAGGCCGTGTCGGTGGCCTGATTGCCGCTGCCCTGCTAGAAGGCGGCAAGCCGCTGGTTGTCATTGAAGAAAATAACGAGCTTGCCCGTAACCTGCGCGATCATGGGGCTGATGTGTTCCTCGGCAATGCCGCCGGTGGGAATGTTCTCGATCTTGCCAATGTGACTGAAGCGAGGCTGTTGCTGATCGCAATCCCCAATGCATTCGAGGCCGGACAGATAGTCGAACAGGCTCGCCAGCGGAATCCACATCTGGAGATCGTCTGCCGGGCGCATTTCGATGATGAAGTCCGCCATCTGCAGGAGTACGGGGCTGATTTCGTGGTGATGGGGGAGCGTGAAATTGCGCTGGCCATGCTGAACCGTGCCGAAACGGTCGAGGTCCGGCACGATGAAAATCCCGATGAGGCCTCTCCAAGCCTCGGCTTTTCAGCTGTTGCCCCGACTGATGTCTGAGCATCGATCAGTGAGAAATCTGGGCAGGGATTATGAAGCACCCATGCTCCGGCAGCCCAGCCGTTCGGTTTTGGCATAACCATGCCTTTGTGGCGAAGAGTAGAGCCTGTTCCGTACAGGTCGCCTGTGTTCAATGCCAATGACCGCTATGGTCAAAAGGTTCTGGCATGGTGACCCGGTACGGTAACAAGGAGCGTTTCCTCTCATGGCTCTCTCAGCGAAGCCGGTCCAGCGTCCGGCCAATCCGCAATTCTCCTCCGGCCCATGCACCAAGCATCCCGGTTGGTCGCTCGCGGCGCTGGATGTATCCCTATTGGGTCGTAACCACCGTATGGTCGCGCCGAAGGCCCGTCTGAACGAAGTGATCCGTCGCAGCCATGCGCTGTTGGAGCTTCCTGCCGACTGGATCGTCGGGCTGGTTCCGGCCTCCGATACCGGTGCGGTGGAAATGGCGCTCTGGTCGATGCTCGGGGCGCGTGGCGTGGACGTGCTGGCTTGGGAAACCTTTACTGAAATGTGGGCTGTGGATGTCGGCACGCAGCTCAATCTGACTGATTATCGGCTGTTCCGCGCTCCATGGGGTGAACTTCCTGATCTATCGGCAGTCGATGCCCTGAACCGTGATATCGTCTTCGCTTGGAACGGTACCGCAGCCGGGGTAAAAATGCCCGATGCGGACTGGATCCCGGCTGATCGCAAAGGGTTGACGATCTGCGATGCGACCTCGGCTGCATTTGCGATGGAATTGCCATGGGACAAGCTCGATGTCGTCACATGGTCCTGGCAGAAAGTGCTGGGTGGAGAAGCCGCGCATGGCATGATCGCGTTGTCGCCTCGCGCGGTCGACCGTTTGCTGACCTTCCAGCCGCAGCGCCCCCTGCCGAAGATTTTCCGCCTGACCGAACCCGGCCCGGATGGTAAGCCCCGGTTGATTGATAGTCTTTTCCAGGGTGAGACCATCAATACCCCCTCCATGCTTTGCGTCGAGGATGCGATGTCAGCCATCGCATGGGCGGAGCGTATCGGTGGTGTGAAGGCGCTGATCGCGCGCAGTCAGGCGAATTTCGCGGCGGTGGAACGCTGGGTTGCCCGCACCCCGTGGATTGATTTTCTTGCAAAGAACCCTGCTACACGCGCCACGACCTCCATCACCCTTCGTCCTGTGTCACCGTGGTTTACAGCGCTGGATGTGGTGGAACAGGCTGCGGCGGTAAAGCGGATGGTGTCGTTGATCGAGGCGGAAGGAGCCGGGTTCGACTTCGCCAATTATCGTGATGCCCCTTCCGGGTTCCGCATCTGGGGTGGGGCGACGGTTGAAACGGCTGATGTCGAATGTCTGCTGGGCTGGATCGACTGGGCCTATGCTCAGGTGCAGTCGGAATACGTGCAAAAGGCTGCCTGATCGCAGCTGCTTCAGAAGTTTGAACAAATGGGCCGGATGTAAACCTTGGAGGGGATGCATCTGGCCCGCTGTTTGCTGCGTTCATGCCCGGTAATGTGATTGAGCAGTGAGGGCAGTATGAAGTTCCCAGCCTGGTTGGCTCCCGGTTTTCTTGCGGGATGGGTGGCTCTGACGGGGCTGACAACGGTCTGTCTGTCTGAGAATGCGCAGGCGGAGCTGGCGGAAGGGCAGCAGGCCCCCGATTTTTCTCTGGAGGCTGCGCTGGCCGGAAAGACATTCCGTTTTTCTTTGGCCGAGGCGCTCAGGCGTGGTCCGGTGGTAGTTTATTTCTACCCGGCTGCTTTTACCTCCGGCTGTACGCAGGAGGCCCATGATTTCGCCGAGGCCATGCCGCGTTTCAAAGCCCAGAATGCCACGGTCATCGGGGTATCGGGGGATGCGCTGACAACCCTTGAAAAATTCTCTGAGTCCGCGTGCGGCGGGAAATTTGCGGTGGCGGCAGATCCGGATCGTACCGTGCTGAGGCAGTATCAGGTGCTTCCGGATGCGCTCAGCATGCATGCCACCCGTACCTCATACGTGATCGTGCCGGGTGCTGCGGGACAGCCTGGTCGGATCATCTACGTCTATACGGATGGTAATCCAGAGAAACATGTTTCCAACACCCTGCATGCCTTGCAGCAATGGCAGTCTCACCCGTCCGGCCATGAGGAACAGGTCAGGTCACACTGACGGTTCACGCGGGTTCGTGATAACGGGTATGATCCTCCGCTTTTCGGGGATGGCCTGATCCAATCCGGCGATGACGCCTGATGAAACAGACTCAGAAGCGGGTAGAGTGGACGATGGATAACCGTTCCTTGATGATCGTGTGGTTTGTCGGAGCCGTGATCGCCCTGACGATTTACGCGCTTGACCCTGGCAGTTTGTTCGTAATGCTGGCTGAACTGGTGGAAACGGTCCAATCCCATATCATGGATCTGTTGGCGACGCTGGGGGTCCGGCTGGAGAATCTGATACGGGCATCAGCCATCGCCCTGTATTTTGTTTTTATTGTTCTCGGCTTTCTTGCTCTGCGCTCCGGATTAAAGGCGAAGGCGGCCCTGCTGGTAGTATCGGGGGTCTTTTTCTTGTTGGTCGGATCTCCCGGCGGATGGGGCGGCCCGAATAATGGGGGACACTGGGGTGCCGCCTGCCTGCTGAGCGGAGTAGGTGCCCTGACCATGACAAGACGTATTCTGCTGGCCTCTCACATGGAATTGCGGGAGGGTTCTGCCGGTTGGGAGCGGAAGTTGCCTTGAAGAGACCGGCTTTGGATGCAGGACGATATGCAGGGTGAGGGCTGGCGCTAAAACCTCTTTCGCGTTTTATCTACGCGGCCCGGTTTGCGGCTTGCATTCTCTCTGGACGGTGTTTCCCGTGGCCGGGAACGTCACTGGCATGAAAAGGTAAGGTCATGATGCGTCTATTCGTTTTTGCTCTGCTCACCGTCTCCGTTCTGCCTGCCATGGCGCAGGCCGCCGATACGGGCTGGAAGCCATCGAAATGCGGGGCAGAGCCGTCGGCCCCGGCCATCGACCTCAGCAACTACGCTAAATACGGCGAGAGCGTAAAAAAGGTGAACCAGTACCAGAAAGATGCACAGACCTATAATACCTGTGTCCGCAATGAGGCGAAGACGGAAATGGATGCCATCAGTAAATCCGCCAGCACTATTCAGAAAGGTATCTGGGACAATTTCAGCAAATACAATGCGGCCTTCAAGGAAGCTGAAAGCAAGACAAAAAAGTAATCTTTGCAGGATAGCATCAGGACCGGCCCTGTTTGAATGCCGGTCCATGTTATTTACGGCCCGAATACGCGCACTGCCCGACGCCGGACAATAAAATCGGCTGGCGTGCGTGTTGTGATCTCACCATCTGTATTAATGCTGCGAGGATGTCTGGTGCGTACTTCCAGAGCCTCCTCTGACAGGGTTATGACCTCACGCCAGCGTCCCTGTGTTCCCCGCCACAGGGCCGGTAACAGGCGGATCAGCCCCCATGCGCTTTCAACTTCCAGACTCCACACATCCAGCTTGCCGTCATCGATAGAGGCATCTTCGCTGACCGTCATTCCTCCGCCATAATGGCGTCCGTTACCGATGGCCAGATGAAGTGTTTTAGTGACCGTCGTCGTTCCACCGTGACGGATCTCAGCATGAAAGGGACGCAGGCGCCGTGCGACCCGCATGGCTGCGATCGGGTAACCGAATATTCCAAACCGTTTTTTCGAGTCGCTGGTGAGCGCACGGGTCAGGGCGACGCCGAACCCGATACTGGCGACATTGAAAAAGGGCACTCCATTGACTTCACCCAGATCAATCAGATGCTGCTTGCCCTGTGCTATGATGCGTGCGGCCTGCTCCGGGTTGGTAGGGATATTCAGTGTTCGTGCCAGATCATTCGCGGTGCCCAGCGGGATAATGCCTAAGGGAAGCTGCGTCTCCATCAGAGCTGGGGCGGCGGCATTCAGCGTTCCGTCACCACCGCCGATCACGGCACAGTCGATAGAGTCGCGCAGGTGGAGCAGACTGTGGTTGATGTCATCTGGACCCTGGCAGGATGGTATTTCGACCTTTATCCCTTGGGCTTCCAAAGCGGCGATGACTTGATCGGCCGCATTCCGTCCCTTGCGGCTTTCCCTGTTGATGAACAGGGCGGCTCGCCGTGGTGGAGCAAACTCGGCTTTATCATTCATGCTGCCAGTCCGATCAGATGCAGGATGGCGGTATAGCCGAGCATCACCAGCGCAATATCGGCTGCCAGCGCTACCAGAGCCATGATCCAGCCTACTGTAATCCAACGTCCATCCTGAACGAAAACACCGGTGGCAGAGACCAGCAGGGCCGCCGCAGGGAGCATATTGCCCAGTGGAATCGGCAGGATAATAAGGATTGCATTGCTCAGGCAGGCAAGCCCGGTCAGCTTCTGCCATATCCCGTCCATGGCCCAAAGCCAGCCCGGCCTGCTGTGACGGCCCAGCCAGTTCAAAGGCCGCTCCAAACGCTTGAGGACGGCATTGATATCGTGCCTTGCCATGCTTCTGCGACGCAGAAAATCAGGCATCCAGAGATGATCCCCGCGAATCATCAGGCCGATGGAGATGATACAGGTAGCACTCCCGAAAACAGGTGCGGGTCCGGGTATCAGCATGGCCAGCCCGAGCAGCAACAGGATCAGACCCGGCCCGCTGCTGCCCGCATGATCGGACAGGGCACCCAGCCCGATCCGGCTGCTGGTGGGATCGGCACTGCCATCAACAATGCCATAGAGATTTGTCACGAGATTGCTCTGACGGGGTGGCGGGCCAGAGGGCGGTGACGTGGCTGACGATGGCGACACGATGAAAACGGGTCTTTCTGTTGAGGATCGTAACGAGACCGCAAAGGGGTTCCGTACTCTGAAACGGTTCTGGAACCATCAGGTTGCCGCATGGGCCTGTCAGGTGTCACGGTCAATAGGTGTGGCAAGGGGCGTTGTGAGGGCTATCATCGGCAGTGAGGCGACCTGTTTGACGCTATAATTCTGCTGGACAGAGGAGAATTGCCAAACTCCTGCCTTCCTGATGGTGCTGGACGGATGCTATAGCCCCGGGCGGCATGAGCGACATCACATCCAATAAGGCGCTGCTCCCGTCGGGACTGCGCGATCTGCTGCCTCCCGAGGCGGAGGCAGAGGCCGTTTGCGTAGCGACCCTGATGGGGGTTTTCTCGGCGCATGGTTATCGCCGGGTCAAGCCGCCCCTGATAGAGTTCGAAGAAACCCTGTTCGCCGGAGCGGGTGGCGCTGTATCAGATCAGTCTTTCCGGCTGATGGACCCGGACAGCCATCGGATGATGGCGGTCAGACCCGATATCACACCCCAGATTGCGCGTATCGCGACCACAAGGCTGGCCGAGGCTGCGCGTCCGTTGCGGCTGTGCTATGCCGGGGAATGTGTGCGGGTCAGCCCCGGTTCCCTTTCCGCCGACCGTCAGGTTTCTCAGGCCGGGATAGAATTGATCGGAGTGGATACGCCTTCTGCCGATGCGGAGCTTATTCTGGTCGCGCGGGAAGCTTTGGCGGCAGCTGGCCTTACGCGGGTCAGCTTCGATCTGACGCTGCCTTCTCTGGTACCGGTGCTGCTGGGTCAGGCCAAGCAGACAGATGGCAATCTGAAACCCCTTCTGCATGCGTTGGATCGCAAGGATGCGGCCGAAGTGAAGAAACAGGCCGATCGCATTGTCGGGCCCGCTATCGCCGATATTCTGGGTGATCTGCTGTTATCTGCCGGTCCGGCAGCGGGCGCGCTGGCAGCGCTGCAACGGGCTGCATTGCCGGATGAGGCACAGGCTCTGGCTGAGCGTCTGGCGGCAACGGTGGGCGAAATCCGCGTCAGTGCGCCTGATCTCCGTCTGACGATTGATCCTGTTGAATTCCGTGGCTTCCGTTATCATACCGGTATCTGCATGACGGTTTATGCCCCCGGAGGCGGTGCGCCAGGTGTGGGGCAGGAGTTGGGTGGCGGTGGCCGCTATATGTGTCAGGGGGAAGCAGGTCCGGAATCAGCATCCGGTCTGACTCTGTATCCGGAAGCCATTCTGATGGCAATCGCCTCCAAACATCGCCCTGTCCGTGTATATGTTCCGGTGGGTGCCAATGCCGATCGCGCTGCGGCGTTGCGGCGTCAGGGCTTTGTGACGGTGGCGGCCCTGGATGGTGTTGCCGGCGCTCATGCATCGGATCACTTCGTAGCGGCACGGCAGCAGGGCTGTGCGCATGTCCTTGCTGACAGTGCGTTGGTGGCTGTGCCGGATGCGCTGGACAGCTGATTTTGCTTCTTTGCCTGCCGGTCTGATCCCGATGATATGTCAGGAGCATGCCGGAGTGGTGTTTTCTGCGCGCAAGCGCATTGTGGATGGCGGGTTATAGAGCAGCCTGCCTGATTTCATGGAGTAACGCGCATGGCCAATGTTGCCGTGATCGGCGCCCAGTGGGGTGACGAAGGAAAAGGCAAGGTCGTGGACTGGCTCGCCAGCCGCGCCGATGTCGTGGTTCGTTTCCAGGGTGGCCATAATGCGGGCCATACGCTGGTGGTCGGTGATCAGACTTACAAGCTGTCCCTGCTGCCCAGCGGGCTGGTGCGAGGCAAGCTTGGCATTATCGGCAATGGCGTGGTGGTCGATCCGGAGGCGTTGCTGTCTGAAATCGCGCGGGTTTCCGCTCAAGGGTTGGCCGTAGGGCCGGAGACCTTGCGGATTGCCGATAATGCGACGCTGATCCTGCCGCTACACGGTGCTATCGACCGTGCGCGGGAGCAGGCGAGGGGTGACAGCAAGATCGGCACCACAGGCCGCGGCATCGGCCCTGCTTATGAGGATAAGGTTGCCCGCCGCGCGATCCGTATCGCCGATCTGGCCGAGCCGGAAACCCTGTCCGCCAAGCTGGATGAGCTGCTGTTACATCACAACACCCTTCTGGCCGGGTTGGGTGCTGAAACTTTCGAGAAGCAGACGCTGCTCGATCAGCTTCTCATGCTGGCACCGAAAATTCTGCCTTATGCGGAACCGGTGTGGGAACGGCTGGATGAGATCAAGCGGGCCGGACAGCGCATCCTGTTCGAAGGTGCGCAGGCGGTGATGCTGGATGTCGATCACGGCACCTATCCGTTTGTGACCAGCAGCAACACCATCGCGGCGACAGCAGCCGGCGGCTCCGGCATGGGGCCAAGCGCGGTCGATTTTGTACTCGGTATTGCCAAGGCCTATTCCACCCGTGTCGGCTCTGGTCCGTTCCCGACCGAATTGTTTGACGAAACCGGCGAACTGCTTGGTGATCGCGGCCATGAATTCGGCACCGTCACCGGTCGCCGCCGTCGCTGCGGCTGGTTCGATGCGGTGCTGGTGCGGCAGGCGGTGAAGGTCGGCGGTATTCAGGGGCTGGCACTGACCAAGCTGGATGTGCTGGACGGTCTGCCGGAGCTGAAAATCTGCACCGGCTATCAGATCAATGGCGAGACATTCCGGCGTTTGCCTGCTTCTCCGGCGGCTCAGGCGGCAGCGAAGCCGGTTTATGAGTCGATGGAAGGCTGGTCCGGCTCCACGCAAGGTGCGCGCTCATGGGCCGATCTTCCTGCGCAGGCCATCAAATATGTCCGGCGGATCGAGGAACTGACCGAGGTTCCGGTCACGCTGCTTTCCACCAGCCCGGATCGGGATGATACCATTCTGGTGAAAGACCCGTTCGAGGGTTGAGCGCCTGTAAAAACGGCCCGGTTGAAAAACCGGGCCGTTTGTCTGTTCGAGGGGAGGGCAGAAGAAAGACGATCAGGCTGCGGTGGCGCGTTGATAGTCCTCGACCTTCTGATCCGCTATGCGGCGCTGTTCGATGACTTCGGCTTTCATCGCCTTCTGAAGCTTCTCGAAAGCGCGCACCTCAATCTGCCGCACCCGCTCGCGCGAGATATTGTAGTGCTGCGACAGATCTTCGAGCGTGGTCGGCTCGTCTTTCAGACGCCGCTCGGTCAGGATATGGCGTTCGCGGTCGTTCAAGGTTTT
The DNA here is from genome assembly GCF_001889525.1 of Granulibacter bethesdensis. Lineage (NCBI taxonomy): Bacteria > Pseudomonadati > Pseudomonadota > Alphaproteobacteria > Acetobacterales > Acetobacteraceae > Granulibacter > Granulibacter bethesdensis. Next base: position 986,289 of record NZ_CP018192.1, read on the forward strand.
CAGGGCATTGGCCAACAGGGTTTTGCGGCCACCCAGCTCCTCAGTATCCGCGAGCACGGTTTCCTGTGTCTCGGCATCATCGACCAGCCAGTCCTGCCACTCTCCTTCGCCTTCCTGACGCAGCGGAGCGTTCAGGCTGTGATCCGGGGCGGACATGCGGCGGTTCATCTGCACCACATCCTGCTCCGGCACATTCAGCGAGGTAGCGATTTTGGACACCTGCTCCGGCTTCAGATCGCCATCGTCAATGGCCTGCATCTGCCCCTTCAGACGGCGAAGGTTGAAGAACAGTTTTTTCTGAGCCGCAGTCGTACCCATTTTCACCAGCGACCAGCTATGCAGGATATATTCCTGAATAGCGGCTCTGATCCACCACATCGCATAGGTTGCCAGACGGAAGCCGCGATCCGGATCGAACCGGCGGACTGCCTGCATCATTCCGACATTGCCTTCGCTGATGAGTTCACCAACGGGCAGGCCATAGCCACGATAACCCATAGCAATTTTGGCGACGAGACGAAGATGGGAGGTGACAAGCCGATGGGCCGCACCCATATCTTCTGTGTCACGCCAGCGGCGCGACAGGTCCAACTCCTCCTCAGGGGTGAGCATGGGATATTTGCGAATTTCCTGAAGGTAACGGGAAAGGTTGCCCTCAGGAGCGATTTTAATGACGGCAGAGGCCACGGACAGGCTCCTTTCGTCTGGCGATGTGCTGTGTCCTGCCCATGATAAGGCGCAGAAGGCGCATCGGTTCCGGAGGATAAGCCGGAAAGGGTGTCCAGAAGACCTTATGGCCGCTTCATCATCCCTGCATGAGGCAATGGTAAAGACGACAGGCCGACACGGTGGGGCACCCCACAGCACCGTGTCTATGTAGAAAAGATAAAGGACCAATCTGGTCCGGTCAACATTAAAATTATGATAAACTATGAATTATGATCGAGTAAATCGATGAGGCTCATCATATCTTCCGGCAAAGGCGTCTCGAAACGCAGGCTTTCACTGGTTCGGGGGTGCCTGAACCCTAGCACGCCGGCATGGAGGGCCTGGCGGGGAAAGTCGAGCAGAGCGTTTTTGACATCCTGATCCAGACTCTTTGCGACGGCTGGAATGCGGCGCAGATAGACCGGATCACCGATGATGGGGTGTCCGTTCGCTGAGAGATGCACGCGGATTTGATGAGTGCGCCCGGTTGCAAGCTTGCATTCCAGCCGTGTGACAGCGCCATGCCATGTTGCCATGGTGCGGTAATGGGTCAGTGCAGGTTTGCCGCCATGACGGACAATGGCCATGCGCTTGCGATCTCTTGAGTCACGTCCGATAGCACCTTCAATATCGCTTTCTCGGGGCGAAGGGACACCCCATGCGAGTGCAGTATACAGCCTTTCCAGATCACGCGCCGCAAATAGTGCGGAAAGGGCTGCCAGAGCAAACTCCGTCTTGGCGACGACCATGACGCCGGACGTATCCTTATCCAGACGATGCACAATGCCGGGGCGCTTTTCTCCACCGATTCCGGGCAGGTTCTCCCCGCAATAGGCCAGCAGCGCATTGACCAGCGTGCCGTCTGGACTACCGGGGGCTGGATGCACTACCATGCCAGCCGGTTTGTCGAGCACAATCAGATCGTCATCCTCGAACAGGATCGGGAAGGCGATGTGCTGAGCAATGGGAGTGGCCGGAGCAAGGGCGGGCAGACGCAGCCGGTACAGGCTGCCGGGACGAACCATCTCTGCCGGTCCACGGACCCGTTGCCCATCACGATGGACCGCGCCGCTCTCGATCAGTGATTTCAGCCGGGAGCGGCTCATATCGGGCAGATGGATGGCCAGAAAACGGTCGATCCGCTCCGGCGCCGCATCGGAGGGCGCAGAGACCGTTATTTCTGCTTGGCTTGGATCGTTCGGGGTGGCAGGCATGGGGCGCGGATAGCGCAATTATGATCGGTTAGGAAAGACAAGGACATTCATGCAGCAGCTTCTGAAGGCCGCCGTTATTCTGATGGGTGTTCTGATCGTTGCGGGAGTGGTCGCTCTGGCCATCCTGATCCCGCAGCGTATGGGCGGTGCTGGCTGGTTTCAGCAGGGCGCGCAGTCCATCTCGGTTCCGGCTCCGTCCGGTTCCCGCATTGCCAGTGTCGGGCTGAGCGACAAGAGGCTGGCACTCCATCTGCAAGGGGGTGGTCCTGATCGTGTGGTAATCGTCGATATGGCGACCGGCGCCGTGCGTGCGCAGATCGTTCTGGCCCCACAGATTCCTGAGACAGCCAGATAAAGGGCGGCGGCCTCTTGCGTCGACAGGAGGCCGCATGTATAGAGCGCCCCTCACAATGCCTCGTCCCATTCGTCTAGAGGCCTAGGACACCGCCCTCTCACGGCGGCAACAGGGGTTCGAATCCCCTATGGGACGCCATTGAAATCATTAAATATTTTGAGTTATGCACAGATATTTAGAGGATGGTTTGACCATCTAAATATCAGAGATGTTCTTTTTGTTTAAACAGTCCCTAAAGGAACCAGCCTCTATTCGGGACTGGCGGCTCCGTCGGCGGTAAACCAGATCACCTGACCATGCGGGCGTAGATGCGCGGCGGGAACGTCGGTGGTGCCTTCACGAACAGCTTTGATAATCTCCGCTTTCCCTTTGCCCGTGACCAGAAAAGCGATCACGGATGCACTTTCCAGAGCGGGATAAGTAAGGCTGATCCTGACCTCCGGGCGGCCTTCCGATACGGCGGCAACCCATTTTTCGCGCTCTTTCAAAATGGGCTGGCCGGGAATGAGGGACGCTGTATGGCCGTCCTCACCGAGGCCTAGAAACACGACGTCGAAAAATGGCTTTTCCGGATCAAGCGTATCTGTCCCATAATCCGCCTTCATCCTCGCTTCATAGCGTTCAGCGATGACGACCGGATCGCCTTCTCCCGGAATGGGAAAAACATTGCTGGGCGGAATGTCGATACGGGACAGCAAAGCTTCGTTCGTCATGTGGAAGTTACTGTCGGGGTCATCATGCGGAACGAAGCGCTCATCACCCCAATAAAGATGCACCCTGCTCCAGTCGATCTGCTTGTTCCACGGGGCCTGAGCAAGAGTCTGATAGAGTTTCCTGGGGGTTGATCCGCCAGACAGCGCGATACGCACCGGAGCCTGAGATTTCTGGATGCGCTCGGCCAGCCACGCGGCAACATGGTCAGCAAGAGCCTGTGCCGTATCCAGTACGACGAGTTTTCCTGGCAATGCAGCCGCATCGGGATTGATCATGAGAGAAAATGCTCCTCCATTGCTTTCGCGAACCCTTCATCCTCGACGGAACTGGTAACGGCGCTGGCTTCCGCCTTAACCTCATCATCCGCCTGGCCCATAGCAATGCTGAATCCGGCGACTGTGAACATTTCCACATCATTTGCTGAATCGCCGATGACCGCGATCTGCACAGGTTCAATGCCGTAATATTCAGCGAGATAACGCACCACGCCGCCTTTGTTGGCATCGGGATGAGTGATATCGAGATAATAAGGCTGCGAACGATTGACTGACGCCTGATTGCCGAGTGTGGTCTTGATATGCCGTTCAGCCCTTTTGACGCGTTCGCCATCGTCACTGACGCCCACGATCTTCACAGTGTCGTTCAGGAGTGAAAACAGATCGTCGGTCACGTCTGGATCGGATTGTGTGGTCCAGGCTTCCCGTTCTACATGCGGGGCATCAGGATTGCGCAGATACCACTGCTTCTCCGTGTAAACCCAGATATCCAGACCGGCCTCTTCCAGCATCTCGACAGTCTGCTTCGCAGCATTCAGATGGAGGGTGCGGGCCAGAATGGGATGAAGTGCGGTATCTGTGATCATGCCACCATTGAAGCCCGCGATCGGTGTATCAAGGGCGAGAGGCTCAAACAGCATCCGCATCCCGACCGGAGGGCGGCCACTGGTCACGGCGAATTTGATCCCCTTATCCCGCAACGCCTGCACCGCCTTGATTGCTCGCGGGGTCAGAACTTTCTGTTTGGTGACGAGGGTATTATCGACATCGCTCAGAACAAGCCGGATATTCTGGCTCATGAATTAAGATCCCTCCACTGGAACCCGTCTTTTGCCAGTAAGTCATCGGCTTCTTTCGGGCCGTTGCTGCCGGATGCGTAGTTCGGGAAATCAGGCGTCTGCCTGGCCCATGCATCCAGAATGGGCTGTACGATCCTCCAGCCTGCCTCGACGAAATCGGCACGTTGGAACAGTGTGGCATCGCCCATCATGCAGTCATAGATCAGCGTTTCATAGCCGGTCGTCGGACGACGTTCGAAGAAATCAGAATACCGGAAATCGCTCGATACCTGTTTCACCTGCACGGTCGGCCCGGGAACCTTGGCGTTGAAATCAATCGACATGCCATCATTTGGGCTGATGCGAATGACAATCTGATTGGGTGGCAGATTTTCGATGCCGGTGTCACGGAACAGCGTGAACGGAGGGCGCCGGAGTTGCAGCACAATTTCGGTGCAGCGTTCGCTCATATGCTTGCCGGTGCGCAGATAGAAAGGCGTCTTGCCCCAGCGCCAGTTGTCGATCATCAACTTGATGGCAACGAACGTTTCAGTCGCTGAATGCGGATCCACATTCAGCTCGGAACGATATCCCTGAACGTCTGTGTCTTTTACGGTACCGGAACCGTACTGGCCGCGGACGGCATTGTCGGCCACATCTTCCTCCGTCATCAGGCGAACAGCCTGAAGGACTTTGGCTTTTTCGGACCGCACTGCATCTGCATCGAATGAAACGGGAGGCTCCATCGCCGTCACAGCCAGCAGCTGGAACAGATGGTTGGGCACCATATCCCGCAAGGCGCCGGCATGGTCGTAGAAGCCGCCACGCTTTTCAACACCGACCGTTTCCGCGGCGGTAATCTGCACATGTTCAATGAAGTGGTTGTTCCACAGATTTTCGAACACGCCATTTCCAAAGCGCATCATCATGATGTTCTGGACGGTTTCCTTGCCCAGAAAATGATCAATCCGGTAAACCTGATTTTCCTTCAAAATGCCGAGGATTTTTTTATTCAGATCCTGTGCTGATCCAAGATCATGGCCAAAAGGCTTCTCGACGATGACACGACGCCACGGCCCTTCATCTTTCTGCTCGGTCAGTCCAGCGGAGCCAAGTTGTTCGATAACCTGCGCAAAAAATCTGTCTGCAACAGCGAGGTAGAACAGGCGGTTGCCATCACGCAGAGACTGCCCCAGATTTTTAAATGTCTGACTGTCGGAGAAATCACCTTTGACATAGGTGAAGCGATCCATAAGCCATTTCCAGGCATCTTCGTCGATGGAATCCGTTTCGAACTCAACACCTTTTTTGCCGATAAAGGAATGGATCATATCGGTCAGCTGTTTGCGCCAGCTTTCCGTATCCAGATCGGCGATATCGACGCCCACAACCCGAAAATCATCCGGCAGCATTTTTGATGCTGCCAGACTGTAGAGTGAGGGGGTCACCAGACGTTTCGTCAGATCACCACCTGCCCCGAAAATAACCATGTCGCAGGCAGGAGCGGGCTGGAATACGGTGCTGTTGGTTTCAGCCTGCGCCCGCGTGCAGCCCATTTTGGGAATGGAGGACATGACGATCAGCCTTTCTGCTCGACATGTCCCCCGAAGCCGAAGCGCATGGCAGAGAGCATCTTCTCCGCAAAGCTATGCTCCTCGCGGGAGCGGAAGCGGGTATACAGCGCGGCACTGAGCACAGGGGCCGGAACGGCTTCCTCGATAGCGGCATTGATGGTCCAACGACCTTCACCGGAATCGGAGACGGAGCCGGAAAAATTATCCAGTGTCGGGTGCTGTGCAAGCGACATGGCGGTCAGATCCAGCAGCCAGGACGAAATCACACTGCCCCGCCGCCAGACCTCGGCGATATCGGTGGTGTTCAGCTCGAATCGCTCATCTTCCGGCAGTTCGGGGGAGTTCTTGTTATGCAGAATATCGAAGCCTTCAGCATAAGCCTGCATAATTCCGTACTCGATGCCGTTATGGACCATCTTGACGAAATGGCCTGCCCCGGCCGGCCCGCAATGCAGATAGCCTTCCTCGGCACGGGCATCGAACCCTTCGCGATGCGGTGTACGTTCGATCGTACCGATACCGGGGGCCAGCGTCTTCAGAACAGAATCGATCCGCTCTACAACCGGCTTATCCCCACCGATCATCATACAATAGCCACGCTCCAGCCCCCATACGCCACCGGATGTGCCCACATCGACGTAATGAATGCCTTTTTCGCGCAGGGATTTGGCGCGGCGAATATCGTCTTTATAGAAAGTGTTGCCGCCATCAATGATGACATCATCACTGCTGAGCAAAGAGGAAAGTTCGGTGATGGTGGCTTCCGTAATCTCCCCCGCTGGCAGCATGACCCATACTGTGCGCGGCGCATCCAGTTTGGAGACGAGATCGGACAGGGATGATGCTCCGGTTGCACCTTCATCTGACAATTTGGACACGACATCAGCGGCACGATCATAGACGACAGTCTTGTGTCCGTCCCGCATCAGGCGACGCACGATATTGCCGCCCATACGGCCCAGTCCGATAACGCCGATCTGCATGGTTCATCAGTCCTTCTGGCTTTGGTCTGCCCCGGCAGAGAATGGCTGGGGCAGATAATCGATAAGGCTTGGTCTATGCGCAGGCGTAATAAACGATCAGATCAGGACAGCGCCTCTCTGACCGCCTCAGCAAGTGTGCTGAGTCCGCTCTCGATGCCGCTGGTGAAATGAACCCGCAAGGCGCGACGACCACGCTCGGCCAGCACATCGAAATCCCCCCGTGCCTGAGCCGCTTTGACAATGCTGAAGCCGTAGCTCTGGCCGGGAACGGGTTGGTCCTGCGCATCTTCGGTGGTGATTTGCAGGAACACACCGCTGTTCGGGCCACCTTTATAGGCCTGTCCGGTAGAGTGCAGGAAACGTGGACCGAAACCGAGGCAGGTTGCCACATGCTTCGCGCTCAAGATCTGTGCCCGGATGGCCTGCATCGCGGCTTCATGGGCCTCGGTATGCTCGATATAGGCCAGCAGGGCAGCATAATCACCGCTGCCGATCCGGTCGAAATGGATCTTTAACGCTTCTGCCAGGCTTGTAGGAGCGCCGAATGCGGCTGCATTCCGCGGATCGGCATAGAGAGCAATGCCTTCACCGGTGAAGAACGGTTTTTCTTCAGGCAAAGAGCCAGTTTTTTCAACCGAGCTGGTCAGTTCGCGTGTCTTGATCTTGCTGGCTTCGACATCTGGTTGATCGAACGGATTGATGTCGAGGATGGCACCGGCAACGGCTGTTGCAATTTCCCAGCGGAAGAATTCCTGCCCAATATGCAGCGTGCTGGGAACGGTCAGACGCGCCACCGGATGCCCGGCTTTTTCCAGAGCCGCCACAAAGGCAGCCTGTTCAGCATCTTCACCGTCTTTCAGCGCGATATAGGCAAAGAAACGATCATTCCCGTAAGCAGTGGGATCAAGACGAGGTTCATCGGCAACAGGGATCAGCCCCTTGCCCTGCTTACCGGTCGATTCCGCCAGAAGCTGTTCCAGCCACGCACCGATATCGGCAATGCCGGGGGAGGCGATCAGCGTCACCTTGTCCCGTTTGTATTTTGTCGCCGCGACGCCCAAAGCGAGACCGAGTTGCAGGCCGGGATTTTGTGCCGGAGGTGCATAAGGACCGCAGGCATGAACCATTTCAAGCGTTTTTGACAGGAAAGCCGGAACGTCGATGCCAATAGCCGCCGCCGGCACCAAACCAAATTTGGAGAGCACGGAGTAGCGTCCGCCAATGCTTTTCACGCCATGGAAAATGTCGGCAAACCCATCCTGTCGGGCAACCTCTTCCATATGGGAGCCGGGATCGGTCACCGCGACGAAATGACGGCCGTTCTTGCCTGCTGCTTCATAGAAATACTGCTTGAAGATATTCGGCTCCAGCGTGCTGCCGGATTTGCTGGAGACGATGAAAAGGGTGGTCGGCAACGCCACCGCATCACGGATCGCCTTCACCTGCGCCGGATCGGTGCTGTCCAGCATATGGAAAGTCGGCCAGCCACTGCGCTGTCCGAAAGTCTTGCTCAGCACTTCGGGGCCAAGGCTGGAACCGCCCATGCCGAGCAGCACGACATCGGTATAGCCGCCTTCCTGGACATGCTGCGCAAAGCGGGTCAGTGTGTCGGCATCAGCCAGTTCCTGTTCGACAATGTGCAGCCAGCCCAACCATTTGTCTTCATCGGCATTGGTCCACAAAGTCTTTTCACCACGCCACAAGGCACGGATCAGGCCGTCGCGACGCCAGGTTTCGGTCTCGGTCTCGACATCTTTTTTCAGCGCGTCAGAGCCGAAAGAGATGACGCTACGGGTGGCTTCACCATCGAAAAACTGAGCACGACGCTGGGCCACGGCACCATAGAGCTTGTCGGCATCATCGGCGAAACGCTGCACGCCATCGACGACCAGATCAGTGGTGATCTGATCGAGGGAAATGCCCTGTGCTGCGAGGTCATGCAGAGTTTTCTGTGCGGCTTCCAGATCGTCCTCGATCGTGGTTGCAATTTTGCCGTGATCGCGGGTGGCATCCATGGTCGCGGGGGGCATGGTATTGACCGTGTTGGCCCCGATCAGTGTCTCGACATAGAGCGTATCCGGCAGATCCTTGCTCTTGACGCCGGTGGAGGCCCAGAGCAGACGCTGCGGATTGGCGCCTTTGGCTTCCAGTGCCTTCCATCGCGGATCGGCGATCAGTTTTTTATAGTGCTGATAGGCCATTTTTGCGTTGGCAATGGCCACCTTGCCGTACAGGCTGCGCAGAACATCGGCATCGCCTTCTCCGGCTTTCAGCTTGCGCTCGACCTCTTTCTCGACGGAGGCGTCAATGCGGCTGACGAAGAAGCTGGCGACGCTGGCAATGTGGGAGATGTCTTCTCCCTTTGCGGCGCGTGCCTCCAGACCCTTGATATAGGCCCAGGCGACCGCATCGTAAGCTTTCAGCGAGAAGAGCAGGGTGACATTGATATTGATGCCATCGGCAATCAGCGTTTCGATGGCGGGTACGCCTGCCTCCGTGCCTGGCACCTTGATCATCAGATTAGGCTTGTCGACAGTCTGCCACAGGCGGCGGGCCTCATCGATCGTGTCCTGAGTGCGGAGGGCCAGATAGGGTGATACTTCGAGGCTGATATAGCCGTCCTGACCTTTCGTCTGCTCCCATACCGGATAGAGCTGATCGGCGGCATGGCTGATATCGGTGATCGCCAGCGTTTCATAAAGCGTGGAAATTTCCAGATCGCCGCGGTCGAGCGTTTCCTTCAATTGCGGATCGTATTCCTTGCTCTGACCGATGGCTTTTTCAAAAATGCTGGGATTGGAAGTGACGCCGCGTACACCGTCACGCTCGATCAGTTTCACCAGCTCCCCGCTTTCCAGCAGGGAGCGGCTGACGAAATCCAGCCATGGCGATTGCCCGTGATCGTTGAGCTGGGCGAGGGGGTTCTTGGTTTCGCTCATGATATCACCGTGCTTTCGCGTGTTTTTTGACCTGCTCGCGCGCGGCTTCGGCCACGGCGTGCGGGGTAAAGCCGAAATGTTTCAGCAGCTCTGCCAGCGGGGCAGAAGCCCCGAACGTGTGCATACCGATCACTGTGCCTTCGGAACCGGCGTAGCGCTCCCATCCAAATGTCGCACCCTGTTCAATGGTAACGCGGGCCTTGATCGAGGGAGGCAGGACATTGTCGCGATAAGACTGATCCTGACGCTCGAACAGTTCCCAGCTTGGCAGGGAGACGACGCGGGCTTTGATGCCTTCCTGAGCCAGCGTTTCATGCGCGGCGATGCAGTGTTGGACCTCGCTGCCGGTCCCGATCAGGATCACGTCGGGGGCGCCATCCGTGTCAGCCAGAATATAGCCGCCACGGGCGACACCGCTGGCAGATGCGTATTTGCTACGATCCACAGTCGGCAAGGCCTGACGTGACAGGATCAGACAGACCGGCTGATGCTGGAACGGGATCAGGGTGCGCCATGCTTCTGCGACCTCGTTCGCGTCGGCGGGGCGGATCACGATGTTGCCGGGAATGGAACGCAGGCTGATCAGTTGCTCGACAGGTTGATGGGTCGGGCCATCTTCGCCTACGCCGATGCTGTCATGGGTGAAAATCCAGATTGCCGGGATTTCCATCAGCGATGCCAGGCGGATGGGAGCGCGCATATAGTCGCTGAAGATCAGGAAGCCGGAGCCGTAAGGTCGCAGCTTGGACAGCGCCATACCGTTGATGGCTGACCCCATCGCGTGCTCACGGATACCCCAATGAAAGTTACGGCCGAGGCGGTTTTCAGCCGAGAAGCTTCCCCCCGCATTCTCACCGGCCGCATCCGTGAAAGTCAGCAGCGTATTGGTGGAGGGGGCGAGATCGGCTGAACCTCCCAGCAGCCACGGAATATGCTTGGCAACGGCATTCAGCACCTTGCCGCTGGACTGACGGGTGGCAATGCCTTTCGCATCGGCTTCGAAAACCGGAATGTCCTTATCCCAGCCTTCCGGCAGGGTGCGCTTCTCGATTTGATCGATTTCGCTGGCCAGATCGGGATATTCGGAGCGGTAGCGGGCAAACAGCGCCTGCCATTCCTTGTTCAGACGGGCAGAGCGTGCACTGATTCCATTGGCGAAGGTTTCATAAACGCCGTCCGGCACCAGGAATTTGGCATCTTCCGGCCAGCCATAAAACTTCTTCGCGAGCTTGATTTCTTCGTCACCAAGCGGGGAGCCATGCGCTTCATGCGTATCCTGCTTGTGCGGCGCGCCCCAGCCAATGATGCTGTGAACCAGAATAAAGGCCGGCTTGCCGGTTTTTGCGCTCCGGATATGGCTTAGCAGCGCATCAAGCTTCGCAGTGTCGTTGGCGTCGTCCAGAGTATGGACATCCCATCCATATGCGGCAAATCGTGCTGCGACATCCTCACCGAAGGCCAAATTGGTACGGCCCTCGATCGTGATGTGGTTGCTGTCATAGATCCACACCAGATTATCGAGCTTGAGATGACCGGCCAGTGAAGCCGCCTCGCCAGAGACACCCTCCATCATGTCGCCATCGCCGCACATGGCATAAATATTGTAGTCAAATAAAGTGTAGCCGGGCCGATTATAGCGGGCGGCGAGATATTTCTCGGCAATGGCCATGCCGACGCTGTTGGCGACGCCCTGACCCAGCGGGCCGGTTGTAGTCTCCACACCGCTGGTATGGTGATATTCGGGGTGACCCGGCGTCTTGCTGCTCATCTGGCGGAATTGCTCGATATCCTGGAGCGTCACCGCTTTCTGGCCGGATGTGTTGTATTTATTATCGACAGCCTCGGTGCCGGTAAGGTGCAACAGCGCGTAGAGCAGCATCGATGCGTGACCGATGGACAGTACGAAACGGTCGCGATTCGGCCAGATCGGGTCCGCCGGATCAAAATTCAGGTGATTTTGCCACAGCGTATAGGCCACAGGGGCCATGGACATAGGTGTACCAGGATGCCCGGAATTGGCCTTCTGGACCGCGTCCATCGCCAGGGTACGGATGGTGTTGATTGCAACCGTATCGCGAGTATCGGGGTGGTGCGTGTCCATCAAGGCAATCCTCTTCCGCGTAATATGTCGATGTCAGGCCAATAGAGCAGAGCGATGCGACCGGGAAGGTCGCAGACCACTTATCGGCGTGCCGGAGTAAGCATGACGGGTTCCCTGTGAACGGTCGGACGGAGAGAAGCGTTCCATCCCTATACACGATTGGGTAAGGCCCGTTGTGAGGCCATTGGTGCAGGGCATGCCATATGCCTGGTATGTTATCAGCCAGGGCCATTATCTGCCAGTTCAGAAAAATGTCGTCTGTCGCAGCCAGTGGGTTCTGTCAGTCTGGAGGTATCCAGCCTATCATCTAACACGCCGTCCGCAACTGCCTTCACACGACAAACCTGTGACACTGCGCTGAGGCATTGCCCTTGAGATATTGCCCCTGAGACATTGCCCCTGAGACATTGCATCGTACCAGGATTTGCTTGCTCTGCTTGATCGGGCAGGGAGGGGCGGGTGAAAGAAAATAAGATTTTCTTCGGATAGCCTCAGCTTCCGCTTCCATGCGCGGGGTAGCCATGCTGATGACCTTCCTGCGATAGTGGGGCATCAGACGGATGGTGCATCCTCTGAGCAGAGTATGTCACTTTAAAATCTTGTTTATTGTGTGTGCCTGATGCGGCTGAGAATCATCGCGCCGTATCGGGATAAATGGTCGCGGGGAGCCTGAACGATGGATACGGATGCGCTGAAGCGCCTGGCGGGGGAGGAGGCGGCAGCCCTTGTTCAGGATGGCATGGTGGTTGGACTTGGGACTGGATCGACCGCTGCCTGCATGGTGGATGCGCTGATCAGACGCGTGGCGCAGGGCCTGAAGATCGTGGGAATTCCGACATCGATCCGCACGGCGGAGCAGGCGCAGGCTGGCGGCATTCCTCTGACCGATCTGGGCGCACATCCGCGGATCGACCTCACGATTGACGGTGCGGATCAGGTAGAGCGTGGCACTTTGAATCTCATCAAAGGTATGGGCGGCGCCCTGTTGCGGGAAAAGCTTGTGGCTGCTGCCAGTGAGCGGCTGGTCATTATTGTCGATGATCGCAAATTGTCCGAAAATCTGTCTCTGCCGGTTCCTGTTGAGGTGGTTCCGTTCGGCTGGCAGGCGACCGATCTGCGTATTCAGGCGCTCGGTGGCCGTACCGTATTGAGGGGTGGCGCGGATGGCACTCCTTATGTCACGGATAATCACAACTATATCCTCGATGTGGATTTCGGAGCGATGGGCGGCTCCCGTAAGCCGGAGACACTGGATGCGGCGTTGCGGGAGATTGTCGGCGTCGTCGAGACCGGATTTTTCATCCACCGTGCGGAAACCGTCATTATCGCCGGTGAAGGGGGCGTCACGCGCTGGCAGCGTTCGGCCTGAGCTCTTATGGCGGTTTGTCGATCCATGCTGCTGGTGGTGATGGGGGTTTCCGGCTCCGGCAAGACCACCATTGCGCAGGCGCTGGCGCGGCGGCTTGGTCTGGTGTTTCAGGATGCTGACGATTTCCACTCTGCAGCCAATATCGCCCGGATGAAAGCGCGTATTCCCCTGACAGAGGCTGATCGTGCCCCATGGCTTGCCACCATCGCTGCCTGGGTCAGGAATCAGGCTGAATCCGGGGAAGGGGGCGTGCTGGCCTGCTCCCTGTTGCGCCATTCCTATCGTGAGCAGGTTCTGTCAGGGGTGCCGGATCGCCGCCTTATTTATCTGCGGGTGAAAGCGGATATTCTGAGGGCGCGTCTGGAGCATCGATCCGGACATTTCATGCCTGCCAGCCTGTTGGACAACCAGCTTGCGACACTGGAAGAGCCTGCCGACACGGAGCATGCTCTGACGGTGGATGCCAGCCAGAGTCCTGAGGCCGTAGTAGCGGAGATCATCCGCCGGTTGTAACAGGAGGGCAGGGGCGATCTCGCTTCACAGAGTTGCTGACTTATTCTGACACTTCGGACATTTCAACGTATCCATGAAGGGGGGCTCATGAAGCGCCGACAGTATTGCGTGTTGTCATTGCTGGCCATCGGGACCTGGGGGCTGGGGTCTGTTTCGGCGCAGGCCGAGCCGCCCCTCGTCAGTGAGGCATGGGCGCGTCCTTCCATGGCGGCTGGGCATCCGGGCGTTGTCTATCTGACCATCAGAGGGCGCGGAGAGGGGGACAGGGTGGTGTCTTTCTCCACGCCAGTCGCAAGTTCGGCGGAGTTGCACCGGACCACCATGGAGCATGGCATCATGCATATGGACCCGGTTTCCGGCCTCGATGTTCCCGCCAGTGGCACGGTGCGGCTGACCCCCGGTGGCTATCACATCATGCTGATGGGGCTGAAACAGGGGTTGAAAGTCGGTGACCATTTTCCGCTAACCCTGACATTTCAGCATGCAGGCCTGCAGACGGTCGATGCTGTCGTGGCGACCAGTGGCAATGGTGCCCATGATCTGCATGTCAAAGATCACCATTAGACAACGGTGATGGAGATGGCGACGTGGCAGGGCCTGCTGGGTCTGGCGGCATTTCCTCTGATCGCATGGTTGCTGGGGGAACATCGGTGCGTGCGTGTGCCGTGGCGCGTCGTGGGATCGGCTTTTGCGCTCCAGATGGTGTTTGCGCTGCTTCTGCTGCGTATTCCCGGTAGTGCGGTCCTGCTACTGGGATTAAACAGGGTGGCACTGACCCTGCAGGAGGCAACCGACGCCGGAACCTGTTTTGTGTTCGGTTATCTGGGTGGTGGTCCGTTGCCGTTCGCGGAAACAATGCCGGGAGCCAGTTTCATTCTGGCTTTCAAGGTGTTGCCGTTGGTGCTGGTGATCAGCGCTCTGTCCGCGCTGCTGTATTACTGGGGCGTGTTGCAGCGTGTTGCCCGTGTGCTGGCTCTGCTGCTGCGCCGGGTGATGGGGATTTCGGGTGCGCTGGCACTGGCGGCGGCAACCCATATCTATGTCGGAATGATTGAGGCTCCGTTGCTGATCCGTCCTTATCTGGCCGGGATGCAGCGTGGAGAGCTGTTCGCCGTGATGACCTGCGGCATGGCCGGAATCGCTGGGACCATGATGGTGCTGTATGCCAGCCTGATCGGGCCGGTCATGCCGGGCGCGTTGGGGCATATTCTCGTGGCGTCGGTGATCAGCACGCCGGCGGCTCTGGGGATGGCTGCGTTGATGGTTCCCTTCGAGATGGCTGAAGATCGTGGCAAGGAAAAAGGGTTGGGGGCGTCACTTTCTGTTGAGGAAGTGCCGGCCGGAGCACTTGATGCACTGGTCAAGGGAACGCGGGATGGTATCGCGCCCCTGATCGGTATTCTGACAGTGCTGATCGTTGCAGTGGCTCTGGTGCATCTGGTGAATGATGCCCTGTTCCTGATGCCGGGTTCGCCCAGTTTGCAGGAGCTGGCTGCATGGCCTTTTCGTCCGTTGATGTGGCTGGCGGGCATCCCGTCTGATCAGGTTGGGGTGGCGGCCGGCCTGATGGGGCAGAAGACCATCATCAATGAGTTCGTGGCCTATAATGGATTGGCCCATCTGCATGCTGGCACTCTGGATGCACATGCACGGCTGATTGTAACCTATGCGCTGTGTGGTTTTGCCAATCTTGGCTCTGCCGGCATTCTGATCGGCGGCATGGGAGCGATGGTGCCGGCGCGACGGGCTGAAATCGCAGAGCTTGGTTTGCGATCCGTGCTGTCCGGAACCTTGGCGACCTGCATGAGTGGGACCGTAGCCGGCCTGCTGCTGGGGTGACTGGAGCGGCGTTGCTGGCAGCAGACAGGCTTGCAAAATCATTTCGCCACGGCTCTATTGTACCGATCGGTACAAAGGAATCCATCATGCCCGCTTCGATTCAGGATCAGCCTCGTCCTCCCTTGCCGCCTTTTTCCTGGGAAGATGCGGTGAAGAAAGTGCGTGCTGCGGAAGATGCGTGGAACGGGCGCAGTCCGGCACGCATTGCTCTGGCCTACACATCGGACAGCGTCTGGCGCAACCGCTCCGAATTTCTGCGTGGTCGGCAGGAGATTGAGGCGTTCCTGACCCGGAAATGGGAGAGGGAGCATGAATATCGCCTGATCAAGGAGATATGGGCTTATGGCGATCATCGCATTGCCGTGCGCTTCGTCTATGAATGGCGGAATGAACACGGTCAGTGGTTTCGTTCCCATGGCAACGAGAACTGGGAATTTGCGGCAAACGGTCTGATGCAGGCGCGTCATGCGAGCATCAATGATGTTCCGATCACCCAGGAGCAGCGCCTGTTTTTATGGGATCGTTCGGGACCGCGCCCGGCGGATCATCCTGGCCTGACGGAATTAGGGCTGTAGCCCGGCGATGGAACAGTCGGAACGTGCGTCGGTGATTGCCACGCTGGGCGAGGTGTTCAGGGAGCATGGCTATGAAGGGGCCAGTCTCAGTCTGATCACCGCGCGAACCGGCCTTGGAAAGGGCAGCCTCTATCATCTCTTCCCCGGCGGCAAGCGGGATATGGCGGAAGCTGTGCTGGCAGATGTGGCACGCTGGTTCGAGGAGCAGGTATTCCGTCCTCTACGGGAGCAGACCGATACGAAGGTAGCCATAACTGCCATGATCGAGGCCTGTATTGCCTATTTCCGTGGTGGAGGCCGGGTCTGTCTGGTGGGGGCCTGGGCGTTGTCGGAAACGCGGGACAGGTTCAGAACGCAGATCATGACCTATTTCAGTGCGTGGCGCGATGCGCTGGCGGACGCCCTGATGCGGGGCGGCGTTGCTGAACATACGGCGCATAGGCGGGCAGAAGAAGTGGTGGCCCTGATTCAGGGTGCTCTTGTTGCTGCCCGTGCGCTGGATGATGCCGCGCTGTTTCCCCGTATGCTGCGTGATCTCTCTGCGTCTCTGGTCCGTTGATAGGGGGAATGTCTCATACAATCCGGGCGAAGATGGCTCCTCCGGATGCGGGCGCATACGCCGCGCGGGGGGATGCGGGGGCGGATGTCACGCTATCGGGTAGGGTTGCCTCGCCGAACAAGGTGAGGGCAGCGCGGACTCGTGCAGCACAGGTTTCGTCGGTCAGGCGATAGAAAACCTGTCTCGCCTCCCGCCTTGTGGAGACGATACCGGCCTGCCGCAGGGCGCTCAGCTGTTGGCTCAGCCCGGGCTGGACGATCGTGGTTGCGGCTTCGATCTCCCCGACATTGTGCTCCCCCTGCAGCAGCATCGACAGGATCAGCAGGCGTTGCGGCTGTGCATAAAGCCGCATCTGCCCGGCAGCGCGGGTGGCCTGTTCCGGGGTAAGGGTGAACCTGTCCATCATGGCACGGAGGACTGAAAACGGCAGAGCCAGCGATCCGTACTCTCCGCCATCTCGGCCTGCGTGACGGGGGCGGGCAGCAGCGTATCCTCACCGGGTTGCCAGCCTTCGGGGGTCAGGGTGCCGGTCCGGCTGGTCTCCTGCAAAGCAATCAATAGACGCAGCATTTCCTCGACCGAGCGTCCTACCTGCATCGGATAGTAGATCGCGGCGCGCAGCACGCCATGCGGATCAATGAAGAATGTGCCTCGGACAGCAGAAGAATCGGGTGCGGATGGATCGATCATGCCGTAGGCGCGACCGATCACCATGGAGGGGTCTTCGACAATCGGGAACGGAATGGTGATGCCGAACTGCGCCTTGATGGTACGAATCCAGGCAAGATGCGCATGCAGGCTATCAACGGACAGGCCCAGAAGATCGCACTGGCGTTCCGCAAATCGGTCGGCAGCGCGGGCGATGGCCATGAATTCACTGGTGCATACGGGCGTAAAATCGGCAGGATGGGAAAAGAAAATCAGCCATCGCCCACGATAATCAGCCAGTGAAACCTGCCCGTGAGTTGTGCGGGCACAAAAGCCCGGAACGATGTCACCCAATCGCGGGGGGCAGGCAGAGTTCGTCAGTTTTTCCTCGATCGGTGTCGAAGGGGAAACAAGGGATGTCATCCGGCCAGAGCTGTCTTTCATGAACGGGATGACCTTTCATGCACGTAGCAAACGAGAAAGGTCAATTTAAACTTTCATTCTTTCTGAAATAATGTATGTTTGCTTCATATCAATGCGGAGGCGCTGTCAGATGCTGCCTGACCACAGGATGCCGATGCCGTGACGGAGATTTCTTGTCCCTCTATGCCGACAGCCCCGCCGGACCCGGTGATTGGGGCTGCATGCAGGCAGATTGCGCAGTCCGTCCAGGATGGGCTGTGCCCTGTGGTACAAAGTTTTTTCGATCCGCAAACGCATACTGTCAGCCATGTGGCGTTCGATCCTGACAGCAAGCAGGCCGCCGTCATCGACAGCGTGCTGGATTATGATGCAGCGTCAGGGCGCACCTCCACCGGCCATGCCGCCATGATTGTGGAGTGGGTCCGGCAGAACGGGCTGAGTGTGCAGTGGTTGATCGAAACCCATGTGCATGCCGATCACCTTTCGGCAGCGCCATGGGTGCACGGACAGCTTGGCGGTACGCTGATGATTGGCGAGCATATCCAGAGGGTGCAGAACACGTTCGGCGATATTTTCAATGAAGGCGACAGCTTCGCACGTGACGGATCGCAATTCGGTCGTTTGATCAGCGATGGCGAAGGCTTTGCGCTGGGTTGCATTCCCGCCATGGCGCTCCATGTGCCGGGGCATACGCCGGCGGATATGGCGTTCATCATCGGCAATACCGTCTTTATTGGCGATACGCTGTTCATGCCGGATTATGGAACGGCACGGGCGGATTTTCCGGGTGGCGATGCGCGGACGCTCTACCGTTCCATCCGCCGTCTGCTTTCCCTGCCGGCAGAGTCACGCCTGTTCCTGTGCCACGACTACAAGCCGCCAGATCGGGACCACTTCGCCTGGGAAACGACGGTGGCCGCGCAGCGGGCGCATAATATCCATGTCCATGATGGCGTTGATGAAGAAAGTTTCGTCGCCATGAGGGAAGCCCGGGATGCGACGCTTGATTTGCCGGATCTCATTATTCCCTCTGTGCAAGTGAATATGCGGGGTGGACGTCTGCCCGAGCCGGAAAAGAATGGGGTTCGCTACCTGAAAGTGCCGGTGAATCTGCTGTAATGGCCGATCTGGCGAATCACTGAGTGTTTGTCTTCAGAAGTCTGTATCAGCAGGAAATGGCGCGATGTCCTTCCACAAAATCACTTCCAGTTTCTCGGCCGGTCCGCAACTGACGGAAGAGGCTGTGGCAAAGGCCGCGGCCGAAGGATATCGCAGCATTTTCTGTATGCGCCCGGATGAGGAGGAAGCCGGCCAGCCTTCATCCACCCAGATCGCCGAAGCCGCTGCGCGCCATGGATTGGAGTTCGCCTCTTTCCCGGTGGCCGCAGGGCAGGTAGCAGACAGTGCGACGGTGGCCAGAATGGCGGAAGCGTTCGGAAGGATGCCTCATCCCGTTCTAGGATATTGCCGCACCGGACAACGTGCGGTTTCGATCTGGGCCCTGTCGCAGTCGGGTATTCTGGACCCTGACGAAATCGTTGCGTTGGCGCAGAGCGGAGGTTTCAACGTCGAACCACTTCGCCCCCAGCTTTTGCCGCTTGCACCTGTCGGTGGACGAAAAACCTTCAGCGTGGTGATTGTCGGAGGAGGCGCCGCCGGGATTTCGGTTGCAGCCAGTTTGCTGAAGCGTCAGAAAAATCTGTCTGTCGTCATTATTGATGGCGCCACCGAGCATTATTACCAACCTGGCTGGACGATGGTCGGCGCCGGTGTTTTCAGTGCCGATTTTACCCGCCGTTCCGAAGCATCGGTGATCCCGGCGGGGGCGCAATGGCTGCGCTCTTTCGTGCGTTCTTTTTCGCCTGCCAGTAACGAGGTTGTTCTGGTGGATGGTATGGTGGTTGAATACAGCGTGCTGATCGTCGCCGCAGGAATCAAGCTTGACTGGGATGCCATTCCTGGCCTGAGGGAAACGCTCGGAAAAAACGGGGTCACCTCCAACTACCGTTATGATTTGGCACCCTATACCTATTGTCTGGCAAAAGAATTGCGTGGTGGCCGTGCACTCTTTACCCAGCCGCCAATGCCGATCAAATGTGCTGGTGCGCCGCAGAAAGCAATGTATCTATCCTGCGATATCTGGCAGAGCGCCGGTGTGCTCCGTAACATCAATGTCCAGTTCCACAATGCGGGCGGCGTTCTGTTCGGCGTGGCGGCCTATGTGCCGGCACTGATGAAATATGTCGAACGCTACGGCATTTCTCTTCAGTTCGGATCAAAGCTGGTGGCCGTTGATGGTCCAGCCCGCACCGCAACGTTCGAGAAAGATGGCGAGCGTATCGAACAGAGTTTTGATATGCTGCATGTCGTGCCGCCACAGGTTGCGCCTGATGTCATCGCTCATAGCGAACTGGCTGGAAAAGATGGTTTCGTGGAGGTCGACCCGGCCACCATGCGTCATGTGCGCTTTTCGAATATCTATGCGCTGGGCGATGTCGCCGGTACGTCCAATGCGAAAACCGCAGCTGCTGCGCGCAAACAGGCACCGGTCGTGGCAGGCAACGTGCTGGCGACGCTGCATGATAAGGAACCGGATTATGTTTATGACGGCTATGGTTCCTGCCCGCTGACTGTTGAGCGTGGCCGGATCGTACTGGCGGAATTCGGCTATGGGGGCAAGCTGCTGCCCACATTCCCGAAATGGCTGCTGGATGGGTTGCGTCCAACACGGACGGCATGGATTCTGAAAGCTCGTGTTCTGCCTTCACTCTACTGGAACGGTATGCTGAAGGGCAAAGAGATTTTTGCCAAACCCACGAAGCGTAGCGACGTCTGATTTTGTGGACACAAGCCTGATCGCGTACAGCGGGAGGATCGGATGATCCTGAGCACCACACAATATCTGCTCGGTGTGATCTCCGGCAGTCTGGTCGGGCTGACACTTGGTGTGGTGGGAGGGGGCGGCTCGATACTGGCTGTCCCGCTGATGGTATATCTGGTGGGGGTGCCGTCGCCGCATATGGCGATTGGCACCAGTGCTCTTGCTGTTGCAGCCAATGCTTTTTCAGGATTGATCGGCCATGCGCGCGCGCATACCGTGAAGTGGCGCTGTGGTGGCATGTATGCGGCTTCGGGCATTCTGGGGGCGCTGGGTGGATCTGTTCTTGGTAAAATGATGAACGGACAGAAATTATTGTTTCTGTTCGCCATGCTGATGATTGTCATTGCCGTACAGATGCTCAGGGGCCGCAAGCGGGAAGGTAATCCGGGAGCGGAGTGCAACCGCGAAAAAGCTCCTAAAGTACTTGCATACGGATTGGGAACCGGCCTGTTTTCCGGCTTTTTCGGGATCGGCGGTGGCTTTCTGATAGTGCCCGGCCTTGTGGCCTCTACCGGCATGCCGCTGTTGAATGCGGTGGGATCATCGCTGGTTGCGGTTACGGCTTTCGGGCTGACGACAGCGGCAAGTTATGCGTTCAGCGGGCTGGTGGATTGGCCGCTGGCTATTATGTTCATTCTTGGTGGTATTGCAGGATCCATGGTCGGGATTGCAGTCAGCCGCTATCTCGCCGGGTGCAGTGGCATGCTGGGAACAGTGTTTGCCGGGCTGATTTTCGTTGTTGCCGCTTATATGCTCTGGAAAACGCTTACCTGATTGTGATGTGTCGCGTGGGTGACACAACGTAGGTGTCATCCTAGGATTCCGACAACCGGTTTTAAAAACGGTACGGAGCAGGACTCATGACAGGAACCCCCATTCTGGTCGGCGCTGGTGAGCACGAAGCACGTCTGCTGCCCGGTTTTGCCAACCGGCATGGCCTGATTGCAGGGGCAACCGGCACCGGCAAGACCATCACTCTTCAGGTGTTGGCGGAATCCCTGTCCGCCGCCGGGGTGCCGGTCTTGTGTGCAGATGTGAAAGGTGATCTCGCGGGGTTGTCGCAGCCCGGCGCCCCCAATCCGAAACTGGAACAGCGCGCATCCCGGCTGGGGGTTCATGATTACAGCTATCGTGCCGCGCCTGTCGTATTCTGGGACGTATTCGGGGTTTCCGGCCACAAGGTACGGGCCACAGTGGCGGAGATGGGGCCGATCCTGCTTTCACGCATGCTGGAGCTGAATGACACACAGGAAGGTGTTCTCTCCATCGCCTTTGCGGTGGCGGACGACGAAGGCCTCCTGCTGCTTGATTACAAGGATTTGCGGGCTGTTCTCTCCCACGTGGCCGACCGTGCTGGGGAGCTTGGCACAGAATACGGCAATGTCAGCAAGGCCACGATCGGTACGATTCAGCGCCGCTTGCTGAGACTGGAACAGGAAGGCGGAGAAGCCTTTTTCGGTGAACCGGCACTGGAATTGGCTGATTTACTGCTGATCACGCCGGATGGACGAGGGGCAGTGAACATCCTGGCGGCGGATCGACTGATCTATAGTCCGCGCCTGTATGCGACTGTGCTGCTCTGGCTGCTGTCCACTTTATACGAGACCTTGCCGGAAGTGGGTGATCTGGAGCGCCCCAAACTGGTGTTTTTCTTCGATGAGGCACATTTGCTGTTTGATGATGCTCCCAAGGCGCTGGTGGACAAGGTGACGCAGGTTGCGCGTCTGATCCGCTCCAAGGGGGTCGGAGTTTATTTCGTGACACAAAATCCGCTGGATATTCCTGCCTCTGTGCTGGGACAGCTCGGTAATCGTGTGCAGCATGCGCTGCGTGCTTTTACACCAGCGGACCAGAAAGCAGTCCGGGCGGCGGCGGACACATTCCGCCAGAATCCGAGGCTGAATACCGCGGAGGCGATCGGATCGCTTGCAGTCGGTGAAGCGCTGGTTTCTTTCCTTGATGAGAGCGGATCACCCTCTGTCGTGCAGAAGGTTCAGATCGTGCCGCCCCGCTCCCGTATAGGGGCGATTACGGCGGAGGAACGGGCAGAGATTATCCGCCAAAGTCCAGTTGGTACGAAATACGATGCATCCATTGACCGGATCAGCGCTTATGAGCGCCTTTCCGGGCGCGCGACTTCCGGCCAGCAAGAGACCGCTCCTGTTTCTCCTGCGCCGGTCGAGCCGGGCAGTGACCCTTGGGGCACGGCGATGGGACCGGCACCTTTGCCGCCATCATCCGGGCAGGGATCAGTCTGGAACAGCAATGGCTGGCAGGGTGGGCTGGCCGATTCAGCCCCTTATCCTCCGCACGAGCCGGTTTCCCGCGCCGCCCCGCGTGAAGCCCGGACCCCGTCCCGGAACGAGGAAGGCGGCGGGTGGCTCGGCGATGTGCTCGGCAGCCATGGTGGGCGTCAGGGGCTGGGCGAGGCATTTGCCAAATCCGTCATCCGCAGCCTGGGCAGTCAGGTCGGTACCAAAGTCGGTGGCGAAGTTCTGCGTGGTATTCTCGGATCCATCCTGAAACGCTGAACCGCCACGCCACTCAGCGCACCG
Source organism: Granulibacter bethesdensis (assembly GCF_001889525.1). NCBI lineage: Bacteria > Pseudomonadati > Pseudomonadota > Alphaproteobacteria > Acetobacterales > Acetobacteraceae > Granulibacter > Granulibacter bethesdensis. Next base: position 1,009,293 of record NZ_CP018192.1, read on the forward strand.
GCGTATCCCCGAGCATACGGGCTATATGCGGCTCCATTGCCTGCGCCATGGCCGCTTGTGTGGCTGCATCCGGGTGAAGAGGCGGCTCGGGCGGTGTCAGATGGATGTCCAGAAAGCGGGTGCGATCCACCTTTCCCCCGCTCATGAACAGGGCGCGGAGATCGAGAAAGGTTACACGCTGGTCATAGCGACCAGGCAGGGCACGGTTGAGGGCTACGGTTTGCGCGTCGACCCATTCATTGCGAATGGAGGGCAGCACACCCAGCAGCAGAATCTGCATCTTCGGCAGGTGGCGATGGAGGGACTCTATGATGGCGTCGATCCCTTGCAGGGTCGGTTCGGCAGGCCAGCGGAGCTTGCCGAAATTATTGGCGCCGATCAGCACGACGGCGGCCCGGGGATTGATCCCGCTGGCTTCCCCGTTTTCGATTCGCCACAGCAGGTGTGCGGTGGTATCACCTTTGTAGCCCAGATTGATGGCGTGGCGATGGCCGTAATAGCGGTTCCAGACCGGGGCGAAATTCTGCCAGGGTTCGGGGCCGATTTTCTCCCAGTTCTGGGTGATGCTGTCGCCGTAGAACACTAGATCGACCGGCTTCTGACGCAGTTCGCGTTGTTTTTCTTCCCAGCGATGTTTCCACCAGGGCAGATCAAGGCGTGAAAGCGGGGTTGCTGCCAGCGGTTTGCCGTTATGGGCCTGGCCCAGGCGAGGCGGCAGCGACATGGCCAGACCGGAGCCAAGGGCTGCAGACAGCATCGTACGCCTTGTCCATGCAGAAGAAGCGTTCATCTGAAACGTCCTTGTCTGGGATTCGGTCTTGTGTCAGGCGAAATGCAGCCACGCCAGCGCACCAAGGCCCGCTATAATGCAGTAAAAAGCGAAAGGCTTCAGCGCCCAACTGTCATGATCCCGGAAATAGCGCATCAGAAAGGCCGTGCTGAGCCATGCAGTGATGCCGGCTGCTACGGCAGCCAGGGCGGCGGTCTGGAATACGCCTGGTGCGATATCGGCATGCAGTAATTTGGGCACTTCCAGCACGGTAGCGCCCAGAATGATCGGCAATGCGATCAGGAACGAAAAATGCGCGGAGGCTTCATGATCGATTCCGCGCAATAATCCGCCGACGATGGTAGCACCAGAGCGGGAAATACCGGGAATCAGCGCGGCGCACTGCCAACAGCCGATGGTGAATGCATCCATGACGGTGAGGGTAGACAGGGCGCGGCGCTCTGTAACCTCATGATCGCTGGTCTGGAGATAAGGGCTGGCGGCTCCCCGCAATTTCTCCCCGAACAGAAGAAGTCCGCCATTCACCACCAGAAAAAACGCGGCAATCGGGGCCGATTCGAACAGCGCCCGCAACATATGCTCAAGTAAGCCGCCGACTACGATGGCTGGCAGCGTTGCGACCACCAAAAGCATGAAAACCCGTCTCGCTTGCGGCACATGATGGGCCGGGGCAAAGCCGATAACGCCGCTGAACAAGGCCCACCAGTCGCGCCAGAAATACAGCAGTAGTGCAGCCGCCGTACCCAGATGCAGAAACACCAGAAATGGCAGGAAGGTCTGGCTGTGCTGCGGCAGGCTCCAGCCCAGCAATGCCGGAAGGACAACGGCATGCCCCAGTGAACTGACCGGGAAAAGCTCGGTTGCGCCTTGCAGGATAGCAATGGCGATGGCCTGGATCGCGTTCATGGGTTCCATCCTACACCGGTCATCTTTCCGATTGAGTGGCGGAAAGCGGAGGCTCTGGCAAGCATCTGCAGACAGTTCCCGTTGTATGCTCTTGACCCGCGATCATGAAGGAGGCACCCCACGCGGGTGAGGAATACGGACGCACATATTCTGGTTTTCGACTCCGGCATTGGCGGCCTTGGCATTGCCGATTGTATCCGGCGCATGCTGCCTGCGGCGACCCTTGGCTATGTCGCCGATACGGCGGGGTTTCCCTATGGCGCGATGAGTGACGGGGCTCTGGTCACCCGCGTGCTGACGGTGCTGGAGCATGCAATAGCCCGGCTGCGGCCCGATATGGTCGTGATCGCCTGCAACACGGCCAGCACGCTGGCATTGTCTGCACTGCGGTCTCGGCATGATCTGCCATTTATTGGCTGTGTACCACCCCTGAAATGGGCGGCCTCGGTCAGCGCCACCCGCCAGATCGGTCTGCTGGCAACCCCGGCGACGGTTGACCGCCCTTATCTGACGGCCCTGATGCAGGAACACGGGCAGGGTTGTACGCTTCATGCCCATGGTGCATGTCATCTGGCTGGTTATGCGGAGGCTGTGTTCCGGGGCGAAACGGTGCTGGTTGAGGCCGTCAGGGCCGAGCTGGGTATTCTCGGCGTGATCCCCGACATTGATGCGGTGGCGCTGGGATGCACGCATTACGGACGGTTGCTTCCATGGTTGCGGCAGGCCATGCCGCGTCCGGTGGCATGGCTCGATCCGGCAGAGGCGGTGGCGCGGCAGACGGCCAGAATAGCCATCACCACCGGGGCCACTGCCGCGCCTGACAGTCTGCCACGAGCTGCGCCCTGTTGGGCACAGACGGTCTTTACGACCGGAGTTGTCCCGGATGATGCCACACGGCAATCATGGGCGGCGGAGGGGTTTCCGGAGTGGCAGCCCCTGGAGATCGCCTCCGCCTGAGCCGGATAATCAGGCTTTCGTTTTGGGGGCCGGCGGTTTGGCTCCCGTCTGCTCGAAGGCGGCTGCGGCGGCTTCGGCCACGCTCTGATCCTGCTCGCCGGAGCCTCCGCTGATTCCGACCCCACCGACCACTTTGCCATCGCGCCGCAGTGGGATTCCGCCTGAGAAAATCATGACGCGCCCATGATTGGATTGCTGGATACCGTAGAACTGCTGGCCAGGCTGGGCATTGCCCGCCAGATCCTTGGTGGAAATATCGAAAGCACGCGCGGTGAACGCCTTGTTGATGCTGATGTCGATGCTGCCGAGCCAGGCATCATCCATCCGATGGTGAAGCTTCAGATTTCCGCCGCCATCAACGATGGCGATGTTCATCGGCTGCCCGATTTTTCGAGCGTGTTTTTCAGCGGCGGTGGCGATCCTGACGGCGTCTTCCAGAGTGAGCATGGTATCCCTTAACGACCAGAGAAAAGCTTTATATTCATCAGGCTGCGGCCTTTTCCCTGCCATGGGAAGAGGGACAAAAAGCCCAATGCCTGGTTCCCGCCTGATGCGGGAAATCCTCTTTTCAAACGCTCTGAACGGGAACTCGTTCGATCCGGTCGATATGTGTGTCATGAGCATAAAGCCGGATTTAAGGAATTACCCTGTCAAAGACAGAGCCGAGAGGTTAAGAAGCGGCCCATAATGCGTGACAAAACCCGTTCTTCCTCCGGTTCCGCTCCGATGACAGGTGCTTCCTCTGCGCGTGCAGGGGGCAGGCGTCATTCTCCTGCCCGTGGGTGGCTGAAGGAACAAGGGGGGCTGGCCCGCCGGAATGCGCGCCATGTCATCCTGTTGGGTCTGACCGGCACCATTCTGGCCGTGGGGCAGGCATGGTGTCTGGCAGCGGTTTTCGGCGGCACTCTGGGCCATGCCATGGTCGGGGGACTGCCTTACGCTACAGCTTTCCTGGGGATTGCCGCGATCCGCGCCTTTCTGGGGGCTATGACGGAGCGCTATGCGGCGGCGGCGGGTGCAGCGGCTCGGCGGCGGCTGCGGGATCAGGTGATGGCGAGGCTGCTGGCCATTGGTCCTTCCCTGCTGCGCGGATATCATTCTGCCGAGCTGGCAGCGATTGCCGTAGATCGGATCGAGGCGCTGGACGGATTTTTCTCCCGCTGGGTTCCTGCTGCCTCTCTGGCGATCCTGTCGCCGGCTTTTATCTTGCTGGCTATCCTGCCACTGGATTGGCGGGCGGCTCTGGCCTTGCTGGTTGCGGGTCTGCTGGTGCCGTTCGGTATGGCGCTTTCCGGTATTGGTGCAGCGGTCGCTTCCCGCCGTCAGTTCGTGGCGATGAGCCGCCTGCAGGCCCGTTTTCTGGACCGGGTGCGCGGCATTGCCACCATCGTTCTGAGCGGGCGGACCGAGGATGAAGCCATCGCTCTGGGACGCGCCGCCGATGAATTGCGCCGCCGCACCATGCGGGTGTTGCGGGTGGCGTTTCTGTCCTCCGCCGTGCTGGATCTGGCAATGGCGGCAGCTCTGGTCGGTCTGGCGCTGCATTACGGACAGGCGATCCTGTCCGGTCAGGCAGGCCATCCGGCGCGTGCGCTGTTCGTGCTGCTGCTGGTGCCGGAGTTTTTCGCGCCGCTGCGGGCCTTTTCGCTGGCCTATCAGGACAAGATGCACGCAACTGGCGCCGCCGAAGCCATCGCCGCCCTGCCTGAGCCGCCGGAAAAGCCTGTGCTTCAGGTTCGTACCATTGAAGCACGTGGTGTGACGGTCACGTTCGATCATGTCTCGCTGGTATGGGACGAGACACGTGGCCCGGCCCTGCATGATGTCAGTTTCCGTATTCCCGCGGGAGAGACAGTGGTGCTGGCCGGTCCTTCCGGATCGGGCAAGTCAAGCATCATGGAGATTTTGCTGGGCTTTACCCGTCCTACGAGCGGACGGGTGGCTCTGAACGGCATGGACATCACGGATATTGTTCCAGCGGCTCTCTCCCGGCTGACGGCTTGGGTCGGGCAGAAGCCGATGCTGTTTGCAGGGACCATCCGCGACAATATCCTGTTCGCCCGTCCGGAAGCATCGGAGCAGGATCTGCTGGATGCCATCCGTCATGCTCATGTGGACGATTTTGCCCGTGCCCTGCCGGACGGGCTGGAGACGATGATAGGCGAGGGTGGTTATGGCCTGTCTGGCGGTCAGGCGCAGCGCGTGGCGATTGCGCGTGCCTATCTTCGCAATGCTCCGCTGCTGCTGCTGGATGAGCCGACTTCCCATCTCGATCCGGTCACCGAAGCCGATATTCTGGACAGCCTGAAACGTCTGGCGGTTGGCCGCACCGTATTGCTGGCCAGCCATAGCGCGGCTGCGCATGCTTTTCCGGGTCATCGGATTGATCTGCGGGATGGCAGTGTCGTGTCCGCACCATTCCCGACCATGTATGGAAAGGTGATGGCATGACCGCACTTCTTCGCCCGCTGCTGGATATTGCAGCGCTGTGGCGTAACCGTTTGCCCTGGTTGTTGGCTGGGATCGTGGTTTCGGTTCTGGCCGTTTTGTCTGCGGCGCTGCTGATGATGCTGGCAGGCCGGACCGTGGCGGCCGCCATGATGCTTGGCGTGCTGGCCGCCCCCATGCTGCTGCGCTGGATCGGTGTGGCCCGGGTTGTGTTGCGCTATCTGGAGCGCGTCGTCACGCATGATGCCATGTTCCGGGCGTTGGCTGATCTGCGGGTCTGGTTTTTCCGCGGTATTGCCCGTGATGCCGCAGGTGGGCTGGGCTTCCGCCGTGCCGGGGATGTGCTGTCTCGTCTGGTCAATGATGTGGAGGCGCTGGACGGGCTTTATCTGCGTATCGTCGTTCCTGTTGCCGGGGCGCTGGTGCTGTTGCCGGTGCTGCTCTACGCGCTGGGGCGGCTGGATGTTGTGCTTGCGGTGGTGGTCGGTGTGTTGTTCATGCTGGCTGCTTTCGTGCTGCCGGTCATCTCCGCCCGCAATGCAGCGGGGCAGGGTGCAAGGTTGACCACTTCCATGAGCCGGTTGCGGATTGCAACCCTCGATACCCTGACCGGCCTCAGGGAAGTGCGGGCCTGTGGTGCGGAAGACCGCATGCTGGCGGATATTCAGGCCCGTCAGGCATTGCTGCTGACGGCCCAGCGCGAGGGGGCGGCCCGTGCCGCATGGGCCTCGGCGATGTCGTTTCTGTTTGGGCAGGCAGGGGTAGCGGCCGTGCTGTTCGCGGTTGCGCTCAATGTCGTGACAACTGGTCCAGCAGCCTTGATCGGGTGTGCATTTCTGACGATTGCGGCGTTTGAGGCGATTGGGGGCCTGCCGCGTGCCGGTGTGCTTGCCGGACATGCCTCCGCTGCCGCGGAGCGCGTTCTGGAAGCGGCCTCCAGACCCGAAAGCGATGTGCCGCAGGGTGTGGCAGACGTTGAGGAAAGACTGCGGGAGGAAAGACTGCGGTCGGTACGCGGGAAAACGGCGGCCCTGTCTTTCAGACATGTCTCGTTCCGCTGGCGGCAGGATGGGCCGCTGGTGCTGGATGAGCTCAGTCTGGATTTGCCGGCTGGTGCGCGGGTTGCACTGCTCGGCCCTTCAGGAGCCGGAAAGTCGACCATTGCCGCTCTTGCGATGCGGCTCGCTGTGCCGGAGGCAGGACATATTTTTCTGTCAGGCACCGATATGGCGACCTTACCGGTCGATATGGTGCGAGGCCATTTCGCATGGTTGTCCCAGACAACGCATCTGTTTGACGACACGATCCGGGCCAATCTGCTGATGGGTCGTCCCGATGCGCAGGAGGCCGATCTCTGGGCGGCGCTGGATGCGGCGCAGTTGGGTGCTGTGGTTCGCGGCCTGCCAGATGGCCTGGAAAGTTGGGTCGGTGAGGGTGGATTCCGCCTGTCCGGAGGGCAAGGGCGGCGTCTGGCTCTGGCGCGGGCGCTGTTATCCCATGCTCCGATCCTGATTCTGGATGAGCCGGCGGCCGGTCTTGATGCACAGACCGAACGTGAGCTGTTCCTGACCCTGAACGAGGTAGCGGGCGATCGCACCGTTCTGCTGATCGCCCATCGTCTGACAGGAGTTGAGAAGCTGGACCGTATCTATAGACTGTCTGGCGGTCAGGCAGTTCCGGCAATGAGCTGAAGAGCTGAAATAATTAACAGAACGTCATCATTTCATGCGTGACATGAGGGAGCTTGCCCGCTTTTCTGATCCGATGGGTTAAAAAGGCATGCAATCGTGACGGATTCTCCTATTGAAGATGCGATCGTCCGGATCGACAGTCTGCGCAAGAGTTTCGACGGTACCGAGATTCTCAAGGGCGTCTCCTTGCAGATAGAGCAGGGAGATCTTGTATCGATCATTGGGCCGTCAGGCTGCGGTAAATCAACCTTCTTGAGATGTATCAACTTTCTGGAAATCCCTGATTCGGGACGCATTTCCGTTGCGGGCATCGCGCTGGAACGGTCCGGTACAGATGAGCGCTGGACCAATGCGATGGAGGAACGTGCCCATGCGCTGCGTGAGCAGGTCGGCATGGTTTTCCAGGGCTTTCACCTGTTTGCGCATCGTACAGTGGCGGAAAATGTGATGATGGCACCCATGATCGTGAAAGGCCTGAAAAAAGCTGCGGCGCGCGATCTGGCCATGCACCAGCTCTCCCGTGTCGGCCTGGCCACACTCGCCGATCGCTATCCCGGCACGCTGTCCGGTGGCCAGCAGCAGCGTGCGGCCATTGCACGCGCCCTGGCCATGTCGCCGAAAGTGATGCTGTATGATGAGCCTACCTCCGCACTGGATCCCGAATTGGTTGATGAGGTGCTTCAGGTCATGCGCGATCTGGATGCGGAAGGCATGACGCAGCTGATCGTGACGCATGAGATGCGCTTCGCGCGTGATGCCTCCGATTACATCGTGTTTATGGAAGGTGGCGAAATCGTCGAAGTGTCCGATGAGGACGAGATCTTTGAAAACCCGCGCGATCCCAGGACGCGCCGTTTCCTGAAGCGGTTCGCATGATGCGTTATATGCTGGCTGTCCTGATGGTTCTGCTCCTCAGCCTGCATTCCGGAGCGGTGCGGGCTGGGGATGAACTCCGCTGGGGTGCTGACGCGCAGTCTGATGCACCTTATATTTTTCATGATCCAGATCATGAGGACCGCCTGATTGGTTATGAAAAAGATATTGTTGACGAGATCGGGCGCCATCTTAATCGCAATCTGATCTTTGTTCAGAATGGTTGGGACAGCCTTATCCCCGGTCTGGATCGGGGGCTGTATGATTTCTCGATCGACGGTCTGGAAATTACCCCCGCCCATCGTGAGGTCGTTGATTTTTCAAAGCCCTATTATGTAACGTCGGAACAGCTCGTCGTTCGTAAGGACAGCAAGGGACTGGATACGCTGGAGTCACTGCACGGCCATGCGGTCGGCACACTCAAGGCCAGTGTGGGCGAGCGGATTCTACAGAAACACCCTGATATCAACCTGCGTGTGTATGAGGAGGAGATCGACGCCTATACCGATCTCCATAATGGGCGTACCGATGCGGTTCTGCTCGATTGGCCGATTGCCCTGTATTATTCAGCGACAGATCCCAGCCTGAAACTCATTGGTAAACCAATCGGCCACCTGGAATACGGCATTGCCGTGCGCAAGGGTAATCAGGTGTTGCTCGATCAGATCAATACTGCTCTTGACCACATGCGTGCGGATGGAACCCTCCGTCGTATTCTGGAGCGGTGGAACCTCTGGACGCCAGATATGGCGACGTTCACTGGAGATCACACCTCTATAACACAGCCGGCGGTTTATTATGATGAATTTGTAAAGGCACATGCACCGGCCACGGCATGGCGGATCAAATTTAAACGCTATATCGGTTTTATCCCGCTGATCGCTCATGCAGCGGTCACAACACTGGAAGTCTCCCTGCTGGCTATGGTTCTGGCGGTGGCAATGGGATTGTTGCTGGCGGTCTCGCGATTATATGGCCCGGCCCCGCTGCGTATGCTGTCAGTGATGTATATCGAAATCATGCGGGGCACGCCGCTGCTGATCCAGGTACTATTCGTATTCTACGGACTGCCGAATCTGGGGATCAGGCTGGATCCGTTTTTCGCTGGCGTACTGGCGCTGGGCCTGAACTACGCGGCGTATGAGGCGGAAAACTACCGTGCCGGTCTGGGCGCGGTCCCGCATGGCCAGTACGAGGCAGCCATTGCCTTGAACATGACGTCTTTCCAGGCCCTGCGTCATGTGGTGATTCCACAGGCATTCCGGTTGGTGATTCCGGTGATGACCAATGATTTCATCTCCGCGCTGAAGGATTCTTCGCTGCTGTCCGTTATCACCCTGTCTGAACTCAGTCAGACCTATGTGCGTCTTTCCACTACGTACTATGATTATTTCGGCACCGGTCTGATGATCGGCGCTGCCTATCTTCTGATCGGTCTGCCTTTCGTGCGTCTGGCCCGCTGGACGGAGGAAAGACTTCACACAGGCCGCAGGCCGCAGCGCCGACTGTAGACAGAAGACAGAAACGCAATGGTTTTCATCAGGCCGGTTGACGCTCATCGCCTTCGGAGGCACACCTTGTCGTAAGACGGTACAGCTTTTTAACAAGGGAGTCGGCCATGCGCCGCCTAAGCCTGCTTTGCTTGCCCCTGATCGCCGCTGCATGCTCTCAGCCAGCTGCGCTTCAGCGTTCCTATAATGTTTACTTCCTGCAGGATTCTGCTGTGCTCGATCCGGCGGCCACTCAGGTGGTCAGCTATGCGGCAGAGCTCGCAAAGCAGTATCCGGGTCTGAAGGTGACCGTGTCCGGCTATGGCGGCAAGTCCTCTGAGCAGGCGTCCACGGTCACGGAAACACCTTTGGCCAAGCTGCGCGCTAATGCGGTGCGGGATCAGCTGGTATCTGACGGGATTGCTAAAAGTAGAATCGAACGTTCGGTCCACACGGTTGATGCATCCAATCTGGCCGTGGCGGAGCGCCGCGTGGATATTGATATCGGAGATGTCGACAGCAAGTAATCCGATGATCGGCATATTCGGTACTGGCTTTGCTTGACAGGCTGCTCCACCCTTTTTCGGGCCGCTCACAGGAAAACCCGGCGCTGGATGTTCTGCGCCGGGTTTTCGGCTATCCGGCTTTTCGAGGATTACAGGAAGACGCCATCGCTCAGGTAATTGAGGGTGGTGATGCGTTGGTTCTGATGCCGACCGGCGGTGGCAAGAGCTTGTGTTATCAGGTTCCGGCGCTCTGCCGGGACGGGATGGCGATTGTGGTGTCGCCGTTGATTGCGCTGATGGACGATCAGGTGGCGGCGCTGCGTCAACTGGGTATCAATGCCGCCGCCCTTCATTCGGAGCTGGAAGCCGATCAGGGCCGGGCCGTTTTCAGGGCGGCGATGGATGCCAGACTCGATCTGCTTTACGTCTCGCCGGAGCGATTACTGAACGGTCTGATGGATCGGTTGCCGGAATCGCGTATCGCCCTGATAGCGATTGATGAGGCCCATTGCGTGTCGCAGTGGGGCCATGAGTTCCGTCCTGAATATCGTGCTTTGGCTTGCCTGCCGGAGCGATTCCCCGGTGTTCCACGCATTGCCCTGACCGCAACAGCCGATCCTCGCACGCGCGATGATATTCTCCGCGCGCTCGGAATGGAGCATGCGCGGGTTTATGCTGCGTCGTTCCACCGCCCTAATCTGCGCATCGCGGCAGCCGAGAAAATTGCTGAAACATCGCAGATGATGGCGTTTCTGGCTCGGCATCGTGATCAGGCGGGAATCATCTATTGCGGCAGCCGTGCCAAGACTGAGCGCACGGCGCAGCGTCTGCGTGAAAAAGGGATTGATGCGATCACCTATCACGCCGGTTTACCACCATCGGAAAAGCAGGCGGCCCTGACCCGTTTCCGGGGCGGGGAGTCGGTGGTGATGGTGGCGACCATCGCGTTCGGAATGGGTATTGATCGTCCTGATGTGCGGTTTGTGGTGCATCTGGATATGCCGGACAGTCCGGAAAGCTACTATCAGCAGATCGGTCGTGCAGGGCGCGATGGTGAGGAGAGCGAGACACTTCTGCTGTATGGGGGGGAGGATATTGCCCGTGCCCGACATTTCCTGTCCGTTTCGGTGGCGCCTGAAAGCCAAAAGCGGGTGATGCGGCAACGTCTGGATGCGATGATCGGTCTGGCGGAAGCTGCCGATTGCAGAACGCGGGGGCTGCTCTCCTGTTTTGGCGAGATTATGGAGCAGCCATGTGGTCATTGCGATTTATGCGCGGCACCGCCAGAAACTTTTGATGGTACTGTGGAAGCGCAGAAAGTTCTGTCCGCGGTTTATCGCACCAGCCAGCCAAGACCTGGAGATACGCGTCCCGGCATGGTATTCGGCGCCTTGCATATTGTGGCCTTGTTGCGGGGGGAGTTGACGGAGGGAATCCAGCGCCATCAGCATGACCGTTTGCCGACTTACGGTGTTGGCCAGGATCGCCCCGCCACCTTCTGGCGTAGTGTGATCCGGCAGCTGATTGCCAGGGGCATGCTGGATATGGATGTGGAAGGCCATGGTGGATTACGGCTGGTGCCTGATCGCGCCCGAACCGTCCTACGTGGTACGGAGAAAGTCTTTCTGCGACAGGAGACCGCTTTTCGCCTGCCAGCACGTCGTACGCGTGAGGAAAGAAGGGCGAGCAACCCAGTTTCTGACAATATTCCGGACGCGATCCGTGCTGAATTCGATGCGCTGAGGGCCTGGCGCATGAAGGAGGCAAAGGAGCAGGGTGTTCCCCCTTACGTGATTTTCCACGACAGCGTGCTGAGAGACATCGCCATTTCTGCCCCCACCGATCTCGAAACGCTTGGTCGTATCAAGGGAGTGGGGGCATCGAAGCTGGACCGCTACGGACAGCATGTTCTTGCTGTCCTGGCCGGGGTTTGAGCGCGGAGACCGGATCCCGGTTATTTGACCGTAATGGTCACGGGATCCGACAGCAGGGGATGGCTGTGCGGCACATGTCCGGCATCACCCATAATCAGTTGCAGCGTATGTTTGCCTGGCGGCAGTTTGATATCAACCTGCGTCTGTCCGCCGCCAAGGTGAACATGGTGGGCATCTTTCGGGATGGATTCCTCCAGCGCCTCCCCCTGGGGGGCAGGTGTATCGATCAGCAGATGATGATGGCCGGTGCGCGGTTGATCGTCACCGGCTGGTGCAATTCCAAGTCCTTTCAGCCCGGTTACGACTGTGAAGGGGCTTGAGACCACCGCACCATTGGCCGGGCTGATGATGTAGGGTCTGGCTCCGGACGGCCAGAATGACTGATCATTCTCCGCTGCCTGGGCAGGGCTGAGCAGGGCCGCAACCGGTAGGGAAAACAGACCGATTGCCCATACGAAATGGAGAGAACGGAATGAATAAAACATATGCCTTGTCATGATCGGCTTTCTTTAAAAAAGTGAAACGGGAATCGAAAATTAAAGCGGTGTGCCCGGTGTCTGCTCATACCCCTTGCTGCGTGTTTTGTGGGAGATTCCCCGATCAGCCGCCTTCTCCAGAGTAAGATAAGGATAGCGGCGGCAAAGAGAAATCACCTCGTCCTGCAATACCTGCTTCGAGACATGGTCGAGATTGGAATAAAAAGGTGCTCCACCCTCCCACAGAACGCGGTTGTCGGCCTCCATCAGCGCATTATCGACGTTTTTCAGCGCCTGTTTGGAATCGCCGATATCAATATCCTTGATGGTCTGCCTGCACGTATCCGGTGTGGCATGGGCCGGGCATGGGGTAGTCAGGCAAAGCAGGGCAGCGGCGGACAAAGTGAAAAAGCACGGAACGGCACGGTAACGAGAAAACATGGGAGTCTCCATCCCTGTTGCGTGGCCGTACAAAGCATCACTATGCCAGAGTATGCAGGAATTTCACCTTCAATTTTGAGTGCGGTCACCTGCGCTGTGGCTGGATAATTGAATTGATCCATTCAGCAGGACACGCTGATACTGTTCCTCGACATAGGCGAAGGGTTGACCATTGCTGGTGGTCAGCAGGGCGCGATTAATCAGAATGGCCTGTTTGGGAGGGCTGTCAGCCTCAATGGGTGTTTCATCCATCGTTGAGTGAGGAATTCTGGAATCACCTGCCAGACGTCGGCGTTCAAAATGCAACGGCAAAACGATTTTGCCAAAAGGTTGATCAGTCAGCAGCAACTGACGGTTCATATCAGGCGTCAGTTTCTCAGGCAGATAGGCAAGTGTCGCAATCGAGACCACATGCGGCCCGCACATCAGATGAACATGGCGGACGACGATATCGTATCCTGCTGAGGGATGCAGATAGTCGAGCGCCTGTGACGGAACTTTGCCGGCCGGTTGTTTCTGGGCCGTCACATGGCTGGCAGTTGGCATCAGCCCGCGTCCGATACACCAGCGCTGTAACACTTTTGTGGCACTTGGTTCCGCTGCGAGATCGGCCGTCAGTTGATTCAACGTGTAGGCAGGCGTCACAAAAGCAGTTTTGTCCGATGCGGGCTGGCATCCGGCCAGAAGAAGAGAGGCAAGGAACGCAGTGATAGTGCGGGGGTAAAAAGGCATAGAAAAATCACTTTATCGTCTGGCCGGATGATCCGGCAGGTTGCAATGATCAGGCAGGCGGCAGCGTGACAATCACCGGCAGCCGATCCCGAGAAAAACGGCGACCCTGCGATGAGATCAGTTTGTTCTGAGGAGAGAGGGCGAGTGATGCCATCCATGATCGTCTCCGGACAGCACCATAGGGAATCAGGCGAAGCGGTCGGCTCAGGGACCAGCAGGCGAGCGTAGGGCCAATCCGGTCGCGATCAATACCCCAGCGCATGCGCGGTACGGTGAAGAGCGGCGTTTTATGAAGCCCATGGGCGGTCAGCGTGGCAAACCAGACCGGCACAGTATCGAATATCAACATGGAGGCAGGAAAACGCTTCGTCATATGCCGCAGCAATGGGGCGACGCGATCTGGCGGGAAATACATCAGCAGCCCCTGCATCAGGAACAGGCAGGGGCGAGAAGGGTCAACGGCCTCCAGCCAGCCTGTATCCAGAGCATCCACGCCGAGGCTGCGGAACCGCTCCGTATCCGGCAGCATCTGCCGACGCAGAGCGATAACCTCGGGCAGATCGATTGAAAGCCACGTGCAGGTGCCATTGTCGACCCGGCGTGACTGGGTCTCCAGCCCTTCTCCGATGGAGATGACCATGCCGTCAGGATGCCTGCCCAGCCAGTCGGTCAGCAGAGTGTCGATCGCCAGACTGCGTCCGGCAAAAGATCCGTCAGCCGCTCCGAAACGGGCTATCCAGTCGATCGTCAGAGCGTTACGCATCCGGATTGCGTGAGGATCATGCAGAATATGATCAGGCCGCGCTGCTTCGGCAGCACGGTCATGCAGGGTCCAGAGGGTCGTTTCCGGGATTCCGCACAGGACAGGCCGGATGGGCCGGGGAGTTTCGGCATTCATGCCGGTATCATAGCAGGGCCGGTCCTCCCTGTCCGCTGGTCATGACGGACAGGGTAGAGACTCACGCCATGCTGTTTTAGGCCGGGCGCAGCATTCCTGCCTGATCGGGTTCCGGTCGATGCAGAATCACAGTCCGGTCATGGTAAGCGGAGGTCGCTTCACCATGCGCAATGGAGACGATGGTGGTCTCTGGCAGTTTCTGCCGCAACGCCTGATAGGCTTCCTGTTCGGATTCGGAATCAAGATTGGCGGTTGCTTCATCCATGAACAGCCAGTCCGGTCGCACCAGAAGGGCGCGGGCCAGAGCGATTCGTTGCTGCTCACCGCCGGACAGGCGATGCGACCATTGATCAGTCTGGTCCAGACGGGGAATCAGATGATCCAGCCTCATGGCATGCATGGCATCCGCAATCTGCTCATCCGACACTGAAGATGGGTTGAGTGGATAGGTCACCGCCCTGCGCAGGGAGCCGAGCGGAAGATAGGGGCGCTGTGGCAAAAACAGGAAGCGCCCCGGAATATGGATCGACTGCACGGAGCCGAACGGCCAGATGCCTGCCAACGCACGGAACAGGGTCGATTTTCCTGAGCCAGACCGTCCCTTGATGCGGATATTCTGGCCCGCTGACAGAACCAGCTCATCCTGATGTAACAGAACCTCGCCAGTTGGCAGGGAAAGATTCAATCCTTTGACGACGACATCATTCGGATGGGCCGAAACAGGGCTGGATGCTGTGGTATCTGACGCGCCCGACAAGGTAGTTGCACGATTGCGTTCCGCGGCGCGTGCCTGGTCGAGGGCGTCCTGGAAAGTGGAAAGACGGCTGACGACCGCCCCCCAGCTTGCCAGCGTCGTATAGCTGCTGACAAACCAGGAGAGTGATCCCTGCACGCGCGAGAAAGCTTGAGATGTACGCTGCAAGCCACCAAGCATAATCTGGCCGCTGAAATAATGCGGGGCCGCCATGACATAGGGAAAAACCGAAGCGATCAGATCATAGCCGCTGGAAAAGGAATTCAGCCCCAGATAGCGCCGCAGCATTGCATACCAGTTGATGACGATATCCCCGAAACGTGATTTCGCGGTGGCCCGCTCTTCCGCTTCACCGTGATATAGGGCGATGCCTTCGCTGTTTTCCCGCACGCGCACCAGTGCGAAGCGCAGATTGGCTTCGTAACGTTGCTGGACGAAGCGCAGATAGATCAGCTTCCGCCCGATCAGATGCGTCAGTATCGTGCCGACGATGGAGTAGATGAGGGCTCCCCACAGCATATAACCCGGAATATGGAAGCCGAAGATCGTCATTGCGCCGGAGAGTGACCACAGCACACCCAGAAACATCACCAGCGTGACCGCGTTGGAGATAAAACTGAAGCCGATCGACAATGTGTCGGAGGTAAAGTCGCGGATATCGTCGCTGATACGCTGATCGGGGTTATCGGTCGCGGTATCGTTTTCCTGATGGAGCAGACCCAGCCGGTAATAGATCCGGTCATCTATCCACTCATCAATCATGCGCTTGGTCAACCAGCGCCGCCAGCGAATCTGGAGGCTCTGCTGAAGATAGATCGAGGCCACGCCAAAGATGATCGAAGGGATCGCCAATGTAATGAAGCCGGCCTGTCCCTTGTACCAGAACAGGAATAACTGCACGAAGGCGGAGGCGTCTTTTTCCTGCAGGGCGTTGAAAAAAGCGCCGTGCCAGTAATTCATGACCAGATCCAGCCCGTTCTGAGCCAGATTGAGGGAGAGCACTGTCGCCAACAGGCCCAGTGCAACCCATTTTTCCTCTGACAGGAAATAGGGAATGGTCAGCCGCCAGGCGCCCCGTACAATTTTGCCGAAATCATGCATGCGTTGAAACCTGCCCTGCAAGCGGATGGTCGAAAAGCGGATGGAGTGTTAGAAAGGGAAGCATTTCAAGATGGGGCTGCCGGAATGGCGTGATGCTGGACGATGGTTATCAATATTGTAACCATTAGGCTCGATCCACGATGCGGTCAGTAACCCTGAGCCGGTTCCTGATCCTGCGTTACGTAATCCGTCAAAGAATCTGAATCCCCCGGGGGATTCGGCCGGACGCGCAGGCGCAGCACTCCACGCATTGTATCGGGCGTAACCGGTTGTGGCAGAGGTTTGCCCTTGCGCAGCACATCGATCAGTCCGGCACTGGCCAGTCTGGCTGCCTGCCGTCGGACCTGGCTCAGCAGGCGTCGCCAGTCCTCTGTCGGGGCCAATGCCCGTGCGACTTCGGTCGGACAGATGGATGAAGCAGGACCGCGTTCTGTGGTCAGTCGTATTATCTCGGCATCAATGGCCTGGGGGCTGACTTTGATTCTGGTGGCGGGGGAGGCCGGGCGCTCTGTCATGGCGGACAGGGTTGAACTATTGTGCGGCACTTCGCAAGGGAGAGTGAGACCTGACAGCCTGATGACCCGGCTTTTTGAGGGCTGGAACAAGGTCATAGACAGGGTGGGGAAATCCTCGGCAAGAAAGAGCCGTCATCTTCGATGGTCATCGGGCCGGCGGCAGTGTGAGGCGCGGAGAAAAGCAGAATCATGCAAACCAGTTTTACGCCGGAGCAGCTGCGCGACCCTGATATAGCGGCCTCCAACCAGGTGCTGCGTACCTGCGTGCATTGTGGCTTCTGCACCGCCACTTGTCCTACCTTCGTGCTGCTGGGGGACGAGCTGGATAGCCCGCGTGGCCGGATCTATCTGATCAAGGACATGCTGGAAAATGGTCGTTCAGCCACGCAGGAGGTGGTGAAACATCTCGATCGTTGTCTCTCCTGCCTTTCCTGCATGAGCACCTGTCCCTCCGGCGTGAACTATATGCATCTGATCGACCATGCGCGGAGCCATGTGGAGAAAACCTATCACCGGCCATGGCATGACCGGTTGCTGAGGGCGGTGCTGGCACGGGTTCTGCCCAGCGTCTCGCTGCTCCGGGCGGCTCTGGTGATGGCACGGATCACCCGTCCGTTGACGAGCCTGATTCCGCACCTTCTGCCGAAAGGCCATCTGCTGGGTCAGCGTCTGCGCGCTCTGCTGGATCTGGCCCCGAAGGCTCCTCCATCCGGGCATGCCGTGAAACCGGGCTTGTACCGCACGCAAGCCGGGACACAGACCGTGAAACGACGTGTGGTCCTGTTGACGGGTTGCGCGCAACAGGTGCTGTCCCCTTCCATCAATGAAGCGACCATCCGTCTGCTGAACCGTCTGGGGGTTGAGGTGGTCGTGACCGCGGAGCAGGGGTGTTGCGGTGCGTTGACCCAGCATATGGGCCAGCATGACCGTGCCATGGCCGCGGCCCGGGCCAATATTCTCGCCTGGAGCCGGGAAATCGAGGGAGAAGGGCTGGATGCAGTCATCGTGAATACATCCGGCTGTGGCACGACCGTCAAGGATTACGGCTTCATGTTCCGGAATGAGGCGGAGGCAGCCCAGGCGGAGAAAGTGGCGTCTCTGGCGCTGGATATTTCCGAATATCTCTGCCGCATCGGCTATACCCCCATTCCGTTGCCTGAGGATGAGGCGCCTCTGACCGTAGCCTATCATGCCGCATGCAGCCTTCAGCATGGCCAGCAGATTCGTGCCGAGCCTAAAAATCTCCTGGTTCAGGCCGGATTTCGGGTGGTGGAACCGGTAGAGCCTCATCTTTGCTGCGGATCGGCCGGGACGTATAATATCATGCAACCGGACATCGCGACCCGGCTGAGGGATCGCAAGCGCGGCAATCTGCGAGCGCTTCAGCCTGATCTGGTCGCAGCAGGCAATATTGGCTGCATCAAGCAGATCGGTTGTGGCTCCCTTCCAGTCCTGCATACGGTGGAACTGCTCGACTGGCGTGCGGGTGGGCCGGAGCCGCAGGCGGTCCGGATCGTGCAGGCCCGGCGTGCCGTATCCGCTACGGCACACTGAGCGGGCCTGTTCCAATCAATAGAATCGCTCCGCCTCTACCCTCTGTCTCTTCATGATTTCAGGTAGAGTTTGAGGGAGATATGTTTTCGCGCAACCGTGTCATTCAGGTGTCTATCCAACCCTGCGACAAGGCGGGAAGCCAGGCTGCAAATTGTTGAAACAACACGGATAACGCACGATATATAATACCCTATATGGTGTGTTGCAGGTCATCTTCACCAATATATGTGGGGTTTGTCCGGGAAAATCAGTTGACGGCAAGGGTGCAAACGTAGAGCATCCAGACCTGTTCGGGCGTCGGCTTGAGACATGCCGCGCCATGATCCGTTACCCGCGATGAAATGAACTCAGGGAGTTGCCTCATGGCACCATTCAGGCATGCCACGACGATGCTGGCTATGGCAGCCGATGGCAGTCTTTCCGGCGGGCTTCTCCCGGTCAGCACAGAGGCTTCTGCCCCCGCCCTGATCGATGCCGGTGTTCAGATGAAAGATCGTGGCCAGATTATCAAGGATGACAGCCGTGACGCTCTGCTGACCGATTTCGGGAAAGCAACACTGAACGACCGTTATCTGATGCCCGGCGAATCCTATCAGGATCTGTTCGCCCGCGTGTCCAGCTATTACGGCGACAATGCGGAGCATGCGCAGCGTATCTACGATTATATGAGCCGCCTGTGGTTTATGCCCGCGACGCCCGTCCTGTCCAATGGCGGCACCAAGCGCGGCCTACCGATCTCGTGCTTCCTGAACGAGGCCTCCGATAGTCTTGAGGGTATTGTCGGCCTCTGGAACGAGAATGTCTGGCTGGCTTCCAAGGGTGGCGGGATCGGCTCCTACTGGGGCAATCTGCGCTCGATTGGTGAGAAAGTCGGCCAGAACGGCAAGACCTCCGGCGTGATCCCGTTCATCCGCGTGATGGACAGCCTGACCTTGGCTATCAGCCAGGGGTCTCTGCGCCGCGGTTCGGCGGCGGTGTATTTGCCGGTCTGGCATCCGGAAATCGAGGAATTCGTGGAATTGCGCCGCCCTACCGGTGGCGATCCCAACCGCAAGGCGCTGAACCTGCATCACGGGGTGCTGCTCTCCGACGCCTTCATGCGTGCGGTCGATCACGATGAGGAGTGGGCGCTGCTCTCCCCCAAGGATAAGAGCGTTATCCGCAAGATCTCGGCCCGGGCGCTGTGGATTCGTATCCTGACCGCACGTATGGAACAGGGCGAGCCGTATATCGTATTCTCCGACCATGTGAACCGTGCCCTGCCGGAGCATCAGAAACTGGCCGGTCTGGAGGTCAAGACCTCCAACCTGTGCAGTGAGATTACCCTGCCGACCGGAATCGATCAGCATGGCAAGCAGCGCACGGCGGTCTGCTGCCTTTCCAGCCTGAATCTGGAAACCTGGCACGCCTGGAAAGACCATCCGACCTTTATCGAGGACGTGATGCTTTTCCTGGACAATGTATTGCAGGACTTCATCGACCGTGCGCCGGATACGATGGAGCGGGCGCGATATTCCGCCATGCGTGAACGCTCGGTCGGGCTGGGTGTTATGGGATTCCATTCTTTTCTGCAGGCCGAGCGGGTGCCGTTCGAAAGCGTGGTCGCCAAAGTGTGGAACCTGCGCATGTTCAAGCATATCCGGGCGCAGGCGGACAAAGCCTCGCGCATGCTGGCTGCCGAGCGGGGAGCTTGCCCGGATGCGGCGGATTACGGGTTGAACGAGCGTTTCTCCAACAAGATGGCGATTGCGCCTACCGCATCCATTTCCATTATCGCTGGCAATGCCAGCCCTGGGATTGAGCCGATTGCGGCCAATGTGTTTTTGCAGAAAACCCTGTCGGGCAGCTTCACGGTCCGTAATCGCCATCTCCAGCAACTGCTGGCTGAGCGCGGACAGGATAATGAGGATGTCTGGAGCAGCATTACCCTCAACAAAGGGAGCGTGCAGCATCTGGACTTTCTGACCGAGCCGGAAAAAGCCGTGTTCAAGACCGCGTTCGAACTGGATCAGCGCTGGATCATCGAACATGCGGCCGACCGCACGCCCTATATTTGCCAGAGCCAGTCGGTGAATCTGTTCCTGCCGGCTAATGTCCATAAGCGAGACCTGCATCAGGTGCATATGCTGGCATGGAAGCGCGGGCTGAAATCCCTGTATTATTGCCGCAGCCTGTCTATCCAGCGGGCCGATGCCGTCAGTGAAAAGGCGGTCAATCTGGATCATCAGGCGAAGGCCGCTCCAGCGGCGGCGGCCAGCACCGCGAATTATGAGGAATGCCTGTCCTGCCAGTAAAAATGGCATGACGGTGTGATCGCTTCACGACGGCGGAAAAGTAAAAGGCTTTCGGCATGACGGATGAGACCATTCAGGGGGCGGCACCCCAGGCAGAACAGGATGTGCCTGTCCATTTTGATTTGCTGACCGAAAATCCGGTTTACAAGCCGTTCCGCTATCCATGGGCGTATGAGGCCTGGCTGGTGCAGCAACAGGTGCACTGGCTGCCGGAAGAAGTGCCGCTAGCCGATGACGTGAAGGACTGGCACCGCAATCTGAACGAGGTGGAGCAGCATCTGGTCACCCAGATTTTCCGCTTCTTCACCCAGTCCGATGTCGAAGTAAATAACTGTTATATGAAGCATTACAGTCGGGTGTTCAAACCGACTGAAGTGCTGATGATGCTTTCGGCATTTTCAAATATCGAAACAATTCACATTGCCGCGTACAGCCATCTGCTGGACACGATCGGCATGCCTGAAGTCGAATACTCAGCCTTCCTTAAATACAAGGAGATGAAGGACAAGTACGACTACATGCATAGCTTCTCGGTCGACAGCAAGCGTGAGATCGCGAAGACACTGGCGGCATTCGGGGCGTTTACGGAAGGGCTTCAGCTTTTTGCCTCTTTCGCAATTTTGTTGAATTTCCCCCGCTTCGGTAAGCTGAAGGGCATGGGCCAGATCGTCAGCTGGTCGGTGCGTGATGAAACCTTGCACTGCCTGTCGATCATCAAGCTGTTTCACGTTTTTATCGACGAAAACAGGGAAATCTGGACTGAGGATCTACGGCAGGAGATCCGTCAGATATGCGCCACCATCGTCGAGCACGAGGATGCCTTTATCGATCTGGCCTTTGAACTCGGCTCGGTCGAGGGGCTGGATGCTGCTCAGGTGAAATCCTATATTCGGTATATCGCTGATCGCAGGCTGGTTCAGCTGGGGCTTGAACCGCTGTTCCATGTCGAGCGTAATCCGTTGCCATGGATCGACGATATGCTCAATGCGGTGGAGCATGCGAATTTTTTTGAAAATCGCGCCACAGAATACAGCCGTGCCTCGACTGTCGGGACGTGGGAAGAGGCGTTCGCATAAGGCTCATTTTGCAAGCAAAACCAGAATATTATAACACAATAGCATCTAATGAACGAAATAAAATAAAGAGGGGTCTTGTTTAAGGCCCCTCTTTATTTATTTGCCGCAAGAATGCCCTGAAAATCAGTCCATAACTCGTTGTCATTTTTCCTGGAAGAGCGCCTGATGAAGATCGATCTATATGCCAGCCGCTTTTTCCGCCGTGGTGCACTCATTTTGGTGACTGCTGCTGTGGCGGTGATGGGAGCATGGCACGCCGGCATGTTCGGGGAAGGGAGCGGAGCCGGGCAGGAGGCCAATTTCTCACGTGGTCAGGAGGTTGAGGGCCACGCAGGAATCGGCGGTTCTTTCATATTGACTGATCAGAATGGCCGGACAGTGACAGACCAGACACTCAGAGGGCGCTGGATGCTGGTCTATTTCGGCTATACGTTTTGCCCGGATATATGTCCTACCGAGTTGCAGACTATGTCTGCAACTATCAAGGCTCTGGGAGCGCTTTCAGGGCGGCTGGCACCGGTTTTCGTCACGATTGACCCTGCGCGGGACAGACCGGCAGAACTTGCGGCCTATCTGGCGCATTTTGACCCCGCGATTACCGGCCTGACCGGAACAGAAGCGCAAATTTCAACTTTTGCGAGAAAGTATCATGTATACTATGCTAGGAAAGGCGAGGGAAAAGACTATAGCATGGATCATTCTTCTTATCTTTATCTGATGCGTCCCGATGGATCGTTTGATCGGTTGTTCCCGGGAGGAATGAGCCCGAATGATCTGGCTGCTGCATTGCGCCCGGTTCTGTCGGAAGCCCCTCATTCATGAGCGAGTTCCTGTCCTCTGCTCCGCAGACTGATGTGCCGGGTGCACCGCGTTTCAGTCGGAGGCTTGCTGACAAGATCCTGTCAGCTTTTCATCAGGCCTGTGATCAGAATGAACTCGATGTGGCAGATCGTCTTCTCAAGGTGCTGGAGATGATGATGAGCCGCCGAGTCTCCAGAATGGATGTAACGCGCCGCCGCTCGATCGAGGCTCTCGTTGCTGCTCATGAGCGGCTGTGGCATCTCCGTCATCCGGGTGGGAAGAGCTTCTGAGACTGGCTTCTACCAGTCTTCGCGGCTGTCACTGTTAAAAAGCCAGCGCTTTTCCATATCGCAGGATCTCATTAGCCTGTGGGGTAAAGCTACCATCCTCCTGATGGAGCATCAGCCCGGGTTCTACCCTGTCAGGCCCACGGGCAGCCTTAATACCCCGTACGATAATGACTTTGGCGCGCCGTCCCGCTTTCGGCCATAGCGGATAGAGGGTGATCTCTCCGGCCTTGGCAGCACGCAGGCTGCTCATGGCCTCGCTAATGAGTGAAGCAGGCAGGATCAGGGTGATCGAGCCACGTGGCCGGACCATGCGACCCAGCGCCTGCACCCACTGATTGACGAGCCCGGCATGGCGACGTTTGGCCTGATCGCGAAGCAGCAGGGGGGAAGGGGAAGATGATTCCTCATGCCATGGCGGATTGGCAAAGACGTGATCACAGTTTGGTAGGGACTCTGGCATTTCCGGTGCAAAGGCCAGAATATCCTGAGTGATAATCGACAGACGGTTTTCCAGATGGTTGATCTGGATATTCTGACGGGCCAGCGTCGCAATGTCGCTGGATTTCTCCACTCCCGTGCCCTGAATGCCAGGTACACGATGGGCAAGGCATAAAAGCCCGGCTCCCGGACCTGTGCCGGCTTCCAGAACGCGCTCTCCGGCCCGGGCGGGAATCGCGGCTGCCAGCAGAACCGGTTCAAGTCCGGTGCGAAAACCAGTCCGTAACTGGCGGTAAGCAATTGCACCGTTGAGCAGACTGCCTTCGGTGACATCGTTGTTTTCGGTCATAAGATGAGGTTTTTTGAGCCTGTTGGGCGGCTTGGCAAGGCTTGTTTCCTGACAGGATCGGTCGATCAGGATGCCTTGACCCTATTTTATCGTTGTCGATAGGGTGCGTGGCTGCACAAAACCTTTTATGACATCTAATCCAGCAGAGTTCGTGAGCGATGCCGGCGAGATGCTAAGCTGAGGTAATCTTTGGGGTTATCAGGCTGTTGCTGATCAGATTACCGCTTTATCAAGTCCAGGAGACAGCTTTGGGCGTCGTCGCCAGTTCACCGGATACAGATATGATCCTGCCACCGCCTGATGCAGAAGGGGTAGAAGGTGCCTTGTCGGGCCTGATCGCACTGGTGCAGGACGACCTGACCCTGTGCAATCAGGCTATTATTGATCGTATGGACAGCCAGGTGCCGCTGATCCCGCAACTGGCGGCCCATATCGTAGCAGCAGGGGGAAAACGTCTTCGGCCTCTGTTGACGCTGGCCAGTGCCAGACTTTGTGGATTTGATACCGCCTTGGCTGGTGGGGTGCCGCGGCATGTCCATCTGGCAGCCTGCGTGGAGTTCATCCATACCGCGACGCTTCTGCATGATGATGTTGTCGATGAAAGCCGCATGCGGCGCGGTATGGCCAGCGCCAATGCGGTTTTCGGCAATAATGCCTCCGTGCTGGTAGGCGATTTCCTCTTCGCGCGGGCGTTTCAGCTGATGGTGGAGGACGGGTCGCTTCAGGTTCTGGCGATCCTTTCCAAGGCTGCTGCAACCATTGCCGAGGGCGAAGTCCTCCAGCTCGCCACGCAGAATGATCTGGAGACGCCGGAATCACGCTATCTGGAAGTGATCGAGGGCAAGACGGCTTCCCTTTTCGCCGCAGCCTGCCAGGTCGGAGCCGTGGTCGCCGGGCGGCCGACCGAAGAGGAGCATGCGCTGTATGATTACGGTATGAGCCTGGGAATTGCGTTCCAGTTGACGGACGATGCGCTCGATTATGCGGCGGATCAGCGTAAACTGGGCAAGACCGTTGGTGACGATTTCCGTGAGGGCAAGATCACACTGCCAGTACTCGCTGCTTTCCATGCGGGTGATGCGGAGGAAAAGCGTTTCTGGCAGCGCACTATTGGCGAGAGCGATCAGACCGAGGATGATCTTGAGGAGGCTTTGCGCCTTATCGCCAGACATGACACTATTGGCCTTACCCTCGAACGGGCCAGGATAATGGCGGAGAAAGCCAAGCGGGCACTGGATATTTTCCCTGATACCCCGCTCCGTCGCAGCCTATGCGCGGTGGCCGATTACACGGTCTGGCGTGCGCGGTAAAACTCCGACGGTTTCAGGGAGCTGGACTGGTGAAGGTGTTGCAGGCTTCCACCTCGCCTGTTTGTAGCCCTTTGCGAAACCAGGCTACCCGCTGGGCCGAGCTTCCATGCGTGAAAGAATCCGGCACGACATAGCCGCGTGCACGCTTTTGCAGCCGGTCATCGCCGATCGCGTCGGCGGCGTTCAGGCCCTGTTCGATATCGCCTTTTTCCAGGATCGCCCGAGCATCGTTGGCCTGCTTTGCCCAGACCCCGGCGAAGCAGTCAGCCTGTAATTCCAGCCGCACAGACAGCGCATTGGCCGTGCCTTGATCGGCTTCTTCTCGCTGGCGGGTGATTTTGCCCAGAATGCCGAGCTGGTTTTGCACATGATGCCCGACCTCGTGTGCGATGACGTAGGCACGGGCGAAATCTCCCCCTGCGCCTAGCCGCTCCTGCAATTCACGGAAGAAGGATGTGTCGAGGTAAACTTTTTGGTCAACCGGGCAATAAAATGGTCCCATGGCCGACTGTGCCGTGCCGCAGGCCGAGCGTGTTGCACCATCAAACAGCACCAGAATCGGTGGCTGATAGGTTTTTCCGTGTGCCTTGAAAACGGTGCTCCACACATCCTCTGTTGAGGCCAGTATGCGACTGACAAACCGACGCTGTGGATCCGATCCGGATGGATCGCTCTGTGTTTGCTGCGCCGGGGAAAGGGGGGAGGGAACGGGCGATGAAACCGGGCCACCATTTCCCGTCAGGCTGAGCAGAAGACGAGGATCAATCCCGAAATAAAGGCCAATCAGCAGAATGGCGATAGTACCGAGACCACCAACCTTGATCCCGCCTGGAATAGAGGCGCGGCCATCACCTCGATCATCCTGAATATTGTTACTTTCACGCTGATCATCGAGTCGCATACCGATCCCCTTTTGCAAGGGCAGGATGGTGTCTCGATACGATTCTGTCCTGCCACGATGCCGTGCTCAAGAAGACGTTTGCGGCATCAGGCAGGTTGCATAATCAGCCATGCCTGATGCCGTTTCGGATTCAGGCCTTGAGAATTTAACCCTTTTGGACGGAGGCAGCTTTGCGGGCAGCGGCTTCCTCGGCGCTGGCAACACCGCCATGGGCGGCGGACCAGCCCATCGGATCGTCTAGAAAGCGCCGCACGCCAGCCAGTACATCGCTGCTGAAATAGCTTCTATCCTTGCAGGCTTCCAGCACATCCCACCAAGTGCAGAGGTGATGCAGCGTCAGATCCATGGCCGACAGGGTTTCAAAACTGCCGGGGAAGACACCGTAGAAAAACACCACGAATGCATGGTTGCACAGCGCTCCGGCATCACGCAGCGCGCGGGCGAACTGGATCTTGGAACCGCCATCGGTGGTCAGATCCTCGACCAGCAGAGTGTTCAGCCCTTCCGGAGTATCGCCCTCGATCAGAGCGTTACGGCCAAAGCCTTTCGGCTTCTTGCGGACATAGGCCATCGGCAGGTTCATGCCATCCGCGATCCAGGCGGCAAAAGGAATACCCGCCGTCTCGCCACCTGCTACGGCCTGAATGGTCTCATAGCCGATATGGCGGCTGAGCTTTTCAATGGCGAGCTGGGTGATTTTCTGCCGCGCCCGGGGGAAATAGATAATCCGGCGACAGTCGATATAGACGGGGGATTTCCAGCCGGATGTCAGCGTATAAGGTTCATCCGGGCGGAAATTGACGGCCTTGATCTCAAGCAGCAGACGCGCAGTGGTCAGGGCAGCGTCACGATCCCATTCACTGGTCAGATGCGACGCGGTCATGTGTTCTCGTCCTTGCCGTTATCATGTGATGCTGCATGCTGTTAGCGTCTGATGATTGCTCCGTCCATGCTCATACCGCCATGTCTGGTCGAAACGCCTGGCGAATTCAGGAGAGCACGGGAAAAACCCGCGCTGTTTGCTTGCGCCGGGGAGGGTAGCAGGATAGAATGAACCTCATTGCGAATGACTCGCAACGACTTCGGGAAATGTGGCCTTGAACAACGACGTCAGCAACATCACACGCCGGTGTGAACGCGCGGTCATTACCGCCTATCGTGAACTGCGTGCATGCGGCAGTGCTGACATGGTAGCATTTCAGGCCTGCACAACGCTCTATCGCATTCATCATCCGGAGGCTCCGCTCAGTGAAGCGCGGCGTCTGGTGGCAGAGTGGATCGATCATCACATCGTGCGCAGTGCCAATGGCCCCACGCCGGGTTGCGAGTGCGATTAAGGGATCGGTGGTATCGGCCTCTTTATACCGCTCTGTTCTGTGTTCCGCTGCTGGTCGCCTGTGGTTCCCGGCTGACTCCCGAGCGTGACCTGACATGTCGTATGACGGTCGATACCGGCTTTCTCTATGTTATCGATAATGGCTGGCACACTGCGATCGGTTTCGATTCTGTTGACCTGACGGGTGGCCTTGCCGCTTTCAAAACCATCTTCCCCCATGCAAGGGCAGTGGTGTTCGGATATGGCAAGCGAACTTTCATGACGGCCCGGCCGCAGACCATATCCGAATATATTATGGGACCAGTGCCGGGCCCGGCGGTGATCGAGGCAGTCGGTTTGACTGTCTCACCGGAGCTTGCTTACGGTCAGGAGCATGTCAGCCGGTTACGGCTACCCCGTCAGGATATACAAGCTGCGGTCTCATGGGTGGCGAACGATCTGGCTGACGATCCGCAAGGTCAGCCGAGGCTGGTCGGCTTCGAGGACGGGAAACGCGGTGCATTTTATGTGGCCCGTGACCGGTATTCGATGCTCCATACATGCAATCGCTGGTCGGCGGACCTGCTGCACAGGGCGGGAGTGCCGTTGGAACCGGCCGGCGTCGTATTGAGCGGGCAACTGATCAGGCGCCTGAATCAAGCGGCGATCCAGTGCCCATCCGATCAGCTCCCGGCAGTGATCATCAGCAGGGCGGCAGACGACCATCAGAGCATACTGCACTCTGCCCCGCCGGAATAATGATGATGCGTTCATTACGGGGCGGGGATCCCCCGCCACTGCTCGAACTGCAAGCGGCCAGCGTGGTCACGATCAGAAAAGCACCGGCTGTCCAGACAACGCGCATAGTGAATTCCTTACGGTCAAAAAACTGAAGTGCCAATACAGCCCTGTCCCCTCCTGACATACTTTGTCGGGCGGTTCAGGTCAGTATAGGGACATGGTTTTTGGACGAAATAATTCACTTTGTCACAAAGATGGCATCAGAAAGATGAAAAGCGCCGGTTGCCCGGCGCTTTTGCTTGCATCCTCATGAAAAGACCGGCGGCCATCCAATCCAAGGCCGCCACCCTGATCAGCGTCGATCGGCCGACACGTAATCGCGCGGCCCATAGCCGGTGTAGATCTGCCGGGGACGCCCGATACGCTGGGCCGGATCCTCAATCAGTTCCTGCCACTGGCTGATCCAGCCGACGGTGCGAGCCACAGCGAACAGCACGGTGAACATGCTGGTTGGGAAGCCCATCGCCTTCAGAATGATCCCTGAATAGAAGTCGACATTCGGATACAGCTTCTTACTGATGAAATATTCATCGCTCAACGCGATCCGCTCCAGCTCGACCGCCATATCCAGCATCGGATCGTCCTTGATGCCGAGTTCAGTCAACACCTCGTGACAGGTCTGCTGCATGATCTTCGCGCGCGGATCGTAATTCTTGTAGACGCGATGGCCGAAGCCCATCAGGCGGACATTACTGTTCTTGTCCTTCACCTTTTCGATGAAGGCCGGAATGTTGGAGACATGACCGATTTCGGCCAGCATCTTCAGCACCGCTTCGTTGGCGCCACCATGGGCCGGACCCCACAGGCTGGCAATACCGGCGGCGATACAGGCAAACGGATTGGCGCCAGTAGAGCCAGCCAGACGCACTGTGGAGGTCGAAGCGTTCTGCTCATGATCGGCATGCAGGATCAGGATACGGTCCATGGCCCGTTCCAGAACCTTATTTCCCTTATAATCCTCGGACGGGCGCCCGTTGATCATGTAGAGGAAGTTTTCCGCATAGCCCATGTCGTAACGCGGATACACGAAAGGATGGCCGATCGAGTATTTATAAGCCCATGCCGCAATGGTCGGCACTTTGGCAATCAGGCGCAGGGCGCAGATATTGCGCTGTTCGGGATTCGTGATGTCCAGGCTGTCGTGATAAAACGCGCTGAGAGCACCGACGACGCCACAGAGCATGGCCATCGGATGCGCATCGCGGCGGAAGCCCTGGAACACGCTGCGCAGTTGTTCATGCAGCATGGTGCGGCGCATGACTTCGGTGCTGAATTCCGTCAGAGCCTCAGGCTTCGGCAGTTCGCCGTTCAGCAGCAGATAGGCCACTTCGAGAAAGGTGGACTTCTCGGCCAACTGATCAATCGGGTAGCCTCGGTGCAGAAGAACGCCTTCATCACCGTCGATGAATGTGATCTTGCTTTCGCAGGCGGCCGTTCCGCCATAGCCTGGATCATAGGTGAAGACACCCAGATCGCCCTGCATCTTCCTGATATCGAAGACAGAAGGGCCAAGCGTGCCGTCGAGCAACGGGTAGGTTGCCGACTTATCCGTGCCGTTCAGCTGGACGGTGACGCTGCGCGTAGGGGAGCCGCTCATTCAAACACCTCATGGCAGAAGCGGCTGGAAACCGCCTGACTCAGATTCTGTGTAACGAATGGGATGAATAGTGCCATTAGAAGCAAGATCATTCCATAGGAGACGTTATTGGAGCAATCTTCGCACTTGCGAAAAAAAACGGCAAGCCCTGCCGGGCAATCTTCAGCGAAAGTTTAAAACTGCGGCCTATACGTGCGCCACAATCCGCGATGGGCTGCCCGTGCCTGCTCCTCATCAGAGGTCAGGCCCAATGTTTTCAGGGGGGCAGAGAGCGTTTCTGCACGTGCTTCCGCATGTGTTTCTGCTCTGGCCCATCCGGCCTGAACCACAGCACGATTAATGACGGTCCCCTGATTTGTTCTCCGGCCTTCTGTCTGGGTTTCACAGATGGCCAGAGAATGGTGGTTGGTATCGTGCCCTAATATTTCACATTCGACTGGACGATTCTTGATGATTTCCGCCAGGGCCTCGGCAGAGGCTGCACCGCAGTCGAAACGGCTTCCATC
The DNA here is from genome assembly GCF_001889525.1 of Granulibacter bethesdensis. Classification (NCBI taxonomy): domain Bacteria; kingdom Pseudomonadati; phylum Pseudomonadota; class Alphaproteobacteria; order Acetobacterales; family Acetobacteraceae; genus Granulibacter; species Granulibacter bethesdensis. The sequence goes on from NZ_CP018192.1 coordinate 1,039,037, forward strand.
AGGCGTTCTGCATTGCTGCCCGCGATTGGGAGCGGAAACCCCTGCCAGCCGTATAACTGTATCGGCAACCCGCAATGTCTCTCCATCGACGACGGCTACCTGTGCGGGCGAAGCGGTCAAAGATATATCACGCTGGGTTTCTGTCCCCATTCTGCTGCCTCTGATCTGGTCGAGCACATTCTGAAGCGAGAGAAGGGAAACCGACGGGAGGGATGGCGTAAATACCGCAATACACCCGATCCCGCCCAGTGACAGCATGCTGCCGAGCATAACCCATCGCCGCCACGGTCGGCGTTTATGGGCAATTGAGGAGGTGAAAATGCGTCGTTTGTGTTTCAGGTACATCGGTCGGACCTACGATATCCGAATGCGCAGAGAGGTGCCGCATGATAGGGAATGGCCATTCTCCCGAAAGGGCGGCGTATTAACGCCTATCCTGGTGCCGTTGCCAAGTTCAAGGTCTGGTTGACGCGGAATGAAGTCAGTCAGTTCCAGAACGGCTTTGCAGCATGGAAATGTTTCCAGGCGGCGATAATCTTCTGTCTGGCGCTGGCCCCATGGGCGGCGGAGAAGCCCAGCACGATGCCGCGGGCCTGCGCGCCCTGCACGCCGTCCTTCCCGTCAATTTCCTGCATCAGCCCTGCCGCCACGGCTCCGTCATTGAGGATGCCGAGTTCTTCCTGAAGTTCTGACAGCCGGCGGATCATCCTGCGTCCCTGTTTCTGGGGGAAGCAGGCAGCAAAGAATTCGCAAGCATAGCGCAAACGTTTTGCATGCAGGCGTAATTCATGCAGGGCTGCGGCAGGCAGCTCAGCGATCGGGGCGTTGGCGGGCAGTTTTTTCAGGCGTTTTTTCAGTACCCCTGCGGCGAAGATTTCGATTGGCTGGTTCAGGCATTCTTCACAATGATGCTGCACTTCGTCATGGAGCGTATGAAGTGCCTGTCGCCATGGCCGCACCTGGCATAGCAGGGCGAGGGATAGCCCCAGCCTGTCGAAACCGGGGGTTTGCAGACTGGCCAGCAAGGTGTGGTAATGCTGTTCTCTCTGTTTGGAGGCCCGCTCCATCAGGCGTTTCAGCGCGGCATGATCAGGGAAGGTGTCCAACAGGGTCTGGCCAGTCTGGCTGATAAATACATCCCAGTCGCGTGCTGGCCCCAGCAGAGTACCGATTGTTTTCAGATGCGCCTTGACGTTATCCAGCTCTGGACAGGCCAGTACGGCGGAGAAAATCGATATGGCTGAACGCAGGCGGCGCAGCGTCACACGGATCTGGTGCACAGGCTCCAGCGCGGCTTTGTCGATTTCGCCTGGTTTCAGCAGGCGGATACGTGGCGCCCAGTAAAGCAATGCCAACGTCAGATGCCCGATAATATGCCGTGCGGCATCTTCGGTGCTGATGCCGGGATCAATCTCCGGTGCGCCAAGGCCGGCGGCGGGGCGGGCCGGCAGTCCACGCCCGTGGGAAACGGCTAGCATGGAAAGCGGTGTTTCCGGAATCCGAAGCCGGGCTTCCTCATTCTCCTGAAGCTCGGATGCCAATGCAGCGATGGCCCTTGCATCGCCCTGGATATGGATGCGGCCAAACGGAAGCGTGTCGGTCAGATTACGGATTGTGCCATCTTCAATGAAGACGGTCAGTTCTTCACTGTCCATCCGTGTCTGATCGCTCAGTACGATACTTCGCTGGCGTCCTTCCACGGAGGCGATCGGCATGACACCGCCCTCGATACCGTACGACGCAAGCAAGGTTTCGATCGGGGCGATCAGAGTCTGCTCATCCAGTTGCGAACCGGGCAGAGAAGGGGGGGTGGCAAGACTTTCCACGCGCCACATTCCCCCATCGACAACCAGAGCCCGATGATCGGCAAAAAAGGCCGCATCCGGTGTGTCGTGATAAATCCGCCGGAAGGAACGCGTTTTCATCCGGCCTTTGCGCTGGCGTGACAGCGGGGTAAGGCGTGGCAGTCGTTCTGCCAGGGCCGGATCAAAGGCCATTGTTATCGTCACCGGGGCATGGCCTGGTTCTATTTCCGGCGCAAGGTCCAGCGTTTCAGCAGCAGCTGTCTCAGCCACGGTATTGATCACGACTGGAGGCAATGCAGATGTGTCAGTCATGTTGGCCCATATCAGGCAGTTCAGAGGGGGTAAGGAAGCGTGTCAGCCGCGCCGTACCGGGCAACAGTCCCCACCAGGGCTGGTCCAGTGCGAATTGTGCCAGCGCGCATGTCGGATAGCCCTCGTTCAGATGCACGCGTGCAGTGCGCTCGTCCCGTGCCGGATTTCCAAGCGTCAGCGCCAGATCATGCATGCCGGGATTATGGCCGATCAACATGACGCAGCCGATCGTTTCCGGCACGCTGTTCAGAACCTGGATCATCTGCTCGGATGAGGCGAGATAGAGCGCATCCATCCGTTCTATACGGGGAGTATGCGACCATGGCTCCAGCGCCTCCAGAGTCTGTATGGTGCGACGGGCGGAGGAAACCAGAATGAGATCCGGCCGCAGATCAAGCGCGTTGATAGCTTTGTGCATGGCTGCAGCGGCACGCTGACCGCGATCATTCAGGGGACGGGCATGGTCCGGAAGTTTGGGGTCGTCCCATGCCGATTTGGCGTGACGGAGGAGGAGGAGCTGGCGCATCGGCTTGCGGATTGATCCCGTTTCGTCGCAGCGCCATCTGGCGCAGGTTGGATATGGCCTTCATGGCGGAGCATGGCCTGTTCCGCCGTATGGTAAAAAGGAATTTTTGCTCTTTTTACCATAAAATACACTCCTGGAAACGACCGGAGAAACAATCAGGAGTCGAGGTCTATCCAGGACAGATGGCCGCCTTTCCCGGCCCCCGTATCCAGAAAAATCGCTGTTCCACCACGTTGCCCATACATCGTCAGAGGCCGGCCATCCGGGCTGCGATTGTCATGCCCGCAGTAAACGATGAGATTTTTCGGAATACGGTCAACCCAGCGCAGACTGCGCTCCGGATAACCATCAGGCTGAAGCTGACCGGTTGGTTCCCCATACAGCGCACGGGCCAGCACGCCATGTACGCGTCCATCCTGAATGGGAACCGGGAAAGGAGGGGCGGTATGCAGCATGTCGGTATGAAAACCGCCATGCAGAAAGATGCGGTTCCCGCTTACAATCCAGGCTGGCGCATGGGCAATCGCATGAATGATCTGCGGGATATGGAGGGTATCGATCTGTGCACAGGTTTCTTCAAGCGTCGGATCAGGCCGGACGGATCGTCCGGCCAGCCGCCTTGCCAGCCTCAGATCGTGGTTACCGAGCAGGAACAGGCCGCGCCCCCGATGAAGCAGGTCGAGCATGATCCGCAGAACTTCGCCGTTTTCAGGTCCGCCATCCGTCAGGTCACCCAACTGGATAATGAAGCGGTCCGTGGTGACGGCATGGGTAAACGCGCGTGCATCGCCATGCACATCGCCGATGACGCGGATCGGAACGCCGGCTGGGGGATGCCGCGGAAAAGCACTGACGGAGTCCAGGGCTGGTGTGTCCGTCACGGTAATAAATTTCTCTCCCATACCCATCCTGCATCGTCGCCAGCGATCTGACAGTATGACGATCCATTAACAGAAACACCATCCCGGCCAGCGGTTGTGCAGCCATTTCGTATCGATCGCGCGTTGATCTCAGCTGTTTCGCATGGGACGGCTGTTTGCAGACTGCGTGGGGGCGGAAGGCATTGAAAAACTGAACAACCGCCCATGGCCGCGCAGAAAAATCCGTCCCCCTTGTGGAAACAGCTGCGCGATCACCGGGGAGGATATGTCCAACCCGCCAGTATAGGTGCCGAAAGCAGGTAACATCAGTCTCTCCGCCGACAACACGAAACAGGGACGGGTCAGCCATGTACCTCTCACCGGCACGCTCGCTTTCGGGTGGTGATGGCCGCAGAATTCCAGGGTTCCGTCCGGCACTGGTGCGGCTTCGTGCCTGAAAATGAACCGTTTCAGGCCATGCTCGGTATGAAAGGTGCCACTTAGTCCCTTGCTGGCCACCGGATCATGATTACCCAGCACCCAACGGAAGGTCGTGGATCGGCTGATCAAATGCAGGCGCGCTGCATCCTGCGGCTGCATGCGTTCCAGACTGTAGCGGTCGTGAAAACTGTCCCCCAGCGCAATGACCTGCGCCGGCCGATAATGCAGAATCAGGTTTTCGAGCGCATCCAGTGTGGCAGCACTGTCCCATGGCGGCAGCAGCGATCCACGGATGGCGGCAGCAGAGCCTTTTTCAAGATGCAGATCGGCCACCATGAGTATCCGCTCGGCAGGCCACCATACCGCGCCTGACGGATCCAGCAGCAATGTTTCCCCACCGGCGGAGATGGAAGCGGGGATGGAGCGGGCTGGAGGAGACTGCATGGTCAGCGACGGGACCGAATATCCGGAGGAGGGACGGCAAACAGATCATCCTGCATGATTTGTCCATCAGACAATGACCTGCTGGAATATCGGGGAGGAGAAATCCTTCTGTTGAGGGCCGTCTCATCGTCCATCATGGCTTCCTCGACCAGCGCTTCAGCCTCCGCCAGCAGCATTTCCTCCGAGCCGGCGGAGAGAACGCTTTCGCGACCGATTTCCAGCAGAACCGGCACCGCAAGCGGAGAAACGCGGGACAGCGCCATATGCCGGATGTGGCCCCGTGCCCGGCGCAGCAGCAGTCCCAGACGGCCAATATCGGTCAGTCCCGATGCGGCATCGGCCCGGGTTGCCCGCAGCAGGATATGATCAGGCTGGTGGCGGCGCAGCACATCATAGATCAGATCTGTATTGATGGTGACCTGACGTCGGCTGCGCTTCAGCCCCGGCTGTTGTCGTTCGATCAGCCCGGACACCACGGCGACATGACGGAAAATACGCCGGAGCATGGAGCTTTCCGCCATCCATGCTTCCAGATCATCCCCCAGTATGTCTTCCTCGAACAGCCGGTCGAGACCGGTGGGCTGCCGTGCGCTCCATGTCGCCATCACGTAATCGGTGGCGACGAAGCCGAGCGGGATCATACCGAGCCGCTCCATCCGCTTCGTCACCAGCATGCCGAGCGTCTGGTGGGCGTTTCGTCCTTCGAAGCAGTACGCCACCATGTACCATCGATCACCCCGCGGAAATGTCTCGATCAGCAGGTCGTCACGGCCGGGCAGGCGGGAGCGGATGCCTTGCATCTCCAGCCATTCCCTGACCGGATCAGGCAGGTGTTGCCATCCCTGTCGATCCTGCAACATTCCGCGGACCCGATTGGCGAGGCTGGTCGTCAGCGGCAATCTCGCCCCGGCATAGGCCGGGACCATCGGATCGCCATCGCCACCTTCCTCGGCCTCCAGCACGGTGTCATGCAGCTGAACGAAGCGCAGCAGCCGACCACCGAACATGAATGTATCACCGGGACGAAGCTGGCTGGCGAAATACTCCTCGACCTCGCCGAGTGTGGTACCGCGCCCTTCCGCACGTTTGCCCCGGTTTCCGCGCAGGCGCACCTTGATCATCGGTGATTGCACGATGGTGCCGATATTCATCCGCCATTGCCGTGCCACACGGTCGGAGCGCACATGCAGAAGGCCTTCGCTGTCCCGAAACAGCCTGTGCCACTGTTCATAATGGGACAGCGTGTACCCACCATTTTCAACGAATCCGAGCGTATCGTCGAAATCCTTGCGGTCGAGCATGCGATAGGGCGCGGCCTGCCGTACTTCCTCGAACATCGTATCCGGGTGAAACGGGGCGGAACATGCCATCCCGAGCAGATGCTGTGCCAGCACATCCAGCCCGCCGGGGCCGGGCGGGTCTCCATCCAGTTCCCGTGCGGAGACCCCCATGATGGCGGCCTCGCATTCCAGTACCTCGAACCTGTTGGCAGGCACCAGAATGGCATTGCTGGCTTCATCCATGCGGTGGCTGGCGCGTCCGACCCGCTGCAACAGGCGGGAGACGCCTTTGGGGGCGCCTACCTGAAGAACCTGATCCACTCCGCCCCAGTCGATGCCGAGATCGAGCGAGGATGTCGCCACCACGGCCCGCAACAGACCGGAGGCCATGGCCTGTTCGACGCGTTCGCGCTGTTCCAGCTCCAGACTGCCATGATGCAGGGCAATGGGGAGCGTTTCCTCATTCAGCCGCCACAATGCCTGAAACAGAAGCTCGGCCTGTGCGCGGGTGTTGACGAACACGATCGTCATGGCGGCCGCTTTGATCCGCTCCAGAATAGCGGGGGCTGCTGCCAGCCCCATATGCCCGGACCATGGCAGCCGGCCGGATGGCAACATCATCTCCAGCCGGGGGGGAGCACCACCCGCTTCCTCGATGACGATTGCATCGCCGCCGATATAATCGCGCAGTGCCTGAGGATGAGCGGCAGTAGCGGACAGACCTGACACGCGCAGGTCTGGAACCAGACGGCGCAGCCGGGCCAGGCAGAGGGCCAGCTGATCGCCTCTTTTAGTGCCGGCCAGCGCATGTACTTCGTCGATGATCACTGTTTGCAGGCCATGGAAAAACGTGGGGGCGTCTTCCAGCGACAGCAGCAGGCTCAGGCTTTCCGGTGTTGTCAGGAGGATATGCGGCGGGCTCTCCCGCTGGCGGGCGCGGCGGCCCGACGGGGTGTCGCCGGTGCGCGTCTCGATCCGGATTGGCAGACCCATTTCCTGGACCGGAGAGGTCAGATTACGGGCGATATCGGTCGCCAGAGCCTTGAGCGGGCTGACATAAAGGGTGTGCAGCCCCTCTGGATGTCCCTTTGGCAGGTCGGCCTGTCTGGCCAGAGTGATCAGGCTGGGCAGAAAACCGGCCAGCGTTTTTCCGCCACCGGTCGGGGCAATCAGCAGGGCGCTGCGATCGGCTTCGGCTGCATCCAGCATGGCGGCCTGATGCCGCCGCAACGTCCAGCCGCGCCGTTCGAACCAGGCGGCAAAACGAGGGGGGAGCATGGTCTGAAGCATGGCGGAAAGAATGGGGCTCTTATGGTCGCAGGATAAGGGGTTAAAATAGAACGCCTTACAGGCACTGAACTTTCCCGGTCATTCTGCGTCATATGGCCCTGCCTTCAGTCTTGCCGGACGTCACGCACAGCCAGGACCGGTCCATGTTCCTGATCTTCTCATGCATCTGAGCGCGCCCCATCCCGAGACATGGCTTCGGCCGCTGCCGCAGGGGCTTTACTGTGAACCGGCTGATCTGTTCATCGACCCGGTGGTGCCGGTGGAGCGTGCCGCCATTACCCATGCCCATGCCGATCATGCTCGCCCTGGGCATGGTGCGGTGCTGGCCACGCCGGAAACACTTGCCATCATGAAAACCCGCATGGGGGTGGAACGTGCGGCCCGCTCTCCGCAGCCACTATCTTATGGGGAAAAGATCACGATCAATGATGTGGGGCTGCGCATGGAACCGGCTGGCCATGTATTGGGCAGTGCACAGATTATGCTGGAATGGCGTGGCAGCCGTGTGGTCATCAGCGGCGACTACAAGCGTGCGCCCGACCCGAGTTGTGCCATTTTTCAGCCGGTTCCCTGCGATGTGTTTGTAACAGAGGCTACGTTTGCCCTGCCGGTCTTCCGCCACCCTCCGGCAGATCAGGAAATAGGCAAGCTTTTCGACAGTCTCGCGGTTTTTCCGGAGCGAACGCATCTGGTCGGCTGCTACGCGTTGGGAAAATGTCAGCGTCTGATCATGCTGCTGCGGCAGGCGGGGTGGGTTGCGCCGATCTATCTTCATGGAGCGTTGATGAATGTCTGCCGGACCTATGAGGCGCTTGGTGTGGGGTTGGGCGATCTCCGCCCCGTGACCTCCGTGCCGAAGGAGGCCCTGCGTGGAGGGATTGTGCTGGCGCCTCCCTCTGCGCTCGCTGATCGCTGGTCGCGCCGTTTGCATGATCCTGTGCCCGTTCTGGCCAGCGGCTGGATGCAGGTCAGGCAACGTGCCCGCGCTAAAGGGGTCGAACTGCCCTTGGTCATCAGCGATCATGCCGACTGGGACGCCTTGCTGGCCACAATCCGCGATGTGCAGGCCCCTGAAATCTGGGTAACCCACGGGCGGGAAGAAGCCCTGATCCATGCCGCCGGGTTGATGGGGGTGACGGGCCGCGCCCTGCGTCTCATCGGCTATGGTGAGGAAGATGACGATACCGCGGTGGCGGGGGGCGGGATAACAAACGGGGAGACGACAGAGGCGATTACAACGGGCGGAGAGTCCGTATGATCGCTTTCGCAGCCCTGCTGGAGCGTCTGATCTATACGCCGTCACGCAATGCCAGGCTGGCTCTCCTGCAACGTTTTTTCGAAACCGAACCTGATCCCGATCGCGGATACGGGTTGGCGGCGCTGACTGGAAATCTGTCTTTTGCCACGGCAAAGCCGGGCCTGATTCGCGCATTGGCAGGGCAGCGTGTCGATACCGAATTATTTGCCCTGTCGTATGATTACGTCGGCGATCTGGCCGAAACGACGTCCCTGATCTGGCCGGTCTCTGTTGACACTATTCCGGCTGCCCCTCCCGGATTGGCAGAGGTCGTGACGACCCTTCAGAGCACCACCAAAATCGATCTGCCACGGATAATATCCGCATGGCTGGATTCGTCGAATGAATCGGTACGGTTCGCGATTCTCAAGCTGGTGACTGGCAATCTGCGGGTCGGTGTTTCTGCAAGGTTGGCCAAGGTTGCGTTGGCCGGGCTGTCACAGGGAAGGATCCAGCCGGATGAAATAGAGGAGGTATGGCATGGTCTGACGCCCCCCTATCTGACGCTGTTTGCATGGATCGAGGGGCATGGTCCCAGACCGGACCCTGCTGGCGCACCTGTGTTCCGTCCTCCCATGCTGGCGCATCCGCTGGAGCAGCCTGATCTGGAGACTCTTTCCCTCTCTGAATACCGGGTGGAGTGGAAATGGGACGGCATCCGGGTGCAGATCGTCTCCGTGCCGGGGGGAAAGCGCATTTTCTCCCGCACGGGCGATGATATCTCCGCTTCCTTTCCGGATGTGCTGGAGACCATGAATTTCGACGGCGTGCTGGATGGGGAATTGCTGGTTACACGGGAAGGGGAGGTGGCTCCGTTCGCTGATCTTCAGCAGCGACTCAACCGCAAATCTCCTGGCCCGGCTTCGTTGAAGCAGCATCCGGCCCATGTCAGGCTCTATGATATTCTGTTCGACGAACAGGAGCGTGATCTGCGGGGCCTGTCCTTCGATGAGCGCAGGCAGCATCTCGAGCGCTGGTTTGCCGTTGCGGCCCCGCTCCGCATGGATCTGTCCGGCCTGATCACGGTGGAGAATGCAGAGGCCCTCATTGCCTTGCGGGAGGGCGCGCGTGCGGCTTCGATCGAAGGGCTGATGCTCAAGCGTGGTGACAGTCCCTATGTGCCTGGACGGCCCAAAGGCTTGTGGTGGAAGTGGAAACGCAATCCGCTGACGGTTGATGCGGTGATCATGTATGCCCAGCGTGGCCATGGCAGGCGCAGCAGTTTCTATTCCGATTACACGTTCGGCTTATGGCGCGATGATGGTAGTGGGCATGAGGAACTGGTGCCTGTCGGCAAGGCCTATCACGGCTTTACGGATCAGGAGCTGATCGTGCTGGATCGCTGGGTACGCAATCACACCATTGCCCGGTTCGGCCCGGTGCGGGAGGTTGAAAAATCTTTCGTGCTGGAAATCGCTTTTGATGCGGTGCAAAGGTCGGCCCGCCACAAAAGCGGTATTGCCATGCGCTTCCCCAGAATAGCGCGCCTGCGGACCGATAAACCGGCGGCAGAGGCTGACCGGCTGGAGACCCTGGAGCGCATGCTTACCTGAAGAGAGCGAACCGCCTCCGCAATGGAAAAACCTCTGCAGGCATGAATTCGTAAAAGTTCTTATCGGCCGATTATAATCAGGGATCGGATTGTGCGGAAATTAAGGCAGGTTCTGTGATTTTGGAGATGCTGCACTGCAAAAAAATGCTTGTGTGAATTGGATAAAGGCCGTATCTACACTCATGTAGCGTAGCGTTATGGCGCAGCGCTGCTTTTCTTGGACGTTTCCTCCCTAAACTTGGCGGCGCCTGCGTGGCGCCGCCAATTTTTTTGCCTTGATTGCTTATTCAGGCGGTGCGGGAGAGAAGAGCGGCGGTGGCACCCAGCCCGCTCATCAAGGATGTCATTGCCTGACGAATGAATGAAAAATGAGCGTTCTTCAGATAACGCTCTTCATCCATATACAGGGCTCGGGCAATTTCGATTTGCAGGACATGCACGGCCTTTCCCGGACGCCCGTAATGCTGTGTGACGTAACCCCCTGCATAAGGGTTATTCCGTCGCACGGCATAACCAAGACGCTGGAGAGTGGCTTCCGCAGCCATGGTGATGGTATTGGCGCAGGAGGTTCCGTGCAAATCACCTAACACCATGTCAGCATCGTTCTGACGGCGAGGTAGTCGGTTACCACTTAATCCGACGGCAGAGGGCATGGAATGACAATCGACCAGCAGACAGATACCGAACTGGCTGTGTGTTTCCTCAATCAGTTGTGACAGCGCGGCATGATATGGCTGCCAGCAATCATGGACTCTGGCTGCGGCTTCTGAAAACAGCAGCTTACGGCGATAGATCGGCTCACCCGAAGCAACGATCCGGGCCAGCGTACCGAGACCGGCCTCAACCCTGGCACTGCCGGTATTGACCCAGTCAGGCAGGGCTTCTTCAAACATGGTCGGGTCCAGTTCCCACGCTTCACGATTGGGATCGCACCAGGCGCGGGGAAAATGGGCGCGCAGGATCGGGGCTCCTAATTCGGGAGCGGCGTCGAAAAGTTCATCGACAAAACAATCTTCGCTTTTGCGCAGGGTATCGTAATCAAGGCGAGAAATGGACAGAAAATCAGGGCTGTAGAGATTGCCGGAATGACCGGAAGCAATAACCATCGGCACCGTCTGGCATGCCGGCCGGACGATGCTGAGGGGACCTTCCTGGCTGACATCCAGTACCCGATAATCCATACTCTCGATTACGTCCTGATGACAGTACGTGCAATCATAGCTTGCGCATGACGGGTTTCCGCAAAAGCACGTGGGAGGGGGGGGGACGGACACATTGTGACGCACAGATAATGCGTTAGGGTGCTTTACCGGGGTAAATGGAAATCATTGATTTTGAAAAAACAGGATGGTGGGCGCGACAGGGATTGAACCTGTGACCCCCGCCATGTCAAGGCGATGCTCTACCGCTGAGCTACGCGCCCATCCTGCTTGTGCGGTGCGGGCCTTCTATCTGGCATCTGGCGGACGTGCAAGCCCCTGAAGCCCATCATTTGCACGTCCGCATCAATTTTCATGGTTTTGCGGTTACAGCCCGTTAAACAGCGCCGTGGAGAGGTACCGCTCGGCAAAGGAGGGGATGATCGTGACGATCAGCAGCCCCTCATTGGCGGGATTACGGGCCAGTTCCAATGCCGCATGCAGGGCTGCACCGGAGGAAATCCCGACCGGCAGCCCCTCCACCCGTGCCACGCGCCGGGCCACGGCCAGAGCATCACGCTCCGCCACCCGCATAATGCCATCGAGCTGGGTTATGTCGAGAATCGTGGGTCGGAAGCCTGGTCCGATTCCCTGAATACCATGCGGCCCCGGTTCGTCTCCGGACAGGACGGCGCTTTCCGATGGTTCCACGGCGATGATGCGTAGATCGGGTTTGCGGGGTTTCAGAGCATGCGCAATCCCGGTCAGTGTTCCACCTGTGCCTGCACCGCCGACGATGATGTCAACCTTGCCCTCCGTATCGGCCCATATTTCCTCCGCGGTGGTGGCAGCATGGGCTTCCGGATTGGCGGGGTTGTCGAATTGACGTGGCATCCATGCGCCGGGGGTGGCGGCAATAATGGCTTCTGCCCGTGCAATGGCCCCGGCCATGCCCTGCCGGGCAGGGGTCAGCTGAACATCGACACCGAGCAGGCGGAGCATTTTCCGCCGTTCAATCGATGCTCCCTCCGGCATGGTCACGACCAGCCGGTATCCTTTTGAAGCCGCGACAAATGCAAGCGCAATCCCGGTATTGCCGGATGTCGGCTCAACCAGCACGCTGGTACTGGGATGGATCAGGCCTGCGGCTTCCGCCTTCTCGATCATTGCCAGTCCGATTCGATCCTTGACCGAGCCGAGCGGATTGAAAAACTCGAGCTTGGCAGTGATATCGGCCACCAGACGGTCCTCGACAGTCAGACGAGGCAGGCGGATCAGAGGAGTGCCGCCTACAATATCGAGAATGCTGTCATAGATTTTGCCGCGCGGCTGGGGGCGACGGAGCCCGTCTTCAGAAAGAGAATCGGTAGCAGATAAGGGGGCTACCCTGTTGCGATTGCCGCGTGATCTGGCTTTGGCTTCGTTCGGCTTTCCGTCCTCTGATGCCGTGCCCTCATGATTGATGTCCTGCGTATCGGGGCCATTCTGATCGGGCGTGGTGCCCAAAGAGACGGATTCGTTAATCATACTGGGCGATCCATATGTGTTCGTGCTTTCACTTATCGTCATAACTGTATATCACCCTTTGCAACGGTGATTTAAGGACTCGTCATGCTGCTGCGTCGTGATCGGGCCATGGTGGCGATTTCCGTTATGCTGGATGTCGGTTTCCATGGCAGTCGTACCAATACTGTCAGTGCCGCGGATATCGCGGAACGTATAGGCCTTGCACGCCGGGGGATGGAGCCGCTGCTTCAATCCCTGTCGCGGGCCGGACTGCTGGAAAGTGTCCGTGGACCACGCGGTGGTTATCGTCTGGGCCGCCCCAAACGTGATATCAGGGTGTCCGATATCGTGGCTGTTGCTGTGGCCGATGACGGGGAGGGACATGAAGGCCCTACCGGCCGACTGCAGATCGCGGTGGTTGACCGGTTGTGGGCAGAACTGGAAGAGACTGTCCGTGCTCAGCTGGCCGCCATCACGCTGGATGATCTGCTGAAAAGAGCGGCTGCGGCAGGCTTGCGTCGGCCTGCGGCCGAGCCAATTACTTTCGTTATCTGATCGCTCACTGGTCACGGTTCTGTCCGCTGTGTCTGCATAAGGTGTGTCATGTTCCATACGCATATGCGGCATGGGACTGCAAGCATTAACCACATCTGTTCTTTGTGATATTCTGGGAAACCTACGTAAAAACGTGATTTTGGTACGGATACTCCAGGAGGACTATAATGAGCATTCAGCTTGGTCAGACGGCTCCGGATTTCGAGCAGGACAGTAATCAGGGAAAGATCCGCTTTCATGAATGGCTAGGTCAGTCATGGGGCATTTTGTTCAGCCATCCCAAAGACTTCACCCCCGTCTGCACGACGGAACTGGGAGAAGCTGCCCGGCTTGCCCCCGAATGGGAAAAGCGTAACGTTAAAGTGATCGGTCTGTCGGTCGACACGGGCGAAAACCACAAGGGGTGGGAAGCTGATATTTCTGAAACCCAGGGCCAGACCGTGAAATTCCCGATCCTCGCTGATGCGGATCGCAAGGTCAGCGCCCTGTATGGCATGATCCATCCCGAAGCCGATCCCAACGTTACTGTGCGTGCCGTGTTCATCATTGATCCGAACAAGAAGGTGCGCCTGACCCTGACCTATCCGCCCAGCACGGGGCGTAACTTCAAGGAAATCCTGCGCGTTGTGGACAGCCTTCAGACGTCTGACAAATTCAAGGTGGCAACACCGGTGAACTGGGAAAAGGGCGGAGAAGCCATCATCCCGCCCAGCACCTCCGACGATGCCGCGAAGGAACAGTTCCCGCAGGGCTGGAAGACCCTGAAGCCTTATCTGCGCGTTGTAAAACTGCCGGAAGAGGCATGATCACTCGCCGGAATGGGTCGAGCTGGCGGTAACGCTGGCTCTGAAGCGGTAATACTGACTAATATGGGGGAAGGCGGGTCATGACCGGCTTTCCCCTCTTGTGAATTGTGGGGCGGGTTGTGTGCTTCGGTCCGCCGGAATTTGATCTGATTGGGGCGTAAGCCATGGACGGAACCGTTTCTCCCAAGCGCAGTGGCGTGGAGCTTCTTAAGGAAAACAGCCATGGCCTGCGCGGTCGTCTGGCGGAGGAGCTGGCGGAAGGGGGCCTTCAGGTCAGTGAGGATGGCTACAACCTTCTGAAATTTCATGGCTCCTACGAGCAGTTCGACCGCGACACCGCGACTGCGCGCAAACAGCAGAAGCTGGAGAAGGAATATTCCTTCATGTTGCGCGTCCGTATGCCGGGCGGGCGTATGACCGCCGCACAATATCTGGCTCTGGACGGGCTGGCTGATGAATATTCCAACGGTACGCTGCGTATCACGACGCGTCAGGCAATCCAGTTTCACGGTATTATCAAGGGAAATCTGAAGCCCACCATTGCCGCCATCAACAGGACATTGCTGACGACCCAGGCGGCTTGCGGGGATGTGGTGCGCAACGTGACAACCACCCCGGCCCCGATCCGGGATGCGGTGCATGCGCGGATGGAAGCGGATGCAAATTTCCTGTCCCATGCTTTGTTGCCCAAGACTCATGCCTACCACGAAATTTTTCTGGATGAGGCGGCCCGCGCTGATCTGGGCACGGAGGCAGAGGAGGAGCCATTATATGGTGACACCTACCTGCCGCGTAAATTCAAGATCGGCATCGCCACCCCCTCCGATAATACAATCGACGTGTTGACCAATGATCTCGGGATCATTCCGATTTTCGAAGGTGACACGCTGCTTGGCTATAACATGGCGGTCGGTGGCGGGCTTGGCATGACCCATAACAAGCCGGAGACCTATCCACGTCTGGGAACGGTCATCGGCTCTGTTGGACCTGATGAATTGCTGGCTGGTGTTGAGGCTGTCATCAGGCTTCAGCGTGACTATGGTGACCGCTTCAATCGTCGGCGCGCGCGCCTGAAATATGTGGTTGATGACCGCGGGGTGGATTGGGTGAAAGCCGAGCTGGTCACCTATTTCGGCAAACCCTTCGCCGAACCCCTACCGATGGAGCCGTTCCGGATGCCGGAGCTGCTGGGGTGGCACGAGCAGGGAGATGGGCGGCTATGGCTCGGTATCCCCGTTCCGTCGGGGCGTATCGCTGATACGGATGGCGTGCATCTGCGCCGGGCGATCAGGGAAATTGTTCAGACATATCAGGTCAATATCACGATGACGGGTCAGCAGGATCTGTTCCTCGTGGATGTCGATCCGGCACACCGGCCCGCGATCGAGACCCATCTGCGTGAAGCGGGTGTAACCCTTACCGAAGATCTGACTCCGTTGGCACGCTGGACACTGGCCTGCCCGGCTCTGCCGACATGCGGTCTCGCCCTGACAGAGGCGGAGCGGGTGAGAGATCCCATGGTGGCCGGGCTGGAGCAGGTACTGGACCGTCACGGGCTGAAAAACGAACGTATTTCGTTGCGGATCACAGGTTGCCCCAACGGGTGTGCACGCACTTATGCGGGCGATATCGGGCTGGTCGGGCGTATGCCTGGCCATTACGCGATCTATGTCGGTGGCGATTTCGAAGGCACGCGACTGTCCTTCCGCCTGCTTGACAGGATCAAGGAAGAACAGATCGAGCCGACACTTGACCGGCTGTTCGCAGCCTTTGCCCGCGACCGTCAGGACGAAGAAGGGTTCGGTGATTTCTGCACCCGCGTCGGTGCCGAGGCATTGTTACAGCTTCTGCCAGCTGGGCATGCCTGAATACAGCTGGATGTCACATTCGCGGGCGTGTTCCATGAATGTGACATTCTGTGTTTGTCATATAACTGTCATCTGTTTGTCATTGTCGCGTCTTGGATACCCCGTAGGGTCCGCCTCGCTTCAGCCGGCTTGATTCGCAGGAATGTGCACGGTTTTGGAGTATTGGAAGCGGAACCGCCTGAGGGGCTATGGCAGCCATCAGGTCTGATCCGTTTCGAAATGGTATTATCCAGGAGGACGCATGAAATTCGCTCCCTCGGCAATTGCTGCCGTGCTGATTGGCGCTGGCTTGATCGCTCCGGCTTGCGCGCAGGCGCAGCAGGTTGTCGGCGCCGGCTCTTCTTTTGCAGCGCCGCTTTATGACAAGTGGTCGGAGCAGGCAAAATCCTCCACAGGCGTGTCGCTGAATTATCAGGCGATCGGTTCCGGCGCAGGTCAGACTCAGATTTTCAACCGCACCGTGGATTTTGGCGCCTCTGACGCGCCGGTGTCGGCCGATAAACTGCGTGACCACAAACTGTTGCAGTTCCCTAGCGCCATGGGTGCAGTTGACGTCATCGTCAACATCCCGGGCATCAAGAGCAACGAGCTGAAGCTGACTGGTCCGATCATCGCCGCGATCTATGCCGGCACGATCACCCAATGGAATGATCCGAAGATCAAGGAAATCAACAAGGGCATCAAGCTGCCACGTCTGGCGATCGCGCCGGTTTACCGCGCCGATGGCTCCGGGACGACCTTCGTATTCACAGATTACCTGTCTCTGGTTGACAGCGACTGGGCCTCCAAGATCGGTCGTGCGACCTCCATCAGCTGGCCCGCCGGTTCGGGCGCCAAGGGCAGCGCTGGTGTGGCTGGCACCGTTCAGCAGATTCCGGGCAGCATCGGCTATGTTGAGGCCGCTTATGCGACCCAAAGTCATCTGGTAACTGTCCAGTTGCAAAATAAGGCCGGCAAATTTGTGGCTCCGACCCCTGCCAATTTTACAGCCACCGCTGCGGCGGCTGACTGGACCAAGGCGCAGAATTTCGCCATCGACCTGAACGATCAGGCAGGCGATAGCTCCTGGCCAATCGAAAGCGCCACTTTCGTATTGGTGCCGACCAACCCCACCAGCACCACAAAAGCCGCTGCTGTGCTGAAGCTGTTTGACTGGGGCTTTAAAAATGGTGACGCTCTGGCGTCCGATCTGCAATACATCCCGCTGCCCGCATCCGTGAAGGACACCATTCGCGCCGCCTGGCACGATGGTATCAAGGGTCCGGACGGCAAGCCGGTTTTCTGATCAAACCGGGATGCTCTCCCCGTTTCGGTGCGGTGCTGTATGGTGCCCTACCGAGGCGAGAGGTTTACCTGCCTGAATGCAGGTGGCTCACGCTATTTTTGGATCATGACAAATGGGGCGAGCCTTAATCGGCGCGCGGCAGAATGGCCTCAGTTCATCAGATAGATAAGAAAGCGGTCTTTTTACATCCATCCGGGCCGGGTGACGGAAAAAGAAAACCGCCATCACAGACCGGTGACAGGATTTTTGGCGCTTTGGTGCGAACAGCAGGGCTGTTCGTACTGGCTTTGCTGGGTGCGATTATCCTGATGCTGTTCATCGGCGGTTTGCCGGCGTTCCGGGCATTCGGACTTGAATTCCTGGTGTCATCAGCCTGGAACCCACCCCATAACGTGTATGGTGCACTGGTCGCGATTTACGGAACTATCATCACCTCGGTGATTTCGCTGGTGATTGCTGTCCCGATTGCCTTTGGAATTGCTGTTTATCTAACCGAACTGGCTCCGCAATGGCTTCGTCGTCCGGTTGGGATCGCAATTGAGCTGCTCGCAGCTGTACCTTCCATCATTTACGGCATGTGGGGCTTTTTCATCATTGTCCCTTTCATGACCAAAGTTCAGCCTTCCATTATCTCGTTTTTTGGTTCGCTGGCTGATGCCGAGGAAAACGTGGCGGTTCTGGGTCCGGTGACAGGCTGGCTGGCAGATCGCTTTGCCGGTCCGGCCTACGGGAATGGTATTCTCACGGCCTCGTTGATCCTGGCATTGATGATCGTGCCCTTCATAGCTGCAACAATGCGCGATGTGTTTGCCACTGTGCCCGGCATTTTCAAGGAAAGCGCTTATGGCCTTGGTTGCACAACCTGGGAGGTCGTCCGCTCCGTTGTGGTGCCCTACACCCGGGTATCGGTTGTAGGCGGTATCATGCTCGGGCTTGGACGCGCGCTGGGTGAAACCATGGCGGTGACCTTCGTGATCGGTAATACCAACCGGATTGCCACCAGTATTTTCGGTCCTGGTAATACGATTGCATCGCTGGTCGCGCTCCAGTTTCCGGAAAGCAATCCGGGTGGACTTCAGTTTTCCTCTCTTTTCGCGTTGGGTTTCATTTTGTTTGTCATCTCCTTTATCGTGCTGGCGACATCCCGCTTTCTGATGCGGTCGCGTTCAGCCGGGGCAGCCAGAGCATGACAGCCGTACTTTCCAACACGGCCACGGCGGGCGTCCAAATGCCCCAGAATGGTCCTGTCGCAAAAAGCCCTGCTGCTTTGCGCCTCAATAGCAGACGGCAGTGGATAAACCGCATTGTCGTCGGCCTGTGTAGTTTCGCGACATTGCTTGGCCTGGCTGCGCTGGCGCTGATTTTGTTCACGCTGCTTAAAAACGGTCTGGCGGGTCTTTCACTGACTGTCTTTACCCATGATGAAGGCGCCCCTGGCTCCCATGGTGGTCTGCGCAACGCTATTGTCGGGACATTGATCCAGACTGCGCTGGGTACGTTGATCGGCACGCCGCTGGGGCTGCTGGTCGGAACCTATCTCGCGGAATACGGACGTGGATCCGTCTTGAGCAGTGCGGTCAGGTTCGTGTCCGATATTCTGCTATCGGCACCTTCCATTCTGGTCGGTCTGTTCATGTATCAGCTGATCGTGCGGCCGACGGGAGCATTTTCCGGGATCGCGGGTTGTCTGGCTCTGGCGGTGCTGGTTATTCCCATTGTCGTACGCTCGACCGAGGATATGCTGCGCCTTCTTCCCGCCCAGTTGCGGGAGGCTGCGGTCGCTCTCGGTGCGCCGCGCTGGCGGGTGATTACTTTCATCTGCTACCGGGCCGCCATTGATGGCATAGCAACCGGTGTATTGTTGGCCATCAGCCGTATCGCCGGTGAAACCGCGCCCCTGTTGTTCACCAGCCTCGGTAATCCCAACCTGTCGGTGAATCTGGCAGAGCCAATGGGGAGCTTGCCGGTGACCATCTATAAATTTGCCGGTTCCGCTTATTCGGACTGGCAGCTTCTTTCATGGGCAGGTGCCTTGCTGATTACATTAGGTGTCCTTGGCCTCAACATACTGGCCCGTGCCATTCTGGGCAGAAGGCAGTGAGACAATGGTAAGTACTGTTTCCCAGGTTTCCCGAACGGCTTCCCATGATGCGGGCGGAAGTGCTGCTGCCGGTCTGGCCGCAATGGCCGCATCCCGTGTCATGGTTGAAAGTCAGCCGAAAATTGCCGTACGCAACCTCGATTTCTACTATGGTTCGCACAAGGCCCTCAAATCCATTTCGCTTGATGTTCATGAGCGTCAGGTTCTGGGCATGATCGGGCCGTCCGGCTGTGGTAAATCCACATTGCTGCGTATCCTGAACAAGATGTATGCGCTTTATCCCGGCCAGCGTGCCGAGGGTGAGGTGCTGTTGGATGGCGAGAACGTTCTTGGCAAAGATGTCGATGTCAACGTGCTGCGCAGCCGGGTCGGCATGGTGTTCCAGAAGCCGACGCCATTCCCGATGTCGATCTATGAGAACATCGCGTTCGGCATCCGCCTGCACGAAAAACTTTCCAAGGCGGAGATGGATGAACGGATCGAATGGTCGCTAACCCGTGCCGCCCTATGGAGCGAGGTCAAGGATCGCCTTCATACGGCTGCCGCCGGAATGTCCGGTGGTCAGCAGCAGCGTCTGTGCATTGCGCGCACCATCGCTGTAAAACCTGAAGTCATCCTGCTCGATGAACCGACCAGCGCGCTTGATCCGATCAGCACTCTGAAGATTGAAGAGTTGGTGGATGAGCTGAAGCGCGATTTCACCATCGCCATCGTGACACATAACATGCAGCAGGCTGCGCGCTGTGCGGATCGTGTTGCATTTTTCTACATGGGTGAACTGGTTGAAGTCGGCACGGCGCTTGACATGTTCACCAACCCGCGTGAGCAGCGCACGCAGGAATACATCACCGGTCGCTTCGGCTGACCCCGCGGGAATTGATGCCATGACCAATCAACTGGGTTCACCCCATATTGTTTCAAGCTATGAGCAGGATCTTCAACAGCTCAGTGATATGATCACGCGCATGGGCGGGATGGTGGAAAACCAGCTTGCTCTGGCAGTGGCGTCCATCATCAACAAGGATATGGAAGCCGCCAATCGCGCCATCGACACCGACCCTGCAATTGATGCGCTGGAAACCGAGATCCAGCAATTCATCGTGCGTCTTCTGGCACTGCGCCAGCCGGTGGCGATCGATCTGCGGATGGTGCTTTCCTCGCTGAAAATTACCAGTGATCTGGAGCGCATTGGCGATTATTCCAAAAATGTTGCCAAGCGCGGTATCGTGCTGAACCAGTTTTCGCTGCCCTTCAGTCTGACCGGTCTGGCTCATATGGGCCAGCTTGTTCAGCAGAATATGAAGACGATCATTGATGCGGTTGGTGAGAATGATACCAGCCGTGCCGAAGAAGTCTGGCGTTCCGACACGGCGATCGATGATATGTATAATGCGATCTTCCGTGAACTGATTACTTATATGATGGAAGATCCGCGCGACATTACGCCTTGCACGCATCTTCTGTTTATTGCCAAAAATCTTGAACGGATCGGTGATCACGCCACTAATATCGCGGAGACGGTGTTCTATACCGTTTCCGGTCATCCTTTGCCGGATGAACGGCCCAAAAGTGATAACACGTCCTACATGGTGGCGCGCCCGTCGCCGGATGCAACATCCTGACGGATCCCTGAAATCGTCGAGGGCGAGGAGATTTTATAATCATGCGCTTTGCACAGGAAGAAGCCCGTTCCCGTCCCGCGGAAACTCCGGCAGGCCAGAGTCGTCCGACCGTGCTGATTGTCGAGGATGAGGCGGCATTGGCGACAATGCTGCGCTATAATCTGGAAAAGCAGGGCTTCCGTGTCGAGGAAGCTTCTGATGGTCAGGAAGCGCTGCATCGCCTGTCGGAAGTTCAGCCTGATCTGGTTTTGCTGGACTGGATGCTGCCTGGGCTGTCCGGTATCGAGGTCTGTCGTCAGATACGTCGGAAACCCGGCACCCGCGATCTGCCGATCATTATGGTGACCGCCCGTGTCGAGGATCAGGATGCTGTTCGGGCCTTGAATACAGGCGCGGATGATTACATCACCAAACCGTTCAACATGCAGGCCCTTCAGGCCCGTATTCGTGCGTTGTTGCGCCGGGCCAGTCCGGTAACGGCTAAGGGCATGCTGACCTTCCATGACATTACAATGGATCTGGCAACCCATCGCGTGCATCGGAATAACCGTCCGATCCATCTCGGCCCGACCGAATTCCGGCTGATGGAATTCTTCCTGCAACATCCGCGGCGGGTTTTCTCGCGGGAGGAGTTGCTGGATTCAGTCTGGGGCACCGATATTCATGTGGAGCCGCGCACGGTGGATGTGCATATCCGTCGCCTGCGCAAGGCCGTGAACGGCGAAGGCGAGGTTGATCTGGTGCGAACGGTACGAGCTGCCGGATACGCGCTGGATACTGATCCGCTATAAAGTAGCTGTTCCTGATTGTTTAGAAATCATCTGTGCAAAGCCGTTCCTGTCGACAGGAACGGCTTTTTCTCTGGTTAACGTTCCGGACAGTACCCTTCGACTTCGACCAGCAGCTCGGCACGGCATATATCCGCGCGCAGGATGCATTCTGTGGCATCCGGCCCGAAAGCATCATTGAGAATGCTCTGAACAGCGGGCAGATCAGAGGGGTGACGTATGTAGGCCTTCAATCTGAGTGCCCGTGCATCCCCCTGAAATCCCTTGTTCTGTGCTGCTTGCATGACGGCACGAATATTGGCCACGGTCTCCCATGTCTGTGCTTCAACATCATCTGGATGCAGGCTCTGGTGCCCGGTGATGGCGGCGGTGCCTGAAATGAACAGACAACGATCACGTTCGCCGGTGACGGCAATGGTGGCGCGGGAAAAGGTTGGGCTGCGCGGGCCATACTGTTCAGGATAGCGATAGGCGCTGATCTGGCGGGGATTTTCGACTGGTATGCCTGCCTGACGCCCTGCCAGAACATAGACCAGTAATCCTCCGCTGCCGGTGCCAAGTGCGCAGGCGGCTGGGGCGCTGGTTTCTTCCCGGCCACGGGCGGAGAATGCATCGAACCGGCCCTGATTGAACAGGTGGTACCGTTCTGTCCCATCATCCATATCGTGAATTCGCGGCATATAGTTTGCGGTCTTGAGCAGATGGGGAAAGCCTTTTTCATCAATGACCGAGAAAAGCGCCTGATAGGCCCGGAAACTTGCCTCCCGCAGCGGCACATCATTGCTGATACGGACCGCGCCAAAAAACAGCGTATCGTTTTCTCCGTTGACGACCTGATCAGGGCCAATCTGGCGGTTGTCCCATCGTAGCGTTGCCCCAGAGGCAAGCCACAGTTCCGCACCATCCCGCTCAGGCCAGAGAAGCGGCATATGGGCCGTCAGTCTCACTGGCCCGGTTTCCTCCCCGCTTTCCGGCAGGGAAGGAAGGCAGTTGAGACCGATGATCCCCAGGGTCGAGGAGGCCGCAGCAGATGAGGCAGTCCCGGCAAAGAGGGGGAAAGGGCTATAATACTGCACGGTTAACGATGTCATGGTGAAGGATTGCTTCTGAAAGGCTGAGTGCAAAAGAAATGGCTGCAACTCACGATGCCATGCGGTCGTTTCAATGCGCGGGCCGGAATTGCGGATCGCAGGATTTTTAAGTTTAGCAGGGAACATTCTATCATGGCATCTATCGTTTCGCGTCGGCTTCGTGAAGGCCTTCCCCATCCACGCGGAGCGATCTGGGACGGAGAAGGTATCAATGTCGCGTTATTCTCCGCCCATGCCACCAAGGTGGAGCTGTGCCTGTTCGATGAAAGCGGCACGCAGGAAAAAGAGCGTATCACGCTGCCGGAATATACGGATGAAATCTTCCATGGCTATGTCTCCGGCCTTGGCCCGGGTACGGTCTATGGTTTCCGTGTCCATGGCCCCTATGAGCCGGAAGCCGGGCATCGCTTTAACCCTCATAAACTTCTGCTCGACCCCTATGCACGGGTGCATATCGGGGAGCTGAACTGGAACCCCGCCTGTTTCGGCTACACGATCGGGTCGGAGCAGGAGGATCTGTCTTTCGATGAGCGTGACAGCGCGGCGTTCATGCCGAAATGCGTGGTGGTAGATCAGAATTTCGACTGGCATGGGCGGGAGATTCGCCCCGGCATTCCGTGGGGTCGCACGATCACCTACGAAACCCATGTGCGCGGTTACACCATGCGTCATCCGGAGGTTCCAGAGCATTTACGCGGTACTTATGCCGGATTGGCCAGTAAGCCGGTGCTGGATCATATCCGCGCTCTGGGCGTGACCAGTGTTGAGCTGTTGCCTGTTCACAGCTTTGTGCGTGACAGCCACCTGCTGGAAAAAGGGCTGACGAATTTCTGGGGTTACAACACAATCGGTTTTTTTGCGCCGGACCCGCTTTACGCGGCCGACCGCAACCGTGTGCTGGCTGAATTCAAGGAAATGGTAGCCCGCTTCCACGATGCCGGGCTCGAGGTCATTCTGGATGTTGTCTACAACCACACTGCCGAGGGCAATGAAAAAGGCGCGACTCTGTCTTTCAAGGGCATCGACAACGCGACCTACTATCGTCTTCTGCCTGACCAGAAGCGGTTTTACATCAATGATACCGGCACTGGGAACACGCTCAATCTGTCCCATCCGCGTGTTATTCAGATGGTTACCGACAGCCTCCGTTATTGGGTGACGGAGATGCATGTCGATGGTTTCCGCTTCGATCTGGGTACAATTCTGGCGCGGGAGCCGGATGGGTTTGATACCGAGAGCGGGTTCCTGCGCGCCGTGGGGCAGGATCCTGTTCTGGCGGGCGTGAAATTGATCGCCGAACCATGGGATTGCGGACCGGGCGGATATCAGGTGGGCGGTTTCCCACCCGGTTGGGCGGAGTGGAACGACCAGTTCCGTGATACGACGCGCGATTTCTGGCGGGGCGAGGCAAGTGCCGCCGCGCTGGCACCCAGGCTGTTAGGGTCCCCTGATAAGTTTGATCATCGTGGTCGCAAGCCATGGGCCAGCGTGAATTTCGTAACGGCCCATGACGGTTTCACCCTCAATGATCTCGTCAGCTATAACGACAAGCATAACGAGGCCAATGGCGAGGATAACCGCGATGGTAGCGATCACGATCGCTCATGGAATTGCGGCGCCGAAGGGCCGACTGACGATCAGGACATTGAAACCTTACGCCAGCGCCAGATCAGAAACATGCTGGGTACGCTGCTATTATCGCTCGGCACCCCGATGATATTGGCAGGAGATGAATTCGGGCGCACTCAGCAGGGCAATAACAATGCCTACTGTCAGGATAACGAGATCAGTTGGGTTGACTGGGATATTCAGGAGAAGGGGCACTCCCTGATCCGGTTTACGCAGAAACTGATCGCGTTACGTCAACAGCATCCAATTTTGTGGCGAGCGCGATTTCCCGGCGAGAACCAGAGTGATGAATCCGGGATTACAGGGTTGCGCTGGATATCCGCGAGTGGTCAGGACATGACGCAGGAGGAATGGGAGGACGGCAATACCCGTACCTTCTCCATGCTGCTGGATGGTCGTGCCCAGCCGACCGGGGTGAAAGAGCCGGGTCAGGATGCCAGCCTGTTGATCATCCTGAATGGGTGGGAGGATGTTGTTTCCTTTACTCTGCCGGATTGCTCCGGCGGAGAGGAATGGAGGCTCCTGATCGACACGAATATCCCTGATGATGATGGCGGCGCGTTGTTCCGGGTGGGCGATCAGTATCAGGTGACCGGCCGTTCGGTGCTCGTGTTCGAGCATTGCAGAAGCTGATCCGGTTGCTTGGCCGGTGTATGTGAATAGATCACAATGCCGGCCAGGCCGATGGCGACGATGCTTAACCCGCCACCGGCGATCAATCCGATTGGCCCTGTCAGAGCGAGCATAGAGGGCGCAATCGCCAAGCCGGCCAGCATGCCGCCATTATAGCTGATCAGGAAGCCACGGGCCGAAGCGGGAACGTCATGAGCGTTCAGCGCGGTCTGACGCAGGATGGCAATGGGAATATCCTCGAATGGTCCTCCCGTACCGGCTATGGCGGCACAGATCATCAGACCTGGTGCTATCAAGTGAGGAGGTGCCAGTAAAGCTACCAATGTCATGCAGGCCAGACCGGCTCCAACCAATGCCGTGCCTCCGAACATCATGCAGGCGGGGAGAGCGGGGAGGGGACGGTTGCCCACAATCATCATGCCAAGCACGTTGCCGATACCGTAGGCGGCAATCACCGCGCCATAGGATGACAGGCCGGAGTCTCCTGGCTGCAACCGGGTAATCAGCAGCGGCAGGGCCAGATAGACAATCGCATACCATGCACCGCAGATTGCCGGGCCGATAAGGAAGGAATACCAGAGCAAAGGATGTCCGCGATTAGCAGTAATGGCGTGCCAAGGCGTCGGTATGTGGCGGGATGGTGTGGCATCCGGACGAACCTGATTGCGACCGGTCAGCCAGACTGCGATGGCTGAAATGGCAAAGGTGATGGCATCGGCAGTAAAAAAATGCACCAGTGGCAGAAACCCCGCCAGCACGCTGATCATGACCGGTCCGAGCAATCTGGCAACACGGTCTGTCATGTCCATCAGGGCATTGGCGGCTGGCAACTCGCTCTGATCTGGCACCAGTTGAGGCAGGACAACCTGAAGAGCCGGCCTGAACAGCGCCTGTCCCAATGCAATCAGAAGAATGGCCTGAAGCAGAAATGGTGCGGAAACCCCGCCCTTGATGAGCCATGCGCCGATCAGCGCAGCAAGAGAAACCATGCGGATCAGATCGGCCCCGATCATCACCCGGAACTGTGGCTTTCGGTCCGCCCAGGGGCCGACAAAAAAAGCGGCCAGTAGAATACAAAATCCCTGAAAGGCGGTCAGGTATCCTGCATTGGCCCCGAATGCCTGCACGGCCGCCCAGGAGAGAGCAACGAGGTAGAGCTGGTCGCCAATCGCTGAGAACGAAAGGCCACCCCACAGGCACGCCAGCCTATGATGGCGCAGGACAAGAAATAGTTTCATGTCATGGTTTCTGGCATGTCGGCATGCCAGTAAAAAGGGCCTCGTTTTGAAGCATACGAGACCCGTTTCGAAATCAGCATATATAGAGTGACGGCGATGCCAGTTTATGGCGTCGGCGGAAATAATTTAACGCAGATTATGGTTGATTGAATCAGTGGCCAGGTCGGCACCGAAACTCATTGAACCTGTCGTCTGATCGGCCGTTATCTGTTTGCCAACGGAGAGATCAATGCCCCGCTTGCGGGAAGACGAAGGAGCTTGAGCAACCTCCTGATAGACTGGCTGGTCAGAACCACCGACCACCGCTGCAACACGACCGCCGGCAGGAGCCAGATTACGCGGGGGTGGATTCAGGTCGGGAACGGAGGCTGATGCCATCCGTGTGCCTGATCCAGACTGCCCCTCAGGACGATCGTAAATAAAACCGTAGGTCGGGTAGACACTTCCATAAGTTTCGGAATGACCGAGCGCTACACGAACCGAGGTCCAGTCATTATTCGGGGATACGTCGACGACGGAGATGCCTTTGCTGACACCGCCACGTGCGCCGGGACCACGCCAGTTTGCGTGGTCAATCAAGACTTCGCGACTGTTGATAACTTGCTCAACGACGGCGACATGGCCGAGACGCATATGACCGTTGGCACGGAAATTGAGGATGCTGCCGGTTTCGGGGGCGTTTCCTCGAGCATAGACGCCTTCAGCGGCATCCCACCAGTTGGCGGCATTCCCCTTGAGTTCAATCCCGGAGACGGATCGGGCATAGGGAACGCACTGAAGGGCAGAGAAAGATCGGTGACGGGAGGCGTATTGGAGACTGTGTTTTATATGCAACGATGCATGGTGATTATGTGACACCCCTGCTTGTCGACCCGCAACATGTTTGCTACGTGCCTGAGCGGTGCCGGTCATAAGTGGAAGGGACAGCGCAATAGCTGTTCCGTAACCCAAGACCTTTTTGCCGGTTGCCCATGCCAGCATATGCTACCCCCGTTCACCCCATTACCTATTCAATGGGTTAGCAACAGAGTTGCGTGGCTGACAACCCCGTAAATTGCTTAAGATGACGATCTTCTTCATGAATCCTCCATCTCACGGTCATTATCGGAGTGGAGAGGGCACATGACTGCGCCTAAATCGAAAAGGCAGGCCTTGAAATATATTTCAGGGCCTGCCTGACCTGTGAATTTTTCGACTCGTTACCGGCAGGCGGTGACCATCACCTCGACCAGGCCTTTGGGGTCTACCAGCTCGGCCTGCACGCAGGCTCGTACCGGGGGATGGCCACCATGACCGGCGATCCATTCCTCCCACACGGCATTGAAGCCTGGACGGTCAGCAAGGTTTTTCAGCCACACCTGCGCCTGAAGCAGCCGGGTGGCATCGGTGCCGTGCTGCTCCAGCAGCGCGTCTATCCGGTCCAGAACCTGACGAGTCTGACCTATAATGTCCTGAGTGCTATCTTCCGCGACAACGCCCTGAAGATAAACGAAACCGTGATACTCGACAGCTGCGGAGAGAATGCTGTTCGGCTCCGTGCGGATGATTTTGCTCATGACGATGTTTCCTTGATCAAGCTGAAAGTTGCGCGGTCAGATGCGGCATGGGCCGCGTCGCCGATTATGGCGGCTTACATGGAATTGGATTGCATGTTGGTGCTGGGCAGCAGGCTGCCGACCGGCTGCTGACCACTGCCGCCATTGCGCCGAATGCAGTTGATGACGTTCCGGTTATGACCGTAGCTGTCGGACAGGCCGGAGGTAATAACGCCGGGTGCCCCGATCCCGGCATAGGGGGCATCCATGAGGCCGCCGTGATAACGATCAGCGCTGTAGACTGCATCGGGATTCTGGGCGGTAAAGATTTCATCGGCCTGTTTGGCGCAGGCAGCGGCCACCTGGGTCTGCCTGGCATCCATCTTCGCGGCGCAACCGCTGATCATCAGCCCGCCTGTAGCAACCAGAAGCAGGCGTTTCAGCCCTGACGGCGTTGCGGTCATGTGTTCGTCTCCTGTTTCCCTGACGCGGACGTATGACCGCTGCAGCGGCGTTGTAAACCGGGTCATGGCTGCTGTCTCGGCCAAACTCTCCCGATTACAGGGGCACGATTACAGGGGGGCCGATTACAGGGGGATGGTCGGGGCCATGGGTAATGCCGCCAACCTCGACTGGAACAGGGGTGCATCAAATCCGGCAGTGTCGGTCAATGTCTCGGTAGCAGCCAGATGCAGCAGGGCAGGATGCAGGCTGACCTCACCTTTTTGAATCGAGAAATAGGGCCGCAGGGCTGGCGCATGGCTCATAAGGTCGATCAAAGCGAGCAGGCGGATCAACAGGGACATACCCCGTGTGGTGTCCAGCCCTGTGGTTGCATCGATTGCTGAGGCCCAGCAACGGGCATCCCCGTCGGTCAGGGCCATTTCCACTGGCCTTTCATCCGTCCCGGCAAAGCGGAAAAGGCGGGGCGGTCCCCAATGCTGAGCGGCTGCCGCATCCCTTGCCGCGTCCCAGGCATTCGCCAGATCGCGCACCGGAACCGGAGGCAGGGAGGGAGGCGTGCGGTCGGTCGCGTAATAGTGTGCGCCCGACTCATCTTCCCTGACGTGGATGCGGCGATCTTTCATTCTACACTAAACCGGCTACATAAACCGGGCTTCAGTCCGGCTTTTTCGCAGGAGCACGGGCGGGAGCAGAAGCAGCTTCGGCCAGGGAGGCAATGGCTGAAGTGGTGATCCGGTCACCGACACGGATGTCGTTTTTCTCGGTCGTGCCGGCGGCCAGTTCCAGCGTCGCACGGACCGGGCCGTTGCTGTCGATCACTGAGAGACTGCGCGGAACCGTGTTCTCGGCAATGGCGCGGATCGTGCCGTCCTCGTTGATGAACACCATATCGAGAGGAATCAGCGTATTACGCATCCACATCTGGCTGTTTCGTGGCGCGTTCCAGTCGAACAGCATGCCGCCATCTGCCGGGACTGATTTACGCCACATCAGACCGATGGTCTGCTGATCCACCGTGTGAGCAACCTCGACTTTAAAAGGCACAGATCGGCCATCATGGGTATGCACAATGAGAGGCTCCCGCTTCATCTCCGGCTGTGGCTTTGTATCATCCAGAGCATGGGCCTGAGGAGCAAAAATAATCAGCGGGCTGGCAGCCAGCACACTCAGCAGGAAACGACGCTTCACGATCCGGGTTCTCCGATAACGGCATGATCTGAGACGGTTCTATTCTGTCAGACGTTTCGCGCCAATGTCCTTGGCCCTGTAATCGTCATTCCGACGATCATGGGGCGGATATTGCGGCCCGGTGCGGACAGAACCATCTTTGATTAAGGAAACAGCCCATTGCGGAAAGAGGGCGGATGAATAACGCGGACGATCTTCACGTCATCAGAACGGCTGTTGCATGGCAGGAGGAGGGTGCTTCGGTGGCATTGGCCACTGTGCTGCAAAGCTGGGGCAGCTCACCCAGACCACCGGGCAGTTTGATGGCTGTGGCGGATGACGGCCGTATTGCAGGCTCTGTCAGCGGCGGCTGCGTTGAGGCTGCGGTGGTGGATGAGGCCATGACGACATTCAGAACTGGTCGTCTGCGTATGGTGGAGTATGGCGTTACACAGGACAGGGCCTGGGAAGTCGGGCTGGCCTGCGGCGGAAGGGTCCGCATTCTGGTGGAGCCCTTACAACAGGAGCATGTTCCTCTGCTGTATGCCATTCGTGCTGCATGTGAACCGGGGGAGGAGGGGGTTTCCTTGATCCGATCACTGGCAACAGGGAAATGGAAGCTTCTTCCGGTGGACGGGCAGGCCGGACCATCCGTCGTGCTGACGGAGCAGCATTTTACGCAGTCATTTCATCCTCCGGCGCGTCTTCTGACGGTGGGGGCGGTCCATGTCGCACAGATACTGACGGGACTGGCGACAAAAGTCGGTTTCGCCTGCACAGTGATCGATCCGAGACCGGCCTTGCTGACAGCAGAGCGGTTTCCGGATGCCAATCTGTGTGTGGCATGGCCGGATGAAGCGATCGTCGCGATGAAACCTGATGCTCGAACGGCCGTGATCGTTCTGAGCCATGATCCCAAACTTGATGATCCCGCGCTGCTGGCAGCTTTACGGACGCAGGCATTTTATATCGGCGCTTTGGGATCGGCACGTACCCACTCGGCACGATTGGCGCGATTGCGGGATAAAGGAGTGAATGAGTCCGCACTGGACAGGGTTCGTGGACCTGCCGGACTGCAATTGGGTGGACGGCGCGCTACGGACATTGCCCTCTCTATTCTGGCTGAAATTTCGGCTGTCCGTCATGGGGCTGCGCTTGGGATGCGGCAGGATGAGGCATGAAATTCGGACGTTTTCCTCCGTTGGAGGCAACCGGTGCGGTTTTGGCACATACGCATCGTTTGCAGGATGCGGTACTTCGGAAAGGCACCGTACTGACGTCGGATCACATTGCTCTGCTGTGCCGCCATGGGGTGTCAGAGATTGTCTGCGCGCAACTGGAGGCAGGCGATATTCCAGAGAATGAGGCCGCTCGCCGCATTGGTATCCTGCTGGAAGGGAACGGTCTGAAAGCGGGCAGGGCAGCAACCGGCCGCGTCAATTTGCGCGCAACCGCATATGGCCTGATCGATATTGAGCCGATTGTGATCAATCGGCTCAACCGCCTGCATCCCGGTATGACAGTTGCGACTGTGCCCGAGCGGCATGTGCTGCGACCGCGGGATATTGCCGCCACCATCAAGATTATTCCGTTCGCTCTGCCGGACGCTGCCTTGCGGCAGGCGGAAATCCTTCTGCAAGGCCGCCGGCCTTTACAACTCCATCCGTTCCTGATGCGCAGAGTCGGTCTGATCATCACAATGATGCCCGGCACGCCGCAGACATTTTACAGTCTGGTAGAGACCGCAACCAGACACAGGATTGAAAGCCTTGGCGGATGCCTGCTGCCGCCCGTGCAAGTGCCGCATGAAGAAACGGAGATAGCCCGGGCTGTAGAATTGTTGACTGATGAAGCGGTGGATGTGCTGCTCGTGGCTGGTGCTTCGGCGGTGGTGGATCGTGATGATGTCGCCCCTGCTGCCGTGGTTTTGGCGGGCGGGGAGGTGGTGCATTTCGGGATGCCGGTTGATCCCGGTAATCTGCTGTGCCTGTGCCGGATCGGGTCGATGCCGGTGGTGATCATGCCGGGTTGCGCCCGCAAACTGGATCTGAACGGGGTGGATCATATCCTGCATCGGATTTTTGCCGGGCTTGAAACTGGCCCGGAGCATATCATGGCTATGGGGGTCGGTGGTCTGGTGGGTACAGCTTCGCCCAGCCCTGATCTGGATAAGATGACCCCGGAAGAATATCATCCCATGCAGGTCTCTTCTGCCGTCACACCCCGGATTGCAGTGGTTATTCTGGCGGCTGGTTTATCGCGAAGGATGGGCAGCCGGCATAAACTGTTGCAGCCCGGACCGGATGGCAGAGCTATGATTACCCATGTCGTCGATCAGGCGCTGCAAAGCCGGGCTTCGGAGGTCGTCGTCGTGCTCGGCGATCATGCGGAGGAGATGCGGTCCGTATTGGCGACCCGTGATCTGACAATCGTGGAGGCAGCCGATTACGCGCAGGGTCTGTCTGCCAGTTTGCGGGCTGGAATAGCGGCCATTGAGGAAACGGCGGATGCAGTGCTGATCTGCCTTGGTGATATGCCTTTCGTGTCGCATGGACTGATGGACCGGCTGATGGCGGCGTTCGATCCTATCCATGCCCCGATCGTGGCACCGGTATGGGAAGGACAACGCGGTAATCCGGTCCTGTGGGGTGCCAGATTTTACAGAGATTTAAGTCGCTTGAGCGGTGACCGGGGAGCAGCCTCTCTGCTGGATCGCTGGCAGCATAGGCTCTGCCGCCTTTCCATGGAGGATGGAGCCTGTTTGATCGACATCGACACGCCGGATGATTTGATCAGTTGGACAGTATCAGCAGCCATGTGATGCTATAAGCCTTGCGTTATTGCGCGGCTGACAATACGGTCCGCCCCGACCGGACATGTTCATGACGGCCATGGAATCAGCGGGGCGTGGCGCAGCCTGGTAGCGCGCCTGTTTTGGGTACAGGAGGTCGTGGGTTCGAGTCCCGCCGCCCCGATTCTGGATCATGGCACTGGGAATGAGGAATCGACGCCAATGCGCGCGCGTATCTATCAGACTCCGAAATCCGCCATGCAGTCCGGCCGTGCCCGGAGCCATGTGTGGATACTGGTCTACACCGCGGAGCAGAAGCGCACCCCCGATGCCCTGATGGGCTGGATTGGGGGCGCCGAAACCCAGACTCAGGTGCGTCTGCGCTTTCCTACACGTGATGCGGTTATTGCCTATGCTGATGCCAATGGCATCGACTATGAGGTTGAAACCGCGCATGGCCGCAAGGTCAGGCCGAAGCAGTACTCGGATAATTTTAAATTCGGGCGCATTTATAACTGGACTCACTGAGTATCCGTGGGCATCCCGTTTCTGCTCCGTCTGCGCGCCCTTAGCTCAGTTGGATAGAGCACTCGCCTTCTAAGCGAGGGGTCGCTGGTTCGAATCCAGCAGGGCGCGCCATATGATTACATTACGTGTCGTTTTCAGACCATGCTTCATCGCAACCGGTCCTGGGATACGATAAGTTCAGGGCATCCTTTATCTTCAACAGCAGGGGAGCATGGTTTTGCAAGCGGATAGTCCTGAAAACAACATGCGTAGTGAACTGCTCGACGATGTGTATGCCTCGGATGACCTGGCAGTGGCGTTGCCCAAATATGCATTTCCGCAGCAAGAACATGCACCGCGCCATGTTTTCGCCTCGATCCGTGACGAACTGATGCTGGATGGCAATTCGCGGCAGAACCTGGCCACGTTCTGCCAAACCTGGGTGGATGACGAAATCCATGCGTTGATGAACCTGTCGATCGACAAGAATATGATCGACAAGGATGAATATCCACAGACCGCCGAGATTGAGAACCGGTGTGTGGCGATGCTGGCCGATTTGTGGCATGCGCCTGATCCGCGTGGCACGATGGGATGCTCGACGGTCGGCTCGTCGGAAGCCGCGATGCTGGGCGGTCTGGCGTTGAAATGGCGTTGGCGCAAGGCACGGCAGGCGGCCGGGCTTCCTGCGGATCGGCCCAACCTCATTTGTGGCCCGGTGCAGATTTGCTGGCATAAATTCGCCCGCTATTTCGATGTCGAGCTGCGCGAAATTCCGCTCGTGGGCGACCGCTTATTGATGAATGTAGAAGAAGTGCTGAAGCGAGTTGATGAAAATACCATCGGCGTGGTCCCCACTCTGGGTGTGACTTTTACCTGCCAGTATGAACCGGTCAGAGAGATCAGCGATGCGCTGGATCGATTGCAGGCGGAAACTGGCCTTGACATCCCCATTCATGTCGACGGCGCGAGTGGTGGTTTCCTGGCTCCTTTTTGCGCCTCGGACCTTGTCTGGGATTTCCAATTACCCCGTGTGAAGTCGATCAACACATCCGGACATAAATTCGGCCTTGCCCCGCTAGGCGTCGGCTGGATCATCTGGCGGGAAGCCGCCGATTTGCCGGAGGAGCTGGTTTTCAACGTCAATTACCTCGGCGGAGATATGCCGAGCTTTGCGCTGAATTTTTCCCGACCGGGCGGGCAGGTTGTCTCTCAGTATTATAATTTCCTCCGGCTGGGGCGGGAGGGATACACGAAAATCCAGTCTGCCTGTTACGCCACCGCTCAATATCTGGCGAAGCAGATCGCGCAGATGGGGCCGTTCCACATCCTGTATGATGGAAACCCGTCCACCGGTATTCCGGCCCTGTGCTGGACGTTAAAGGACGGGACCGGCATCGGTGGCTACACGCTCTATGATCTGGCGGACCGGCTACGCAGCCGTGGCTGGCAGGTGCCAGCTTATTCCATGCCCGCCAATCGTGACGATCTGGTGATCCAGCGTATTCTGGTACGGCATGGGGTCGGCTTTGATCTGGCGACCCTGCTGATCGAGGATATCAGGCGCTCGGTGGATTTCTTCGCGAAACACCCGGTTTCAAGACCGATGACGCTGGAGGAAGCTGGCAGCTTCAACCATAACTGACCGGTCGCGCAGCACTCCTTTTGCCAACGGCATGGCGATGGTGGTGCAGATGAGAGCCATGACAATCAGGGCGGAGAAAGCGTCATCATCGATCAGATGTGCGGTGCGCAGCATGTTGACGACGATGACCTCCATCAGCCCTTTGGTCTGGAGCAGCGCCCCAAGGACCAGACCAAAGCGCCAGGATTCTCCGCCGATACGTCCCATCACGGCAACGCCTGCCATTTTTCCGATGACGGCAGACAGCATGGCTACCGTCAGCACGACCCAGAACTCGGCAGCATGCGGGTCGATGGATGTACGAAGCCCTGTTAACATGAAGAAAAACGGCATCAGCAGAGTGATACACGTGGATTCCAGTCGGACCAGCAGATCTTCCCGCAGTGCGACGGGCATCGTCGCGCCCGCCAGAAAAGCACCGAGAATATATTGCAGCCCCAGCCATTCGGTCAGCAATCCTGAAGCCAGCGCATAGATTCCGGCCATGGCCATAAGGCGGTCTTCATGCCCCAGCAGCCATGGAGAAGCGCGGCGTATCAGTTTCGGCAGCCCGAGAAACCAGATCGGACCGATCAGCAGGACCAGCAGAAGCCGGTGATCGCTTCCGGCGGCAAGTAACAGTGCGAGCAAAATCCATAATCCGGCATCATTGGCGGCGGCAATCCGCAGCGCGCTTTGACCAAGGCGAGAGGAGGAGAGGCCATTTTCCCGCAGGATTGCTGCCAGAACAGGCAGAGCGGTTACCCCGGCGGAAATTCCGGTGGCGGCAGCCAGCGGAAAGGAAAACCCGCATGCCAGCCCGGCAATGCCCCCCAGCAGGGTTGGAACCAGAATGCTGCCTGCGATCAGTCTGACCAGCAATCCTGACTGGCCGTGTGAACTGTTGTCGCGCATGCTGTCTGGGGTGAGATGTAGTCCGGCCACGAAGCCGAAGAGAAGTACGGCGATTGCCGCCAGACCACTAAGTGCGCCAAGGCTGGTGCTGTTGAACAGCCAGGCAGAGGCGTGAGGAAAAAAACGCCCGAACAGGCTGGGGCCGAGGGCGATACCGGACAGGATCTGCAACACCGCCAGTGGCACGATGCGTTGCAATTTCAGGCCGTGCCATATCAGGACTGGCCCTGCCACGATGATCAGGCTTTGGATCAGCAGCAGGGCAATGGGCGACATGAGGGCAGTGGTCCGGTTGTCATCTGTGCAGGGGATAGGAAGCGTGTGGCGGAATGCTTATTGCAGAAAAGGATTGCTTTTCCGCTCTGCACCGAAGGTCGAGCCGGGTCCATGGCCACAGAGAAAGGCCACCTCGTCCCCTAACGGAAGCAGTTTCGTGTGGATGGAGTTCAGAAGCTCATCAGTGTTGCCATAGGGAAAGTCGGTGCGCCCGACAGAACCCTGAAACAGGACGTCGCCAACAATGGCGAAATGCGCAGGATGAATCAGAACGATATGGCCCGGTGTATGGCCGGGGCAGTGCAGAACCTGAAACATATGCCTGCCGATGGAGAGGGTATCCCCTTCCTCCAGCCAGCGGTCGGACGTGGCATTTTTCATGCCCGGAATCCCGTAGGCAGCGGATTGGCGGGCGATGCTATCCATCAGGAACTGATCACGCCGATCCGGTCCGGAAACCGGAACAGCCAGACCTGAACGGTCCTGAAGAGCTGTTTTCAGTTCCTCAACGCCGCCTGCGTGATCAAGATGCCCGTGAGTCAGCCATATCCCTTCGACCAGAACGCCATGATGGTCGATGGCCGCCATGATGGAGGCTACGTCTCCACCGGGATCAATCACGACACCCCGGTTCGTTTCCTCATCCCAGAGCAATGTGCAGTTCTGCTCGAAGGGGGTTACCGGAATAACCGCAAGGCGCAGTCCGGGCGGAGGCGAGGGGAAATTCTGGCTCATGTTGCTATGGCACCTGATTGCGTACGGGTGATAGGCTGAGCGGATTAACGCTGGAACAGTACAAATATCATATGGAAGAATCACCGCCGCCTGAGGGGGGTGGAGGTCCGGGCGGGAATCGAACCCACATTCACGGATTTGCAGTCCGCTGCATCACCACTCTGCCACCGGACCATCAAGCACTCAGGGCAGGGGCTGGCTTATGTCCTGTGCTCCTGGCATGGTCAAGAGGGGTTTCTGCAAAACCCGACGTGTCCTGATGCACAACCATTGCGAAGGTGTGGCATACAGGCCATGGCGCTTCTGCGTTTGTGCGGCTATCATGAGGATGCAATAACGGTCACGGATTGTCGCCATGGATAGCGCAGCCTCTGTTTATTCTGCCGCTCCGATGGAGTTTCAGCCTCCTCCGACAGATGCCAGGGCCGTGATGGTTGATGGGCAGATACGTCCGAACCGGGTGACCGATCCCCGTATTCTGACGGCCATGCGCCATTTGCCGCGGGAGCATTTTTTGCCCCGGCATCTGGCTGAGTTCGCCTATATTGATGATGATATTCCTCTCTCTGATGACCGGGTGATGCTGAAACCGCTGATCACGGCCCGCCTGCTGCAACTGGCGGCTCCGGTCGCAGGGGAGCATTGTCTTGTGATCGGGGCGGGGACTGGTTACGGCACCGCCATTCTGGCGTCCTGTGATGTTTCCGTGGTGGCTCTGGAAGAAGATGACACATTGCGTGCCGTGGCCCAGACTGCGCTTGGGCGCCATGCCCCAGGGGTCAACCTGGTTTCAGGGAAGCTGCAGGCTGGATGCCCGGAGCATGCGCCATGGGATCTGATTTTGATTGAGGGTGCCGTAGCTTCCATTCCGGAGGTTATCGTATCGCAGCTTCGGAAGAATGGTCGTCTGGTGACCGTGCTGCGTCCGGACGGCGGTCCCGGCAAGGCTGTGGTTGTGGAGCAGGGAACATCCGGGCCTGTCTGGGTGGAATCATTCGACTGCATGACGCGCTTGTTACCGCAATTCCGGGCTGCCCCGGCTTTTTCATTTTGACATACGGGATATCTGCGGTCTCCGGTATCCGGTGCAGAGGAAAGCAGCCGCATAACAAGCGGTCTGTTAAGGATAAGGGTCTAGAGATGACGTTGCGTAGTGCTTTGATGCTCGGAGTGGTGGTCTTTGAGGGGTTGGCCGCTGTTGCAGGCTCCGCTCATGCTCGGCCGCCGGTGACGCTCAGGGAGGCCCTTGCGGCGGCTTACTCTACCAATCCAACGTTGCTGGCGGAACGGGCGAAGCTGCGTTCGACTGATGAAAACGTGCCTGCCGCCCTGTCTGGCTGGCGGCCTACGGTAACTGTCTCGGCAGGCCCCGGATATGGGTTCGGTCAGCTTGCTTTCGGCTCGTTTGGCAACAATGCACTAGAGCAGCCGCGCAGGCAGGAACGCCCCTATTATTCGGTTCAGGGCAATTTCAGCCAACCGATCTATCAGGGCGGCAAGGTCACGGCCCGCACCCATCAGGCTGAGGACTCGGTCATGGCTGAACGGGCGAGACTGATCGATACCGAACAGACAGTGTTCATCAATACTGTTAATGCTTTTACGTCCGTTGTGCAGCAGCAGCAATTGGTTGCGATCAACGTCAACAATGAATCGGTTCTGGCCCGTCAGTTGCAGGCCACCAATGATCGTTTCAGGGTTGGCGAAATTACTCGTACCGATGTGGCGCAGGCCGAGGCAGCGCTGGCTCAGGCTCGTGCTCTCCGCCAGACGTCGGAAGGGAATCTACAAACTGCCCGGGCTACCTATCGTCAGCAGGTGGGTGCCTTGCCGCAGGCTCTGGACGCACCTCAACCGTTGAAGCTGCCTGCTAACGATCAGGATGCTGCCACCAAACTTGCTGCCGTCAATAATCCTAAAGTCGTGGCCGCACTGTATGATAATGCGACTGCCAAGGACAATATCGACGTCCAGTATGCCGCCTTGATGCCAACATTGGCTTTGCAGACTAGCGGATACCAGCTTGTTGGAACGTCTCAGAAAGGTTTCGAAAACACAGGCGGCACTGTTGTACTACAGGCGCAGATTCCGATCTATCAAGGGGGAGCGGAGTATGCCGCAATTCGTCAGGCAAGGCAGGCAGAGCAGCAATCCCGCAAGCAGGTCGATGATGCGCGTCGCACAGCCGTGCAGCAGGCTACTTCCGCCTGGCAGACCCTGATTGCGGCCCGTGCAGCGATTCAGAGCCAGCATGCACAGGTTCGTGCCAATGAGATCGCGGTGGAAGGTGTCGAACGGGAAGCGCTGGTTGGCAGCCGCACCACTTATGACGTCCTGCTGCAACAGCAGAACCTGCTGCAATCCAGAACCAATCTGGTGAACAGCCTCGCCTCGCTGATCAATGCATCCTACGGCGTGGCGCAGGCGGTCGGGCAGCTGAATGCCAGAGATCTCAATCTCCCTGTGCCACTGTATGATGAGACGGCCTATTACAGGGCCGTCAGAAATCGCTGGTTTGGTGCGGGTGATGAGGCGGTTAATCAGCCCGGTCGGTAAAACTGCGGCAGTTTCTCTGTCATCATATCCGGCGGGCGGAAGGGCAATGGATCATGCCGTTCCGCCCGATCTATATGGAGGGCTGATGACCATTCTCCTGTCATGATGGCCGGGGCCCTCTGCTGAGCACGTGGACCGGTTTCCCAGCCTGATTTCATCGTGTATGAACGCGTCATGCTGAGCAAGAATTTCGATCATGCTGCCAATGAGCAGCGTATTTATGCGGGCTGGGAACATGGGGGCGCTTTTGCCGCCAATCCCGAGTCATCGGCCACACCTTTTACCATCATGATTCCTCCCCCCAACGTGACGGGCAGCCTCCATATGGGGCATGCGCTGACGTTTACGTTGCAGGATTCTCTGGTCCGCTGGCGGCGTATGCAGGGGCGGGACGTATTGTGGCAGCCCGGCACCGATCACGCGGGGATTGCGACCCAGATGGTGGTAGAGCGTCTGCTGGTGTCCGAAGGTTCGCCGGGACGGCGTGAGATGGGCCGGGATGCTTTTCTGGACCGCGTCTGGCGCTGGAAAGCGGAAAGCGGCGGCAATATCACCCATCAGCTTCGTCGCCTTGGTGCTTCGCTCGACTGGGGGCGGGAGCGTTTCACCATGGATGACGGGCTTTCCGCCGCTGTGCGGGATGTCTTCGTGACGTTGTACCGGCAGGGCCTGATCTATCGTGATCGTCGGCTGGTGAACTGGGATCCCCAGCTTCAGACCGCCATTTCCGATCTGGAAGTGGAAAGCCGGGAGGTTCGTGGCAATCTCTGGCATATCCGCTATCCGCTGGAAAACGGGGAGGGCAGCATCATCGTTGCCACGACCCGCCCGGAAACGATGCTCGGTGACAGCGCCGTTGCCGTCCATCCGGAAGATGAGCGTTACACGGCCCTGATCGGGAAATGTGTGATCCTGCCGCTGACCGGTCGCCGTATCCCGATTGTTGCGGATACGTATTCTGATCCGGAAAAGGGCACAGGGGCGGTGAAAATCACCCCGGCACATGATTTCAACGACTTTTCTGTCGGTCGCCGTCACGATCTGCCGATGCCGTCCATCATGGATCGTGAGGGGCGGATCACAATCGCGGAGATTTTCTGTGCAGAGGCGGCAGATATCGCCGATCCGGCTTTTGTCGCCGGGCTTGAGGGGCAGGAGCGGTTTGCCGCCCGCAAGGCGATTGTGGCACGTCTGGAGGAGATGGGTTTCCTCGAAACGATCGAGACACATACCCATCAGGTTCCCCATGGCGACCGCTCTGGCGTGCCGATCGAGCCGCTGCTGACCACGCAATGGTTCTGCAATGCAGCCGAATTGGCGAAACCGGCCGTGGCCGCGGTGGAGTCTGGTGATACTCGTTTCGTTCCCAAGCAGTGGGAAAACACATTCTTCGCCTGGCTGCGGGATATTCAGCCTTGGTGCATCAGCCGTCAGCTCTGGTGGGGGCACCGGATACCGGCCTGGTATGCACCTGATGGCAGCGTCTATGTGGCCGCAACCGCTGAGGAAGCGCAGGCCGCCTATGGGGGCAGCGAGACCCTGACGCAGGACGAGGACGTGCTGGATACGTGGTTCTCCTCCGCCCTGTGGCCGTTCAGCACGCTGGGCTGGCCGGAGGATAACTCGATCCTCTCCCGCTATTATCCCACGGATGTGCTGATTACCGGCTTTGATATCATTTTCTTCTGGGTTGCCCGGATGATGATGATGGGGCTGCACATACAGAAACAGGTGCCGTTCCGCGACGTCTATATTCATGGTCTAGTCCGTGATGAGCGTGGCCAGAAAATGAGTAAATCCAAGGGGAACGTGATCGATCCTCTGGCATTGATCGAAGCGCATGGTGCCGATCCGATGCGTTTTGCCATCTGCCTGCTGGCCGGACCTGGGCGCGATATCAAACTTGGTCCGAAGCGGGTGGAAGATGCCAGCCGCTTCGTTACCAAGCTTTGGAACGCGTCCGTATTCTGTGAGCGGAACGGTGTGAAGCCGGAGCCGGGCTTCGATCCCGCGACTGTCACGTTACCTTTGTCGCGGTGGATTCTGGCCAGCGCGGATGATGCCATCCGGGCGGCGACGCAGGCGCTGGAAGCGTATCGTTTCGACGACTATGCCGCCACCTGCTACCGTTTCGTCTGGAACACTTTCTGCGACTGGTTCGTCGAGCTGGCGAAACCGATTTTGCTGGCTACCGACACCCCGGAAGCTGCCGAGATCAAGGCTGTGGCCGCCCATGTGCTGGGGGTGGTATTGCGTTTGCTGCATCCCGCCATGCCGTATGTGACGGAAACACTGTGGGACCATTTTGGTTACGGGCCGGAATTCAGCCTGATCCGTGCGCCATGGCCGGAGATCGGCGTCAGCGATCCCGCGCGGGAGGCTGCACGTCAGGAGATCGACTGGCTGGTGCGCCTGATCGGGGAAGTTCGCACCGTCCGTAATGAAATGAACGTGCCGCCTTCAACTCTGACCCCGATCCTCCTGAAAGATGCGGTGGCGGAGACCGTGGCGCGGGCGGAACGGTGGCGCGATCAGATTGCCCGTCTGGCCCGTGCTTCGTCCGTGACATCGCTGGAGGGTGCCTTGCCGAAGGGCAGTGCCCAGGCCGTGCTGGATGAAGCCATTATTGTCATTCCTCTTGAAGGGGTCATCGATCTGGATGCCGAGCGGATTCGTTTGACGCGGGAGCGCGACAAGGCGCGGGATGAGGCATCGAAAGTAGTCCGCAAGCTTGAGAATGCCGATTTCGTCGCCCGCGCGAAGCCGGAGGTCGTGGAAGAAAACCGCGACCGGCTGGCAGCGCTGGAGGCCGATATCGTGCGTCTCGGTGCCGCTTTGGAACGGCTTTAGAAGTTTCTTTCGTGCCTTTCTCTGCCTGCCTGTCGGCAAAGCCGACAGGCAGGTGGCCGGAAAGAAATAAAGTTCGGTCAGAAAAAGCCGAATTTGCCTGTGATGATGCTTTCACGTCGGGCTGCCACGCTTTAGGTTCGCCCCGCCGGTGGATGGAACAGACATGACGGAACAGCCAGTTTATAAACGCGTCCTCCTGAAAGTGTCGGGGGAGGCGCTGATGGGCAGCCGCGAATACGGGCTGGACAAGACGATGGTGCAGACCATTGCCAGCGACATTGCCGATGTCGTGGCATTCGGCGTTGAAGTCTGTCTGGTGATTGGGGGGGGCAATATTTTCCGCGGCGTCTCTGCCGCAGCCAGCGGTATGGACCGTGCTCAGGGTGATTATATCGGTATGCTGGCGACTGTTATGAATGCGCTGGCCATGCAGGCGGCGCTGGAAAAGCTGAACGTGCCGACCCGGGTTCAATCGGCCATTCCAATGGCCAGTGTGTGTGAGCCTTATGTCCGCCGCCGTGCCCAGCGGCACATGGAGAAAGGCCGGGTCGTGATTTTTGCTGCCGGAACCGGTAATCCTTTTTTCACCACCGATACGGCAGCGGCTCTGCGGGCTGCCGAAATGGGCTGCAACGTCCTGCTGAAAGGAACGCAGGTCGATGGCGTCTATGCTGCCGATCCGCGTAAAAACCCGGATGCCGAGAGATATAACGAGCTGACCTATCTGGATGTGCTGAGCCGTGACCTGTCTGTGATGGACGCTGCGGCGATCAGTCTCTGCCGCGAAAATCATCTGCCGATCATCGTGTTCAATATCCACGAAACCGGGGCTTTCGGACGTGTCATCCGCGGCGAAGGCCGTTTCACGCGGATCGTGGAAACTCAGTAAGACCAACTACCGGCTCCATCGCCTGATTTTTGGCTGGTCATACCGGTCGGAAACAGGCCCAGAATGAAAGAGGAAGCGACCATGGCCGCCGATCTCAATACGCTGAAGCAGGATCTGACCCGCCGTATGGATGGGGCGCTGGAAACGCTGCGCCGTGAATTTGCTGGGCTTCGCGCCGGTCGCGCCAGCCCGGCCCTGCTGGAGCCGGTGCGGGTCGATGCTTACGGCAGCGAGGTTCCGCTGACACAGGTCGGCAATATCGGGGTGCCGGAAAGCCGGATGCTGACGGTGCAGGTCTGGGACCGGTCTCTGGTCAGCGCGGTTGAAAAGGCGATCCGCGATTGCGGGCTGGGTCTCAATCCGCAGACTGAGGGCCAGCTGATCCGCGTGCCGCTGCCTATGTTGACGGAAGAGCGTCGTAACGAGCTGGCAAAAGCTGCCGGGCGTTATGCCGAGAGTACCCGTGTTGCGATTCGCGCTGTGCGTCGGGATGGCATGGATCAGATCAAGGGCCATGAGAAAAAAAGCGAGATCGGCGAGGATGAGGCTAAAACATGGTCCGATGAGGTCCAGAAGCTGACTGATCAGTACATCAAGCGTGTGGATGACGCGTTGGTCGAAAAAGAAAAAGACATTCGGCAGGTCTGACGGGTCTGTTTCAGGGCATCCTTCATTGATCTTCCAGAAAAAAACCGTTCATGCGCCTGATCTCGCGTCTGCCTCTACGATGGAGGCAAGTGCGGTGGCAGATGGTGCTTCGCCCTTACCGGTGCATATTGGCATCATCATGGACGGAAATGGCCGTTGGGCTGCTGCGCGTGGACTGCCGCGTATTGCCGGTCATCGGGCGGGTGCGCAGGCTGTGCGGCGGGTGGTGCAGGCCGCCATTGAGGCCCGTATCGGCTGGCTGACGCTCTATGCGTTTTCCAGCGAGAACTGGCGGCGTCCAGCGGGGGAGG
Organism: Granulibacter bethesdensis; assembly: GCF_001889525.1. Taxonomy (NCBI): domain Bacteria; kingdom Pseudomonadati; phylum Pseudomonadota; class Alphaproteobacteria; order Acetobacterales; family Acetobacteraceae; genus Granulibacter; species Granulibacter bethesdensis. The sequence continues at coordinate 1,082,374 of NZ_CP018192.1, forward strand.
TCACCGATCTGACCGGGCTGCTGCGTCATTATATTCGCAGCGAAATTAACGAACTGGCGGAAAACGGGGTTCGGCTGCACATTATTGGGGACCGCTCCCGGTTTTCGCATGATATTCAGAATGATCTGGCGCAGGCAGAAAGACGGACGGCCAATAATACCGTCCTGCATCTGGTGATCGCGCTGTCTTATGGTGCCCGGGCCGAGATTATCAATGCCGTACGCAGCGCGGCAGAGGCTCTGGCGGCAGGTCATATGGTGCCGGAAGCACTTGATGAAGCATTGTTTTCCTCTTTTCTCTCAACGGCAGGCATGCCCGATCCTGATCTGATCATCCGGACCAGCGGGGAAAGGCGGCTGTCCAATTTCCTCCTCTGGCAGGCGGCCTATGCCGAACTGGTGTTCATGGATGTGCTATGGCCGGATTTTGCGTCCGTGCATTTTCAGCAGGCCTTGGCCGAGTTTGGTCGACGCGAAAGGCGCTTCGGTGCCCGTCCGCTATGATCACCAGAACCATATGAGCGATGGAGGAACAAGATGACCGGACAGGCGATGAATGCGGCCTCATCGTCGTCTGGAAAATGGCGGGATCTGCGCCTGCGTTTACTGTCGGCGGCGGTTATGGCACCGCTTGCATTGGCCTGCCTGTATGAAGGCAGATTGTTCTGGGCAGTCCTGATGGGTATCGCTGCGCTCGGTATCTCTGTTGAGTGGGTCCGGCTCTGCGGGGCTAAGGAGCGAGCATGGCCGGGCAGTGGTGTTCCCCTGTTCACCCTGCTGGGTGGAGGAATTGCCGTTGCCCATCATGTCATAACCGGTCTGATTGTTCTGCTGATAGGTGGGGCTTTGATTGTGTGGCTGGGCAGGGCGGCACGGCATCCGCTGACGCTTGGTGCGGGGGTACCTTATTTGGGGGCCTGTCTGCTGACCCTGATCTGGCTGCGCTACGACCCGGTGGTGGGCAGAGCCAATGTTCTGTTTCTGGTCATCAGCGTCTGGGCCAGCGATATCGGGGCCTATCTTGCGGGACGTCTGATCGGGGGGGCAAAGCTCGCTCCCTCCATATCGCCCGGCAAGACATGGAGCGGTGCTGTTGGTGGCGTTGTTGCTGCGATGGGGACGGGGCTGGCCATTGCACCGGTGCTGCATTCCGGGCCTGCTATCGGCGCGCTTTGGGTTGCCTGTCTGATTGCGGTGGTGTCACAGGGTGGTGATCTGCTGGAGAGCGGCTTGAAACGCCGTTTTGGAGTCAAAGATTCCGGAACACTGATTCCGGGTCACGGTGGTCTTCTGGACCGTCTGGATGGGTTGCTGACGGCGGCGCCAGTGGTGGCTGTGCTGGCGGCATTGTTGGGGCGAGGAGTGGCGGTGTGGCAATAACCAGACGGGCAGTGGTTCCGGGTCTGAAAGATCGGGTCGATGAGATGGCAGGGCCGCGCACGATCACCATTCTCGGTAGTACCGGCAGCATCGGCACACAGACCATTGAGTTGCTGGGTGATCGTCGCCGCTATCAGGTGAAAGCGTTGGTGGGCGGGAAAAATGCCGCTTTGCTGGCGGATCAGGCGCTGGCGCTGGGGGTAGAGCTGGCCGTGATTGCCGATCAGGATTCCTATCCTGTGCTGAAGGAGCGTCTGGCAGACAGCGGTATCGCCAGTGCCTGCGGTCCTGATGCGGTGGTCGAGGCCGCTGCGCTGGAAGCTGACTGGACCATGGCGGCGATCACAGGGGCCGCCGGATTGCCCCCGACACTGGAAGCCATCAAGCGTGGCCGGAGCGTTGCTCTGGCCAATAAGGAGGCTCTTGTCTGTGCGGGCGATGTGATGTTGCGTGCGGTCGAACAGGCCGGAGCAACCCTGCTGCCGGTTGATTCCGAGCATAATGCTATTTTTCAGGCGCTGGCTGATGGCAACATCACACGATTGGACAAGATCGTATTGACCGCCTCTGGTGGGCCTTTCCGGACCGCGAGCCTGGAGGAGATGAAAGCAGCCACACCGGAACGCGCCTTGAAACATCCGGTCTGGTCGATGGGGGCCAAAATTTCCATCGACAGCGCGACCATGATGAATAAAGGTCTGGAAGTCATTGAGGCTGCAAGATTATTTTCTCTGACTGAAGATCGTATCGGTGTACTGGTCCATCCCCAATCGGTGGTGCATGGACTGGTGTATTATCAGGATGGCAGCGTTCTGGCGCAGCTTGGATCACCGGATATGCGGATTCCGATCGCCCACACGCTCGCATGGCCGGAGCGGGTGGAAACACAGGCGCGGCGCCTTGATCTGACAGCCGTGTCGCGGCTCGATTTCGAGGAGCCTGATGTGATCAGATTTCCAGCTCTGCGTCTGGCCCGCGAAGTTCTGCGTGCCGGGGGAGGCGCTCCGGCGATCTACTCGGCTGCCAATGAGATCGCAGTGGATGCATTTTTGAATAAACGTATAGGGTTCCTGGATATTGCTGAGACAGTGGATAAAACACTTCAGCATCTTGGCGCCCCTGCCGTGGAAACGCTGGAAACAGTGTTCGCGGTTGATGCGGAAGCCCGCCGGGTTGCGGCATCCCTGACGCAGTCCTGCGCCGCCTGAGACGAAAAAGAGGCTTTTATGCTGCCTGAAACCATCCGCACTGTCCTGTCTTTCGTCATCGTTCTGGGCGTGCTCGTGTTCGTGCACGAGATGGGCCATTATCTGGCGGCCCGGATCAGCGGTATTTATATCGAGGCCTTCTCGATTGGCTTCGGTAAGCCATTGGTGAAATGGCGGGATCGGCGGGGCTGTGAGTGGCGGCTGTGCTGGCTGCCGCTGGGTGGATACGTGAAGATGTACGGCATGGAACGTCCGGGCGGCAATACGGGCACAGATCCGTCGGTCAATGCCGGCTTGCCACCTGTGCAGCCACCTCGGCCCGGCATGGCTTTTTTTGAAAAATCAGTTGGTTGGCGGGCATTTGTGGTGGCTGCTGGACCGCTGGCCAATGCTCTGTTGGCGATTGTGCTGTTTGCGGCGCTGTTCATGACGGCAGGACGGCAGATTCCTTTGCCGGTGGTGGGAGAGGTGCTGCCTCAATCGGCTGCAGCAGAGGCAGGGCTTCAGCATGATGATCGTATCGTTGCTATTGACGGTATGCAGGTCAGCCGGTTCGAGGATATCCAACGTTCTGTGGTGGGGCACCCGAATCAGCGTCTGGTTCTGAGCGTCGAACGGGGCGGGAAGGAAATCACCATCCCTGTGACGCCCCATGCCAAGGTGACGGACGGCCTCACGATCGGTGTTCTGGGGATCGGTGCCGGTGCCGTGACTGTGGAGCGTATGGCGCCGGGACAGGCCATCGTTCAGGGTGTGGCGCAGACATGGACGGAAACCGGGAATATCCTCTCCGGTGTCTGGCAGATGATGACTGGTCAGCGCAGCGCGAAAGAGCTGGGCGGCCCGCTGGCTATTGCACGGATTTCCGGGCAGGTGGCGCAATTAGGTATCCCAAGCCTTATTTCCCTGATGGCGTTGCTGTCGATCAATCTTGGTCTGATCAATCTGTTTCCGATCCCTATTCTGGATGGCGGGCACCTCGTCTTTTTCCTGATTGAGGCGATCCGGGGGCGGCCGATGTCACCCCATGCTCAGGAATACGGGCTCAAGGCAGGATTCCTGCTGCTGGCGACTTTGTTCATCTTTGTGACATGGAATGATCTGGCGCGGATGGGTTTGTTTCGCTGGTTTTCCCATCTGATCGGCTAAAGGTATGGAGAGCGTTCTCTCAAAGACGCAGTCCATGCTGAATATTCCGAATGTGCACAGTGTGATGTAAGTCGCTATGGCGTGTTGCGCTGCACTGAGGTAGCTAGGCCAGCTGATGGTCCGGCAGCCTGTGCGCTGGCCGTGCTGATTGATCTGTATGGTTGCCCTGTCTGCGGCAACTCGTTCGAGGGGGTACGCCTTGAGAGTAAATCGTGCTGCGTTGCTCGCCACGACCTGCCTGTTGCCAATGGCGCTGGATCGCGTCGCGATGGCGCAGACTGGCCGCAATCCATCAGAAGCCGTGCCGCCCCATGCAGGAGGAAAGCGGCAGGCTTATGCGGTCAAAGCTGCCTCTCGTTCCGGTTTGATCGAAACAGTCCAGATTGAAGGTAATCACCGGATCGAGACCGGCACGATTCTGTCATATATGGCTGTGCAGCCCGGTGACCCGTTCGATCCGGAGCGAATCGATCACAGCCTCAAGACCCTGTATGCAACCGGTCTGTTTTCAGACGTAAAGCTGGGCCGCCAGGGTAATACTCTTGTGGTGAAGCTCGTTGAGAACCCGATTATCAACCGGGTCGCTTTCGAGGGAAATCACAAGCTGACGGATGAACAGCTGCGCAAGATCGTGCAGCTTCGCCAGCGTGCCGTCTTTACGCCTCTTCAGGCTCAGGCTGACCGTCAGGCCATTCTGGCTGCCTATGCCGGCAGCGGGCGGTTCGCCGCTTCTGTCGAACCGAAGATTGTGCGGCTGCCTGATAATCGCGTGGATGTGATTTATGAAATCACAGAAGGTGACGCCACACTGATCAGCCGTATAGCCTTTGTGGGCAACAAGGCCTTCAGTGAAGGCCGCCTGCGGGAAGTGGTGGACAGCCGTGAAACACGCTGGTGGCGTTTCCTGTCCAGTTCCGACACCTATAATCCTGAGCGGATCAACTACGACAAGGAACTGCTGCGCCGCTTCTACCTTCAGAACGGCTATGTTGATTTCAAGGTCCGCGACGCCCATGCGGAACTGTCCCAGGATCGCAAATCCTTCTTCATCACCTATGTCCTGGATGAAGGGGAGCGCTACAAGGTCGGCAAGATTACGGTTGAATCGAAGCTGCGCCATGTGAAGGGCGATACGCTGCTGGGTGATATCACTTTGCGCAGTGGCCATTGGTACGATGGTGATGCGGTGGAGCAATCGGTTCAAGCCATCAGCGATGATGTGCAGAACCGTGGATATGCCTTCGTTCAGGTCAAGCCTCGCATCCTGCGCCATCCCGAGACTCATATCGTCGATCTGGTGTTTGACGTGACTGAGGGGCCGCGTGTCTATGTCGAACGGATCGACATCAGCGGTAATACCCGCACCAAGGACAAGGTCATCCGTCGCGAATTCCGCCTTGCTGAAGGCGACGCCTACAATGCCGCGAATGTTCGCCGCAGCCGTGCCCGACTGGAAAATCTGGGTTATTTCAACTCGGTTGATATCTCCCAGTCTCCGGGCAGCACGGCGGACCGGGTGGTTCTGAACGGGCGTGTCTCGGAAAAATCCACGGGTGAACTGACCCTTGGTGGCGGTTTTTCGACCACGGCTGGTGCATTGCTGAACGTTGGTCTGCGTGAACGCAACTTTGTTGGTTCAGGTATTGATGCCGGTATCAGCGGCGTCATCGCCCAGGCACAGAGCCAGGCCAATTTGAACGTGACCGATCCTTACTTCCTGGATCGGAATCTGGTCGCGGGCGTTGATCTGTATCACACCTCTCTTGATAACCGGTACACGGGTATCGCGCTGTATAGCGAGCGCAGGACAGGCGCGTCTGCCCGTATGGGGTATGCGTTCAATGAACATCTACGCCAAAGCTGGGATTACTCGATCACCACCCGCTCTGTTTATAATGTGGCGACCAATGCGAGTATCTTTATTCGCGATCAGGTCGGGTCATCCCTGCTGTCGCAGATCGGACAGACGTTCACGATCGATTATCGTGACAGCGTGGTGAACCCACATACTGGCTTTGTCGTCCGGTTTGGCCTTGATTATGCCGGTATCGGCGGTGGCGTGAATTACATCCGTGGCAAACTGGATGGCAGCTATTACATCCCGCTGGATTATTTCTCCGGCAATCACCTTTGGGGGATCGCTCTGACGGCCGGGGCGGGATATCTCTATTCTCCGGATGATAATGAACGCATCATTGACCACTTCTTCATGGGCGGCGCCAATCTCCGCGGTTTCATGTCGGGTGGTGCCGGTCCGCATGACTCGGTCTCCCGCGATAGTCTTGGTGGTCGTTTGCTGGTGACCCAGTCTACGGAGCTACGCTTCCCGCTCCCGATTTCTGCCGATCTCGGCCTGTCCGGTCGCGCCTTCGTCGATCTGGGCAGTCTGACACAGGCGGCCAACAAGCGCACTGCTGCTGCGTTGGCTTCCATGGGCGGCAGTCCCGGCCAGTTAAACGATGATGGCATCATCCGTGTGGGTGCTGGTGTCGGCGTGTCCTGGCAAACGCCTTTCGGCCTTATCAATCTTGACGTGGCGGCCCCAGTGTCTAAGGGACCCTACGATCAGACCCAGATTTTCCGCTTCGGTTTCGGCACGAGGTTCTAGTGCAAACAAAACGTCAGACGTTCGCTTCCGCCCTGTTGGCTGCGGCGATTATCCTGCCTTCCGTCCCTCTTTGGGCGCAGGGCTACTTTATCCCGGGGCAGCAGAAAGGGGCCGCAGCCGGACCCGGGCCTCGTGCCCGTCCCGCTGCCCCTCCTGTGCAGGCTCCCCCTCCCTCTGATGAGATGGCAGGGCAGCCGCAGGAGCAGGGTGAACCGCCTCTGCCGCAGATTCCGTTGCCGCCCGTGCCTGAGCTTCCCAAGCTGACAAAGGGCACTCAGCCCCCCGCCGCGATTGTCGGTGTGCTTGGTGTCCCGGAAGTCATGCGTGGCTCAACCGCTGCCCAGCAGGTGGAGCGGGTGATCGGTGGGCGCCGCAATGAACTGGCGGCTGACGCGCAGAAAGAACAGCAGGTGTGGCGACAGATGCAGCAGCAGATCCAGGCGGATCGTGGCAAGCTGTCGGTCGATCAACTGCGTAACCGTGAGCGTGCGTTGCAGGAACGTGTGCAGGAAGCCCAACGGAAATTCCGTGACCGCAACCGCACCATTCAGTTGGCTGCACAGGTTTCACTTGGCCAGATCGAGCGCACTCTGATTGCGGTCATCCGTCAGGTGGCAGAAAGCCGGAACATGAATCTGGTTCTGCACCGTGCGCAGGTGGCGTTGAATGTGAATGAATTCGACATCACCAAGGAAGTGATCGACCAGCTGAACAAGATTCTGCCGGAAGTGATCATCCCGCCGCCGGGTAAGGTACCGACGGAGGAAGACGCGAAGCTGCCGAAGAGCGTTCTGGATGCAGCTGTGAAGGTGAATGCGGCTGATCCGTCTGAGCCGGCGAAGAAGACCGATCAGGCTCCGCCTGCGTCGGCCCAGCCTTCCGCCAAGCCTCCGGCAAAGAAGTAAGCATATCATGAGCGTGCAGGAAGTTGTCGGCGATCCGCGGTTTTTTGCGCGGAGCGGTCCGTATGACATTGCAGCCGTGGCCGAGGCAGTGGGTGCTTCTATCCCGGCTGACTGCACGCTATCCCTGACGGGTGTGGCTCCGCTTCAGATTGCCGGGACGTCAGAGGTCAGTTTTCTGGATAACCGGCGTTATGCCGATGCGCTGGAGCAGACTCGTGCCGGGGCCGTGATCATCAAGGCGGAGATGGTTGATCGGGTACCTGCCGGCGTGATTGCTCTGGTGGTACCGGAGCCTTATCTGGCATGGGCCCGTGTTGCAGCACTGTTTTATCCTCTGCCGCCGGCGCAGCCAGGTGTTCATCCCTCCGCCGTCGTGGATGAAACCGCGTGCATTGATCCCTCTGCCCAGATTGGGCCGCTCGCGGTGATCGAAGCAGGGGTGGAGATCGGCCCGGATTGCCGTATTGCCGCGCATGCGGTGATCGGGACAGGCGTCAAGATGGGACGTGGTTGCCGCATCGGCTCCCATGCCAGTCTGAGCCATGCCATTCTGGGCGATCGGGTCTATGTCTATCCCGGGGTGCGGATCGGGCAGGACGGTTTCGGTTTTGCACCGTCGCCGGAAGGCTTCGTCACTGTCCCGCAGCTTGGTCGGGTGGTGCTGGAGAACGATGTGGAGGTTGGTGCGAACACCACAATCGACCGTGGTTCCATGCATGACACCGTGATCGGTGCCGGATCACGCCTCGATAATCTGGTGATGATTGCCCATAACGTCCGAATGGGGCGGGCCTGCGTGATCGTCTCCCAGGTTGGCATCTCCGGCTCGACGACATTGGGTGATCATGTGGTTCTGGCGGGGCAGGCTGGACTGATCGGCCATTTGAAGATCGGCTCCGGTGCGCGTATCGGTGCGCAGGCGGGGGTGATGGCTGATGTCCCGGCGGGGGCCGAGATCGTGGGATCTCCGGCTCAGCCGGTAAAGGATTTCTTCCGCCAGATTGCGATGTTACGGCGGCTTGCCCGCAGATAAGGCACGTAGACGTGCCAGGGAATTGAGGCTGATGGACCAGAGCGTAACTTCCGAGAACCAGCCGGAAACCGGCGAAGGCCGGACTATTATCGACATTGCGGGTATCATGAAGATGATCCCGCATCGTTACCCGTTTCTTCTGGTTGATCGGGTGATTGACATCGTCCGTGGTGAGCGTGGCATCGGCATCAAGAATGTCACAGCCAGCGAAAGTCATTTTGCCGGACACTTCCCCAATCATCCGGTGATGCCAGGTGTGCTGATCATCGAGAGCATGGCGCAGACGGCAGCGGTGCTGGTGGTCGATGCCCTGGGGACGGATGCTGAAGGGCGCGTGGTCTATTTCATGTCCATCGAGGGCGCGAAATTCCGCCGCCCGGTGGTGCCGGGGGACCAACTGCGTATTGAGTGCGAACGCTTGCAGCATCGTGGCAATGTCTGGAAATTCCGTGGCACAGCCCGTGTGGATGGGCAGATCGTTGCAGAGGCCAGTTTCGCAGCCATGATCCTGCGGCCTTCTCCGGCCCAGCAGGCTGAGGCATGATGAATCCAGTGACCGAGTTGAAGCCCGCCACGATCCACCCCACTGCGATCATATCCCCCTCGGCCAAAATCGGGGCAGGGGTAAGCATCGGACCATTCTGCACCGTGGGACCGGATGTAGAGCTGGCGGATGGTGTGACCCTCGTCTCCCATGTGGTTGTGGATGGTCATACGGTGATCGGGGAGGGTGCAACGCTCTGGCCGTTCTGCTCTGTCGGTCTGGCTCCTCAGGATCTGAAATATCGTGGAGAGCCGACCCGTACCGAAATCGGTGCTCGCACCCAGATTCGTGAACATTGCACCATTCACCGTGGCACGGTCACGGGCACCGGTCTTACCAAAGTCGGCTCCGACTGCCTGCTGATGGCAGTGGCGCATGTCGCGCATGATTGCGAAGTCGGTAACAACGTCATCATCGCCAATAATGTGGTTATGGGCGGGCATGTAACCATTGGTGATCATGCTGGCATTATGGGGGCAGCGGCGATCCATCAGTTCGTCCGCATCGGCCGCTGCGCCTGGGTGGGTGGTGTTTCTGGCGTTGAGCGTGATGTGATCCCGTTTGGCATGGTGATGGGTAATCGCGCATGGCTGGCCGGGCTGAATATCGTCGGCTTGAAGCGCCGGGGCTATGATCGCTCCGAAATTCACCGTCTGCGCGCGGCGTTCCGCATCCTGTATCGTGATACCTCCGTCGATGACGGGGTGTTTCAGGAGCGTGTACAGCGTGTTTCCACGGAATACGGCGAGGATCGTCTGATCGCGGAGATGCTGGCATTTATCGCGGCTCCCAGTCATCGTGGTCTGATCCGTAATGGCGTGCGTGATGACGGGGCTGAGCCGGCCTGATCCAGTCTGGCCCATGTCACTGAGGCTGTTCTTGAGGGAGGTCTCATGGCTGGCTCTTCGATGCCGGATATGAAGGTGGCCTTGGATGCGCCGCCTGCGCTCGGTATTATTGCAGGCAGTGGTGATCTGCCGGGGCGTGTCGCTGCTGCTGCAAGGCGTGCCGGTCGAGATGTTTTCATCATCGCTGTGGAAGGCCATGCCGAGCCTGCTGTCGTTGGCTCTTATTCTCATGCTTTTGTCCGTGTCGGAGCGGCCGGACGTATTCTGTCCCTGTTGAAACAGGCTGGATGCCGCGATCTGGTGCTGGTCGGGCCGGTCAAGCGTCCCTCTATCCTGCAGTTGCGTCCCGATGCGGAAGGGACCCGCATTCTGGCACGGATCGGCAAGGCTGCCTTTGCCGGGGATGATGGATTGCTGGCGGCTGTGGTGCGGGTGCTGGCCGAGGAAGGCTTTCAGGTCATTGGTGCTCATGATGTGCTGACTGATATTGTGGGGCCGACGGGTGTGATGACCAGAGCAGTGCCTGATGAGACGGCCCGTGGGGATATTGCCCGTGGAATTGCGGTGGTGCAGGCGCTTGGGGCGGTTGATGTCGGACAGGGCTGCGTGGTGCAGCAGGGGATTGCGCTGGCGGTCGAGGCCATTGAGGGCACGGATGCGATGCTGACCCGCAGCGCGACGGTTGCCCGACCGGGACCGGGTGGTGTTCTGGTCAAGCTGGTCAAACCCGGTCAGGATCGCAGGGCCGATCTGCCGACCCTAGGCCCGCGCACGGTACAGACAGCCATTGAGGCCGGGCTGCGCGGCATTGCGTTCGAGGCAGGGGGCACGATCCTGACTGCCCAGGCGGAGATGGTGCGTCTGGCGGATGAAGGTGGTCTTTTTCTGATCGGAATCGATCCTGCTGCGTTTAAACCGGACATTGCCTGAACAGGAGACGCTCATGCTGAAGGGCCGCATGCTTCACACGATGGTCCGTGTCCGCAATCTGGATGCCAGCGTTCGTTTTTATACGGACTTGCTGGGGATGAAGGTTTTGCGCCGCAGTGAGAATGAAGCCGGACGCTACACACTGGTTTTCGTAGGATATGGGGCGACGCCGGATGATGGCAGTCTGGAGCTGACCTATAATTGGGGTCAGGATGAAGGCTATGATCTCGGTACAGGATATGGCCACATCGCCATCGGCGTTCCGGATGTGGCGGCTGCGTGTGAGGCGATCCGTCAGGGTGGAGGCCATGTCACGCGGGAAGCTGGCCCGGTGAAAGGGGGCACGACCGTGATCGCGTTTGTCGAGGACCCGGACGGCTATAAAATCGAACTGATCGAGCGGCCCTGAACCGGAATAGTCGGTTATGGCGCTGTCCGGTTTCAGGCTTCCGGGCTGGGATGATATTGCCGGTCCGGCTCTGGGCGGTAGATCAGTGGTGCGGATCGGCGTCACTGGACTGGCCCGCTCTGGCAAGACTGCCTTTCTGACGTCGGTGGCGGCCAATCTTCTTGCGCAGGCGGCCGGACTTGTGACGCTGCCCGCTTTGCAGACTGCGTTGCAAGGCCGTGCCCTGAGTGTGGCCATCACTCCATCCGGGACGGAGAGCATCCCCCGATTTGATTATGCCGCCCATATGGCATCGCTGGCAGCGGACCCGCCTGTATGGCCGGAGCGGACCGATACTGTTTCCATGCTCGCGCTTGATCTGACGATCAGCCGCTCTGGTTTGGCCTCGGTGTTGCCGGAGCGTCGTATCAGCCTCGAATGTCTCGACTATCCGGGCGAGTGGCTGCTGGATCTGCCGATGCTGGCACAGGACTACGAGGAATGGTCCGGCGCGGTGCTGGAGCGTCTGGAAGGACAGGGGGAGGCCGCCGGATTTCTGGGCTTCGTCAAGGCGCTTCCGGCTTCCGCCCGCGCGGATGAGGTGATTGCGGAGGAAGGTGCGCGTTTGTATCGCGCCATGCTCCATCGCCTGCGGAAGCAGGGTCTGTCCTTTCTTCAGCCGGGACGGATGTTGATGCCTCCGCCTGGGTTGGAGCCGCCATGGATGGGATTTTTCCCCAGTCTAGCCCGTGGCGGGCTGGGTGGACTGCTGAACGGGCGTTATGACCGCTATCGTCAGGCGATCAGGGATGAACTGATTGCGCCTTCCTTCGGTCATGTGGATCGGCTGGTGGTGATGGCTGATCTGCTATCCGCACTCCATGCTGGACCGGATGCTTATGCGGATGCGGCTTCTGCGCTGGGCGCGGTGGCTTCTGCGTTGCGCTGGCGCGGTGGCTGGACCGATTCCATCCCGCTGCTGCGTGAGGCGGGCCGATTTCTGCCGGAATGGCTGCGCTCGGCATTGCTGCCGGGCACTATTGCGCGGGCGGCGTTCGTTGCCAGCAAGGCGGATCACGTCGCGGAGCGTCAGCGCGGCAATCTGGCGGCGCTGATGGGTTTGCTGACGGATAGCGTTCCAGAGCGCTTCCGGCAGGAAACGACACGTGGAGGGCGCACCCGTGCCTTCGCCATGGCCTCGGTCCGTTGCACCGAGGATTTCGTGTGGACGCTGGATGGCCATCCTGTCTCCGCTGTGCGCGGGCGGCTGACCGGCAGTGATCGCATCACCCGGTCCTATCCGGGTGAGGTGCCTGACCGGCCGCCGGAGCCATCGTTCTGGGCGCACCGCTTTCTGGCGCCGCCGGATTTCGAGCCGATGCGCTTGCCGGCGGGTGGGCGGGCCGGCATTCCGCATCTTGGTCTCGATACGCTCCTCGCATGGCTGCTGGAGGATGTGCTGTGAGTGATCCGGCCACGCCCCGTCCCATCATTGCGCCCATCATTGCGCCACGTGTGGAAACAGAGGGTGAGTCTCCTATATCTGCCTCTTCCTCTGCGCGACTGAAGGAGCCTGTCTTCACGGAGCCGGAAACTCCACCCTTCATCGCACCACGTGTGGAGACAGATCACCTTCCCGCCGAGCGTCTGGAACAGGCATTGCCATCCATTCCGCTCAATCCCGGACGCGGTCTCGGCACACTGACACTGATGGCATCTGGAATAGGGCTGCTTGGAGTGGGGGTTGTGGCCCTGCTGGCGGTTGGTTTCGTGATGGATCAGTTCGCACGCAGCACGTGGCTGGGTGGAATCAGCCTGGCGGTTTCGCTCGCTGGTTTCGGTCTGCTGGGGGCGGGGTTCTGGCGGGAGGCACGCGGATTATTTGCTCTGAAGGCAGTTGATGAGGAACGGGCGGCAATTCTGGGCCAGGATGTCGAAGCGGCGCGGAAGGCAGCACGCCGTTGGTCGCGCCATGCGCGTCATGGGACGGAGGTTCTGCCTGCCATCGAGGAAGCGAAGTCTTCTGCCGCTATTGCTTCCCTGCTGCGGGCAGGTCCAGTCGCGGCGTTGCGAGAGGAGAGCGATGCGCTGGCCCGCGCAGCCGCGGTGCAGGTGTTCAGCGCGACAGCCGCGATTCCGTCGCCTGCATTGGACGGCTTTTTTGTGGCATGGCGCGGCGTGCGGCTGGTACGGCAGATAGCGGCATTGCATGGGATGCGGCCAGGCTTGCTCGGTACGCTGGCCCTGTTGCGGCGGGTGACGCTTTCAGCGGCGGCGGTCGTGACGACGGATGTGGCGCTGAATGCGGCTTTGCAGGCGTTGGGAACCCATCCGTTGCTGCGCCATGTTGCGGGCGATATGGCCGGTGCCGGAGTCGCAGCCCGGCGTATGCTGGTTCTGGCGCGGGTTACGGCGGCTGCGTGTGATCCGACACAGCGTGAGAAATAGGCGGCAACGCGTCCAGCGCGGATTGCAACATCACGGCGGCGGCCATTTTATCCACCACAGCAGCCCTTCTCTTGCGGCCAAGATCGGCGGAATTGATCAGAAGCTGATGTACCCGGCTGCTGGTTTCCCGCTCATCCCACAAAGCGGCCGGCAGGCCGGTCGCGTCAGAAAGTGCAATCGCCCAATCCCGCGCCGCCTGCGCCGCCGGGCCGAAGCTGCCATCCATCGACAAAGGCAGGCCGATAATCATGCCTCCGGCTTCTTCCTTGCGGGCGATCGTGGCGATTTCCTCTGCATTGACGCGGAGCTTGCCGCGTCTGATCGAACCGTACGGGCTGGCGATATCCAGCCGGACGTCGGACAGGGCGATGCCGATAATCCGGCTGCCGGGATCGATTCCAAGCAGCCTTTGATTGCGGGAGAGTCGGCTTTGCAGGTCGGGCACGTTGAACAGGGACATGCGCATCGTTATGGTCCGCTGCTTCTGGGAAGAACAGGGTTTCGATCAAATGGCATTGGACACCGGCGTCGTCCGGCGCATCGCCCGGTTGGCACGCATTCATGTGGATGAGGCTGATCTGGGTGCGCTGCAAGGCGAATTGAACGCGATTCTTGGTTGGGTCGACCAACTGGAAGCGGTGGATGTCAGCGCGGTGGATGGAATCGCGCCGATGACAGGCCCGGCGGATATACAGGCGGATGGCGAGACCAGCCTGGCCGTTGCGCCGATGAGGGATGATGTGGTGACGGAAGGCGATCTGTCGGACAAGGTTCTGGCCAATGCGCCCGACCGTGCCGGACCGTTTTTCGCCGTGCCGAAGGTGGTGGAATAATGAGCGCGCTGACCGATCTGACCATTGCGGAGGCCCGGGACGGGCTGCGCGCAAAACGTTTTTCAGCGCGGGAACTGACCGACGCGCATCTTGGTGCGATCGAAGCCCTCAATCCGCGTCTGAATGCCTATATCACTGTGACGCCGGATCAGGCGCGCGCACAGGCCGATGCTGCCGACCGTGCCCTTGCCTCCGGGGATGCCGTGGCGCTGACAGGTATTCCGGTCGCCAGCAAGGATATGTTCTGCTCCGAGGGCATCCGCACAACGGCAGGAAGCCGCATTCTGGAAAATTTCGTGCCGCCTTACGAGAGCGCGGTGACGGAGCGGATGCTGCGTGATGGGGCGGTGATCCTCGGCAAGGCCAATCTGGATGAATTCGCGATGGGGTCGGCCAACCTGACCTCTGCCTATGGTCCGGTGGAAAATCCGTGGAAGCGCCACGGAGATGATGCGGTGCTGGTGCCGGGTGGTTCTTCTGGCGGTTCTGCGGCGGCTGTGGCCGCGCATCTGGCGCTGGGCGCAACCGGGACCGATACAGGTGGCTCAATCCGTCAACCGGCCAGCTATTGCGGCATTGCCGGGATCAAGCCGACCTATGGACGGTGCAGCCGCTGGGGGATTGTGGCCTACGCATCCTCGCTGGATCAGGCTGGTCCGTTTGCGCGCACTGTGAGGGATAATGCGATCCTGCTGCGCTCCATGGCCGGACATGATCCACGTGACAGCACCAGCGCCATGCGTGAGGTGCCGGATTTTGAAGCCGCCTGTCAGCGCGGCGTCAAAGGGCTGCGGATCGGTCTGCCGCGTGAATATGTCGCCGATGGCATGAGTGAGGAAATCCGCATGCTCTGGCAGAACGGTGCCGCCATGCTCCGTGCCGCCGGGGCCGAGGTGGTGGACGTCAGCCTGCCGCATACAAAGCATGCTCTGGCTGCCTACTACATCATCGCACCGGCGGAGGCGTCCTCGAACCTCGCGCGCTATGACGGTGTGCGGTTCGGCCATCGCTCCACCGATAACAGGGATCTGAACGATCTCTATGAGCGCAGCCGTGCCGAAGGATTTGGTGCCGAGGTGAAGCGCCGCATCATGGTCGGCACATATGTGCTCTCGGCTGGATATTACGATGCTTATTATCTGAAGGCGCAGAAGGTGCGTGCTCTTATCGCCCGCGATTTTGCGGAGGCTTTCCGCTCGGTTGATGCGCTGCTGACCCCGACCGCGCCGAGTGCCGCCTTCGCGCAGGGCGAGACCATCGACGATCCGGTGGCGATGTATCTGAACGATGTGTTCACCGTGCCGATCAATCTGGCCGGTCTGCCCGCCATGTCCATTCCTGCCGGGTTGAGCACAACCGGGCTGCCGCTCGGCCTGCAGATTATCGGGCGGGCTTTCGATGAGGAAACGGTCTTTGCCGTGTCGGCCGCGCTGGAACAGGCGGCTGCCTTTACTCATCGCCCGGCCCTGCGTGCCGATACTCTGAATGCTGGAGCCTGAAACGAGATGAGCTACACGATTGAGGGCGCAACCGGCGCATGGGAACTGGTGATCGGGCTGGAGGTGCATGCCCAGGTCATCAGCCAGTCCAAGCTGTTCAGCGGCGCGGCAACGGCGTTCGGTGCGGAGCCGAACTCGCAGGTCAGTCTGGTGGATGCCGCTCTGCCCGGTATGCTGCCTGTGCTGAACAGGGAATGTGTCGCGCAGGCGGTCCGCACCGGGCTGGGCCTGAAGGCGCATATCAATCCGGTCAGCCGTTTCGACCGGAAGAACTATTTCTACGCCGATCTGCCGCAGGGTTATCAGATCAGCCAGTTCGCGCATCCGATTGTCGGCTCCGGCACGATCGAGATCGAGTTGCAGGACGGCTCCACACGCCAGATCGGCGTGACCCGGCTGCATCTGGAGCAGGATGCCGGTAAATCCCTGCATGATCAGGATCCGACCCGCAGCTTCATCGACCTGAACCGCTCGGGCGTTGCGCTGATGGAGATCGTCAGTGAGCCGGATATGCGCAGCCCGGAGGAGGCAGGCGCCTATCTGCGTAAATTGCGGACAATCCTGCGGTATCTCGGCACTTGTGACGGCAATATGGAGGAAGGCTCCATGCGCGCCGACGTGAATGTGTCGGTGCGCCGTGCCGGAGAGCCGTTCCGCACACGCTGCGAAATCAAGAACGTCAACTCGATCCGCTATGTGATGCAGGCGATCGAGGCCGAGGCGAAGCGCCAGATCGCGCTCTGGGAAGAGGGTGGGGAGGTTGATCAGGAAACACGCCTGTTCGATCCGTCACGAGGCGAGACCCGATCCATGCGCAGCAAGGAAGACGCGCATGATTACCGTTATTTCCCCGATCCCGATCTGCTGCCGCTGGTTCTGGATGAGGACTGGATCGAGGGGCTGAAAGCCTCCCTGCCGGAACTGCCGGATGACAAGCGGGCGCGTTTCATCGCTGAATACGGGCTGACCCCGTATGATGCAGGCGTGCTGGTAGCGGAGCAGGCCAGCGCCAGTTTCTTCGAAACGGTGGCAAAGGGGCGTGATGCCCGTTTGGCGGCGAATTACATCACCGGCGATTTGTTCGCCGTGCTGAATCGCACCGGGCGCAGCATCACCGACAGCCCGATTTCAGCGGAGGCGCTGGGCGGCTTGCTCGATCTGCTGGCCGATAACACGATCAATGGCCGTATCGCCAAGGAAGTGTTCGAGGCCATGGCCGAAACCGGAGAGCATCCGGCGGATATCGTCGAAGCCCGTGGCCTGCGTCAGGTGACTGATACCGGAGCGATCGATACGGCGGTGGCGCAGGTTCTGGAGGCCAATCCCGACAAGCTGGCGGAATATCGCTCCGGCAAGGACAAGCTGTTCGGCTTCTTCGTCGGTCAGGTGATGAAGGCCATGCAGGGCAAGGGGAATCCCGCTCTGGTCAACGAGGCACTGAAAAAGGCGCTCGGTTGAACAGGGGTATCAGATTCCGGATACAAAAAGGACCGGTCGTGAGACCGGCCCTTTTCCGTCTGGCGATGCTTGAACGCGCTCAGCCCAGCTGGGCTTCGGCGAATTCGTAATTGGCCAGCTTATCCAGATAGTTCTGGACGTAGTCGGGGCGACGGTTGCGGAAATCGACGTAGTAGCTGTGCTCCCACACATCCAGCGCCAGCAGAACCTTGCCTTCATCGGTCGCGACCGGGTTCACGCCGTTCGGGCTTTTGGTCACTTTCAGCTTGCCGTCGGAACCCATTACCAACCAGGCCCAGCCGGAGCCGAACTGGGTGGTGGCAGCGGTCTTGAACTGTTCCTTGAACGTGTCCACGCTGCCGAAATCCGCGACGAGCTTCTGTTCGAGTCGGGTCGGAATCCGGCCACCATTCGGGCTCAGATTCTGCCAGAATACGATATGGTTCCAATGCTGCCCGGCATTGTTAAACACGGGGGCGGCATCGGCCTTGTTATAGGTGGCCTTGATGATCTCTTCGAGAGATTTACCCTGCAGATCCGGGTTTTTCTCGACGAAACCGTTCAGTGCGGTCACATACGCCTGATGATGCTTGCCGTGATGCAGTTCGAGCGTTTCCTGCGACATGCCGTTGGCCGCGAGGGCATTCAGCGAATAGGGCAGGGAGGGAAGTTCAAAAGCCATGTCCAGAGTCTCCGTTTTGTGTCTCTGATGGTCGAACCAGAGCTATTGTCGCCGCTTTCCGCCGTCAAGGACACAGGCGACAGAAAGACAGGTCTTTCATGTCCCCGTCATTGAACGGACCCGTTCTCAGCCCTGCTGCCCACATTGTCAGGCGGTATGATCCGGATCGTTTTTTCGCGTCCTTGTTCGCCGCCCCGGACAAGCGTGAAAGCCTCATGCTTCTATACGCTTTGAACCATGAACTGGTTCGGGCAAGGGAAGTGGCCAGCACGCCGATTGTCGCGCTGATCCGTCTGCAATGGTGGCGGGAGGTGGTCGAGGGCGTGGAGAAACGCCATGAACTGGCGACTCCGCTGGGGGAGGCGCTGAAGGCGGGACAACTGGATCGGGAAGGGCTGCTGGCCCTGATCGAGGCGCGGGAAGCCGATATGGAGGAGTCTTTTCCCGATTCCCTGACGCTATGGCATTATCTGGAGCAGACAGCCGGACAGGTGGCTGTGCTGGCCGGGCAGATCCTTGGGGCAGGCAAAGAGGAACAGGTGCGTCTGCGCCGTCTGGGAGCCATATATGGTCTGGCTGGGGTCGTTCACGGGGTCTGTGCCCATGCAGCGCAGGGGCGCGTTCTGGTACCAGTGGCAGAGCTGCATGCGGCCGGGCTGGAGCCGGAGGCGCTGACCAGCGCGCCGCATGAGGCAGGCAATATTGCTGCCGGACCTTTGCAGGCATTGGCAACCGAGGGGCAGCGGCGATTGCGGCTATGCCGTGGCCGGGTGGGACGAGGCTGGATGGCGGCGGCTTTGCCCGCAGTGCTGGCCCGGCGCGATCTGGCCCGGCCCATTTATGGTCGCATCAACCCATCGCAGCGAGGCCTTGGAGACCGTCTGGCGGTGCTGATAGCTGCGTTAACCGGCAGAATTTAAACCGTAGCGGCTTCCTCATCCAGCCGCTTCCTCATCCAGCCGGGCAAAGACGGCGCGGGCTGTTGCCAGACCATTCATGGCGGCTGGAAAACCTGCATAGACAGCGATCTGCATAATGATCTCGATGATTTCCTGCCGTGTCAGCCCGATATGCAGCCCGGCGGCAATATGGGCGTCCAACTGGGGCAGCGCATTGCCCATCGCTGCCAGGGCGGAAATCGTGGCTATCTGGCGTGACCGCAGGTCGAGGGCTGGGCGGTCGTAAATATCGGCGAATGGAAATTCGTAGATCATGCGGGCGAAGTCGGGCGCGAATGTACCAAGCCCGTCGACGATATCCAGGCCGTGCTGCCCATGCAGGGTGTGCAGCATTTTTCGCCCGCGCTGGTAACGCTGTTCTTTGTCGTCCTGATGAGTCATGGCCATCAATCCCTGTGCATCTGAAATATGGTGCAGCATGAAGCTGTATAACGAAAAAAGGGAGCCTTCCGGCTCCCTTTTCCCGTTTGTTTCAATCGCGTGAGCGATCAGGCGGAGTAGTACATCTCGAACTCGACCGGGTGCGGCGTGTGTTCGAAGCGGTACACTTCCTTCCACTTCAGTTCGATATAGCTCTCGATCTGATCCTTGGAGAACACATCGCCCTGCAGCAGGAATTCGTGATCGGCTTCCAGAGCCTGCAGCGCTTCACGCAGCGAGCCGCAGACGGTCGGGATGTCTTTCAGTTCTTCCGGCGGCAGATCGTACAGATCCTTGTCCATCGGGTCGCCCGGATGGATCTTGTTCTTGATGCCGTCCATGCCCGCCATCAGCAGCGCGGAGTAGGCGAGGTAGGGGTTGGCGACCGGATCCGGGAACCGGACTTCGACACGCTTCGCCTTCGGGCTGGTGGTGTAAGGAATACGGCAGGAGGCCGAGCGGTTGCGGGACGAATAAGCCAGCAGCACCGGAGCCTCGAAACCTGGAATCAGGCGCTTGTAGCTGTTCGTCGACGGGTTGGTGAAAGCATTGCATGCCTTGGCATGCTTGATGATGCCGCCGATGAAGTACAGACATAGCTCGGACAGGTCGGCATAGCCATTGCCGGCGAAGAGCGGTTTGCCCGCTTTCCACAGCGAGAGGTGGGTGTGCATCCCGGAACCGTTATCGCCATAGATCGGCTTCGGCATGAAGGTTGCCGTCTTGCCGTAGCTGTGGGCGGTGTTGTGTACGCAGTATTTGTAGATCTGCATGTCGTCGGCCATGCGGGTCAGCGTGTTGAACTTGGTGCCAAGCTCATGCTGGGACTGCGCCACTTCGTGGTGGTGCTTTTCGATGACCAGACCCATTTCGCCCATGGCGGACAGCATTTCGGCGCGCAGATCGCTTTCGCCATCGACCGGCGGAACCGGGAAGTAACCGCCCTTGACGCCCGGACGGTGGCCCATATTACCTTCCGGATAGTCTTTCATGCTGGAGCCGGGGCCTTCGACGCTGTCCAGCTGGAAGGTGCCGAAATTGCCACCCGTGCCGAAACGCACGCTGTCGAAGATAAAGAATTCGGCTTCCGCACCGATGGAGACCGTGTCGGCCACGCCGGAGGTACGGACATATTGCTCGGCCAGTTTCGCGGTGGCGCGCGGGTCACGGGCATAGAACTGACCGGTGCTCGGCTCGATGATGTCGCAGAACAGGATCAGGGACGGCTTGGCCGCGAACGGGTCCATGACGGCTGTTTCCGGGTCCGGCATCAGCACCATGTCGCTTTCATTGATGGCTTTCCAGCCGGCAATGGAGGAGCCGTCGAACATGAAACCGTCGCGGAACGAATCTTCGTTCACGGTGGAAATATGCTGAGCGGTGTGCTGCCATTTGCCGCGGGGATCGGTGAAGCGCAGGTCGACATATTCGACCGCGTTTTCCCTGATCATGTCCATCACGCGAGAGACGCTGTCCGGCGTCGAGTCTTTTTCCGACATACTCGCCCTGTTCCTCTGTTAGATTAGGCTTCTGATTGACATGCCCCGGCCATAGGGCCGAACGCATGCTTGAGACAGCCATAACCGGGTTTTGCGGATTTGACGCGGGCAAACACGTCATAAACCTCCGTAAAACGCCAGGCTATGGTGAAAAATTAACCGGCAGGTAAGGCGTGCGGGATCAGACCGCTGCCGCGCCACGCTCACCGGTTCTGATCCTGATAACATCCTCAACAGGGGTCACGAAAATCTTGCCATCGCCGATACGGCCAGTGCGGGCAGCATTGACGATTGCCTCCACTGCGCGTTCAACCTGATCATCTTCGCAGACCACCTCGATTTTCACCTTTGGTAGGAAATCGACGACGTATTCAGCGCCGCGATACAGCTCGGTATGGCCTTTCTGCCGCCCGAAGCCTTTCGCTTCCATTACCGTGATACCCTGCAGGCCGACTTCGTGAAGGGCTTCCTTCACTTCGTCCAGCTTGAAAGGTTTGATAACGGCTTCGATTTTTTTCATTCGCGTTTCCACACGGCTTCGTGCCGACCCATTTCCGGCCAGCCTTATTCTACCACATTGATCCGCCTTGCCGAAATCGGAAGGCATGGTCCGGGAAACAGATTTGCATGCATCATGCCAACCGGCAACTCGCCACGATTTTGGCGCGATATATCGAGATGCTTTATTATTGTGCAGCCTATGACGCCTGCTCATTGGGCGGTGGCTGCCTGTTTGCAAGGCATATGATGGTCTCTGACGATAGATGGCCTGTCTTTACCAGTCAGGTGCGGGTGATTGCCGACCATTCGCCTGCCGCGCATAGTCTGCGCACAGACAGGAGCCGTGCCGTGAAGCCATTGAATGCCTTGATGTCCTCCCTTGAAACCACCGTATTCACGGTTATGTCGGCATTGGCGGCCAGACATGATGCGGTGAATCTCGGGCAGGGCTTTCCGGATACGGAGGGACCGGATTTCATCGTGCGTGCCGCGTCAGAGGCTCTGCTGGACGGACGCAACCAGTATGCCCCCATGCCTGGAGTGCCTGAATTGAGGCAGGCGGTGGCGGCGTCAGAAGCCCGGCATTACGGCATCACGGTCGACCCCGATTCGGAGGTGCTGGTCACGGCAGGCGCCAGTGAGGCTCTGGCTGCCAGCCTGATGGCTTTGCTTGATCAGGGAGATGAGATCATCCTGTTCGAGCCGCTGTTCGATACGTATCTTCCGATCATTCGCATGATCGGCGCGGTCCCCCGTATCGTCAGGCTGGAGGCCCCCGACTGGTCACTGCCGGAGCAGGCATTGCGGGAGGCGTTCGGTCCTAAAACCAAGGCGGTTTTGCTGAATACGCCGATGAATCCATGCGGCAAGGTTTTTGGTCCTGATGAGTTGGCACTGATTGCGGAACTGGTGCAGGCTCATGATGCCTATGCGATCTGTGACGAGGTGTATGAGCATCTGGTGTATGCGCCATCGCGTCACATTCCTTTGCGCACCTTGCCTGGCATGTCCGATCGCTGCCTTCGCATCGGCAGTGCCGGCAAGACCTTCAGCCTGACCGGTTGGAGGGTCGGTTATGTGACCGGGCCGAAATCGCTGGTGTCGGTCGTGATGCGGGTGCACCAGAATCTGGTATTTGCGATTGCCCCCAATCTTCAACGTGCCGTGGCCGTGGGGCTGAATGCGCCTGACAGTTATTTTGCCGAACTGTCAGACAGTCTGCGACAGAAGCGGGATCGGCTGCATGATGGTCTGACCGAAATCGGATTTGACGTCATGCCCATACAGGGCAGCTATTTCCTGATCGCCGATTATCGTCGGCTGGGATTTGAGGCCGATGACATGGCATTCTGCCGTTTGCTTGTTGAAAAGGCGGGGGTTGCGGCGATCCCTGTGGCGGCTTTCTATGACAGGGATGCACCTCAGGGATTTGTGCGTTTCGCTTTTTGCAAGCGGAATGAGGTGCTGGATGAGGGAATTGCCCGAATGCGCGCCTTTTTCAGTCGGTGAAGACAGGCGTTCCGGACATAAATCGATCCTCTTCTGCTCAGGGGGCGTTGACGCGGGCGACGTGATCGGTCAAATACGCCCCGCCCCATCCGGTTGTGGTTTTTTCCCGGGTGGTCAGCACTGGGTCATGGCGGGTGTAGCTCAGATGGTAGAGCGCCAGGTTGTGGTCTTGGATGTCGCGGGTTCGAGTCCCGTCGCTCGCCCCAGTGCCCTTTCATGCTGCATCAGCGGCATAGTCCCGGCAATATCATCATTGATGGATGCGTGAGGCCTTACCGATGCGTATCGCTGTGCTGGGTACCGGAATCATGGGGCGGTGGATGGCCTGCCGTCTTGCCGATGCCGGGCATGAAGTCACAGTCTGGAATCGCAATCCTGTCCGAGCGGCTGAACTCGGCCTGCCCGTGGCGGCGTCGGCTCCTGATGCGGCACGTGGGGCCGATGTCGCGTTGCTGATGGTGTCCGACGGTCCGGCCTGCGATGCGGTGCTGGAGACCGGGTTTATCGATACCATGGCACAGAATGGCATCGTGCTGGTGATGAGTTCCATTGAGCCATGGCGCGCCAGAGCCCAGGCAAAGAAAGTATCGCCCCGGTTTTACGTCGATGCACCTGTTTCCGGCGGAGAGGGCGGTGCGCGGGATGGCACCCTCGCGATCATGGCGGGGGGAGAGGAGGCGGTGCTGAACCGTTTGGCTCCGGTTTTTGCCGCGCTGGGTCGCATGACCAGAATCGGCGATATTGGTACCGGTCAGCTTGCGAAACTGGCCAACCAGTTGATCGTCGGTGTGACGATCGGTGCGGTGTCGGAGGCTTTCGTGCTGGCCGAAGCCGGTGGCGCTTCCGCCGCACGGTTCAGGGAAGCCGTGGCGGGCGGTTTTGCCGATAGCCGCATCCTGCGTGAACATGGGCAACGCATGCTGGATGAGAATTTTGTTCCGGGTGGAAAATCCGCGATCCAACTCAAGGATCTGCGCATGATTCTGCAAGAGGCGAAAACGCTCGGGCTGTCACTGCCGATGACGGAAGCGGTGGCCTCTCTCTATCGTGCTCTCTGCGAAGCGGGGGATGGCGATCTGGACCATGCGGGGCTCATCCGGCAGATACGGCGCGACAGTGCATTGCCAGGAACCGTTCAGTAGCGACGCCACGCGGCAGGTAAATGCTGTTCCGCCTGTGCATCCGGTTGGGATGCATCCAGATCACGCAGACATTGCCGTATGATCGGTGCGCAATACGCATCCGGTGCCCCGCGGGCATCTTTCTCGCCGCTGTAGTGAATTTGCATGACCCGGTCATGATCCAGCCGAAAGGTCGCATGGCAGTATCCACCGCCAGAGACGCTTAATCCACCCCCGATAATTGGGAGCGTGATATTGATGCCTCCATTGCCGGTAGAGTTGGCATAGTATGTCAAAATCGTGGTGTCGCCTGCGGTATTTTTTTGATCCGGTGCGCCGAGACAGGTTTGCAGATCAACCGCCGAAAGACCGACAAATCGCGTTCTCGCCCGTTGTGCGGTGTGAGAATCAGACAGGGAGCACCCCCCTGACAACAATAAAAGACCCAGACAGAAAGCCGGATGAAGAACGCGCAGCAGCGAGGATGACAGCATCGATAAGATCAAAACTTCTATCAGCCCGTTGATAACAGACGGCTATGATCGAAGCCGCCTGTTACCAGACGCATCAGTCTGCGAAGCGTTGCGCATCGTTCCGCATCCGTTGCAGTGCCGCTTCAGGATGAATGAGGAGGCTGGTTGGACAGCGGCAGTTCCTGCTCCACCAGCGTCACCCAGTAGGATGCCCCCAGCGGCAGGATCGCATCGTTGAAATCATAGGCGGGGTGATGCAGACCGGGATCGGTTGCCGTCTTGCCACTGCCCAGCATGATGTAGCTGCCGGGTTTGACGTTCAGCATGAAAGAAAAATCCTCTCCCCCCATGGAGGGAGCAGGCAGTTCCTCGGTCGGGGCAACGGCACTGGCGGCTTTCCAGGCGCGCTCCGTTGCATCAGCATCGTTGATAGTCGCCGGATAGAGCACGTCGAAGGTAAAGGAGACCTGCGCACCGAAGGCCGAGGCGATGCCGTTCACAATGCCCCGTGCCGCGGCTTCCATGGCTTCACCTAAGCCGGGCGTGAACCAGCGGGCGGTTCCTTTTAACTCCACACGTTCCGGGATGACGTTATAAGCGTTGCCGCCTGCGATCTGGGTGATCGACAGCACAGCCTTGTCGGTTGGATCGACGATCCGGGAGACGACGGATTGCAGCCCCGTCACGATATGGGCGGCGACAACCACCGGATCTATGCCACGCTGGGGCTGAGCGCCATGCGCTCCTTTGCCGGTGACGATGATGTCGATATTGGCTACCGCGGCCATGACCGGACCCGGGGCCATCTGGAACACACCTTCCGGAGAACTTGGCCAGTTATGCAGGCCATAGATACGCTCCATGGGGAAGCGGTCGAACAGCCCTTCCTCGACCATCATCCGACCGCCGCCGATCTGTTCCTCGGCGGGTTGGAAAATCAGATAGGCCGTGCCCGCGAAATTCCTTGTCGCGGCCAGATCACGCGCGGCCCCCAGTAACATGGTGGTGTGGCCGTCATGACCGCAGGCATGCATCACACCGGGATTGGCAGAGGCATAGGGTTTGCCGCTTTCTTCCGTGATGGGCAGAGCATCCATATCGGCGCGCAGGCCGATGGTTCCGCCCGCCGCACGGCCATGGATGACGGCGACAACGCCGGTTTCGGCGATCCCGGTGATGATTTCGTCCACGCCGAATTCCCGCAGCTTTTGCTGCACGAAGGCGCTGGTTGCGGTTTCCTCCAGTGACAGCTCCGGATGACGGTGCAGATGGTGCCGCCACTGCGTCATCTCATCCTGAAAAGCGGCGATACGGTCTTTGATCGGCATGGGGGTCTCTCCGTGGCCGGGCGGTGGATCAGGCTTGAGCCGGGTTGAAGCTGCGCGTCAACCCATCTTTCAGGCTGATCGGCTCGATCCCCAGAATGTGGCGCATCGGTGTGATATCGAAAGAGCGATTTTCTGTCAGACGCTGAATTTCTCCTTCCAGTTTGCTCATGAAAGGGCGGCGGGCGAGGGCTGGAATGCGCTGCCCCAGCGCAAGGCCATGCAGCATCAGCGAAGCAGGCAGTGGCAGGATCAGGGGCGCACGCACTTTGGATATCCGGGCGATAAGGCGGATACAATCCGCGTAGGAGACCGGCTCCGGCCCCGCAATGACGAGTGTGGAGGCACTCTTCCAAGGGCATGACAGGGCGGCGATCAGGCAGCGTGTGACGTCATCCTGATAAATCGGCTGTATCAGGGCACGCCCGCCATCCGGTATCGGCAGAAGGTGTGTTTTGCGGATCAGCCTTGCAAGGCGACGCAGCGTCTGTTCCTCTGGATCGCCATAGATCATGGTGGGATGCAGCATGACGCCGTGTCGCCCTGATCCCAGAAAAGCCTGCTCCCCTGCGCGAACTCCCGCACAATGCGGGTCCGTGAAGGCAGAGAATTTCCTTGTGCTGCCCATCAGGATCAGGCTGGCCTGTTCAGGGGCTGCTTCGATGATGGTGGCGCTATGGCTGGCATGGCTGGTAGCGACGATCGCGCTGACACCATCCAATGCATGACGAAGCTGATCCGGCCGGGTGACATCGGCCCCTCTGACCTGCACGTCATTTTCTGCATGGGCGGGTTGCGTGATACCGCAGGAAAGCCATTTGTCGGGGTTTCTGACCACGGGGCGGAATGGCATACCGGCGTCTGACAGAGCGCGGCAAAGCGCCAGACCGGTGCGACCGGTGGCGCCGATCACGGCCACCAGACCGGGGTTCATGGTGTGTGGTATCATGATACCACACAAAGGAATGCTTGACGTTCGGGGGATTGCAGGCCATAAGCCGCCACCCGAACGCATGCGGTTTTGTCCGCCACTGCCATTCTCGAGGACATCCTAGATGAAGACCACCCTCTCGCTGAAACCCGCGGAGGTGAACAAAGACTGGGTATTGATCGACGCGGAAGGGCTGGTGCTCGGCCGTCTTGCCGTCATCATCGCCAACCGTCTGCGTGGCAAGCACAAGCCGCAGTTCACCCCCCATGTCGATTGCGGCGACAACGTTGTCGTGATCAACGCCGACAAGATCCGCGTGACCGGCAATAAAGCCGATCAGTCGGTCTTTTACTACCACACCGGCTATGCCGGTGGCATCAAGGGCCGCAGCATCCGCCAGCGTCTTGAAGGCAAGCATCCCGAATCCGTGGTCGAAAAGGCCGTGGAGCGCATGATTACGCGCGGTCCGCTGCAGCGTCAGCAGATGAAGCATCTGTATGTGTATGCCGGTGCATCCCACCCGCATGACGGCCAGCAGCCGAAGTCGCTGGATGTCGGCGCGCTCAACAGCAAGAACCGGAGGGTCTGACCTCTATGTCCGATACACAGACCCGTACCCTGGCCGATCTGAAGGATCTCGCGGTCTCACAGGGTTCAACCGTTTCCGGTGAAGTCCCCGCTGCTTCCCGTGAGCCGAAGCGTGATGCACAGGGCCGTTCCTATGGCACTGGCCGCCGCAAGGATGCCGTTGCCCGCGTCTGGGTGAAGCCCGGCAAGGGCGACATTCAGGTCAATGGCAAGAAGGTCGGCACCTATTTTGCGCGCCCCGTGCTGCGCATGCTGATCACCCAGCCTTTCCTGGTCACTGATCGCTATAACCAGTTCGACGTGTACTGCACGGTGACTGGCGGCGGTCTGTCCGGTCAGGCCGGTGCCGTCCGCCATGGCATCAGCCGCGCTCTGGTCAATTATGAGCCGGAACTGCGCAGCGTCCTCAAGGTTGCCGGCTTCCTGACCCGCGATCCGCGCGTCGTTGAACGTAAGAAATACGGTAAGGCCAAGGCCCGTCGTAGCTTCCAGTTCAGCAAGCGCTGAGTTCCACTGGTTGGTGGGAAAAGGGCCGGGCAGCAATGTCCGGCCTTTTCTTTATCCCGCCTCTTTTCTTTGCGGGGCGGGTGCCTATCCTGCAGCGGCGGATGGAAGGGCATGATCGAGATGACGCACAGCATTTTTATCGACGGCGAAAGTGGCACTACCGGTCTCGGCATCCGCGAAAGGCTGGGCGATCTGCCTGGCGTCTCCTTGCGCAGTCTGCCCGCAGAGCATCGTAAAGATCCGGAGGCCAAGCGCGCTATTCTGGCTGACGTCGATCTTGCCATCCTGTGCCTGCCTGATGACGCGGCGAAGGAAACTGTCGCGCTGGCGGATTCTCTTGGAGGAAACGCCCCCAAACTGCTGGATGCCAGCACGGCTCATCGTGTGGCGGAGGGCTGGATATACGGTTTTGCCGAATTACAAGCCGATCAGGCAGCGCAGATCCGCAATGCCGGAAAAGTCGCCAATGTCGGCTGTTACGCCGTCGGCAGCATTTCCCTGCTGCGTCCGCTGATCGATGCCGGGCTGATTGCGCCGGATCAGCCGCTCAGCATCAATGCGATCAGCGGTTATAGCGGCGGCGGCAAAAATATGATTGAGGCGCATGAGAAGGAGGGCGGTCCCGCTTTCGAGCTGTATGCGCTGGGGCTGGAGCATAAGCATTTGCCGGAGATCATGGCTTATGCAGGGCTGACAAGGCGGCCGATTTTCGTGCCTTCTGTTGGGCATTTTCCGCAGGGTATGCTGGTTTCCGTGCCGCTCCATCTTGATGATCTGCCGGGACGGCCCTCAGCGAGCGATCTGGAAGCCGCCTTGCGTACCCATTACAGTGCGGCGAGGCAGGTTCGGGTCATGGACACTGTATCGACCCTGCGCGCAGAAGATGCATCCCGCTCGGATCATCTGGAACTGCGCGTTTTTGGCAATGAAAGCAGGCGTCAGGCCGTGCTGGTGGCGAAGTTGGATAATCTGGGCAAAGGTGCCTCAGGTTCGGCGATCCAGAATGCACGCCTGATGCTGGGGCTGGAGTAGGTATCGCGTGATTATCGCGTTTGAAGGCAAAACACCGATCATTCATCCCTCGGCCTGGATTGCGCCGGGAGCTGTGATCATTGGCGATGTTGAGATCGGGCCGGACAGCTCGGTCTGGTATGGCTGTGTCCTGCGCGGCGACACAAACCGGATCAGAATCGGTGAGCGCACCAATATTCAGGATGGTACCATCGTTCATGTGAACCATGTCTGCTATCCGACTTTGATTGGCGATGACGTCACCATCGGCCATGCCGCTATTGTGCATGCCTGCGAACTGCATGATGGCAGCTTTGTCGGCATGGGAGCCACGGTGATGGATGGAGCCGTACTGGGCCGTGGCAGCGTGCTGGGGGCGCGGGCTATGCTGACGCCGGGCAAGGTAACAGGCGAGGAAGAGTTGTGGATCGGCTCTCCCGCGAAACTCCAGCGCTGCCTCAGCGAGCAGGACAAGGCCATGTTCGCCGATACCGTGCCGCATTACCTTGATCTGTCGAGACGTCACGCCAGAACTGCGAAACGTCTCGACGAGGGATAAGGGCCGGTTGTTCTGTCAGCTGCCGTAAAGTGTATGAGGGTCGATCAGTGGTTCTGTCAGGGTGGTGATGGCGCCATCCTTGCCGATAGCCCGGTAGAAGCAGCTTCGGCGCCCCGTATGACATGCGACACCCGGTTGATCGACCAGTACCAGCAGGGCGTCCCCGTCACAATCGACCCGTAACTCGATCAGCGTCTGTACTTGTCCGGAGGTCTCGCCCTTGCGCCACAGCCCCTTCCGGCTGCGACTGAAATAGCAGACCCGACCCGTCGCCAACGTTTCCTCTATAGCCTCCCGGTTCATCCAGGCCAGCATCAGCACCTCGCCAGTGTCATGCTGCTGGGCGATGGCAGTGACGAGGCCCTGATCGTTGAAGCGTATAATATCGAACACATCGTTCATCGCTGCATGGTATCCAGAGCCTGTGTCAGGTCGGCGATTAGATCCTGTGGGTCTTCCAGACCGATATGGATGCGTACGGTTGGTCCTTCGAGCGGAATGTCATGGCTGCGATGGATGGTGCCGTAGGTCGGCATGATCAGGCTTTCATAGCCGCCCCAGGAGGCACCCAGACCAAAAATCGAGAGAGAATCGATGAAACGGTCGCTCTGCTCTGTCGTGAAGGAACTCTTGAACTCCACACCGAACAGGCTGGGTGCACCCGTGAAATCCCGCTTCCACATCTCATAACCGGGATCGCCCGGCAGGGCTGGGTAGAGTACGCGCTGAATCTCGGGCCGTTCGCTCAGGAAGGTAGCGATATGCAATGCGCTCTGCATCTGGTGGTTCATGCGCACCGCCATGGTGCGCAGACCGCGCAGGGCCAGCCAGCAATCATCGGGGCTGGCATATTGCCCCAGCAGCCCGGCTGTGCTGCGCACCCGGCGCCAATGTGCTTCGTCATTGACAGTGATAGAGCCGAGCAAAAGATCACTGTGGCCACCGACATATTTCGTCAGCGCCTGAATCGAGAGATCGATTCCATGCTGGAATGGCTGAAAGTGGCGAATGCCCCAGGTATTATCGAGCATTGTCACCGCCCCGTGCTGATGCGCCAGAGCGCAAAGCGCTGCGACATCCTGCACCTCGAAGGTATGGCTGCCGGGGCTTTCCAGAAACAGCACTCTGGTTTCCGGCCTGAACAGGGGCGCAAGTTCATGCGCAGTCGCTGTAGCGGTGTAAAAAGTTGTTTCTATTCCGAACTGTTTTAGCAGACCTTCGCAGAAATCACGTGTCGGGCCATACACCATATCCGGAACCAGCAGGTGATCGCCTGCGCTCAGATAACCGAGTAAAGGCACAGTACAGGCTGCCAGACCGGAGGATACGATCTGGCAATGCGTGCCGCCTTCGATTTCGGCAATGGCGTTTTCCAACGCGAAATGGGTTTCTGATCCATTCAGCCCGTAGGTCAGGGCCTGTTCCAGCCAGCGTTTTCCCTCACGACGTCGCGTCTCTGTATCGGGTTGCAGGACCGTTGATCCACGGATGAGAGGTGGGTTCACGACACCGGTGTATTTTTCCACCGGCCGGCCAGCCCTCACCAATCTGGTATCGGGATGTTCATTGGGCGCATCAGCTGGGGTGCGCGGTCCCGGACGATTATACTGCATCACGCTGCTTCTGAGTATCGGGGCGGCTGCCCCATTCCGACCATGAGCCATCATAAATGGAGGCTGCCTCCAAGCCTGCTACCGCCATAGCAAAGCTGAGCAGGGAGGCGGAAACGCCGCTTCCGCAACTTGCAATCACTGGTTTGCTGCCATCAATACCGGCAGCAGCAAAACGCTGACGCAAAGTCTCGGGCGACAACAGAGTACCATCTGCTGCCAGAACCTGATTGAAAGGCAGATTGAGACTGCCGGGAATCCGGCCGGATTCCACGCCTGGGCGCGGTTCTGCGGCAGTGCCGGCAAAACGCTCCGCGCTGCGGGCATCCAAGACCAGCTCGGCCCCGGATATCAGATTATCCTTGATATCGCCGATGCCTCGTACGTATTTCGGGCGCCAGTCGGTCAACAAGGCAGATGGAGCGGAGGTGGAAGCAATCTCGCCACTTTCGGTCTGGCCACCGGCCCGAATCCACGCATCAAGCCCGCCATCCAGTACGGCAGCCTCCAGACCAAACAGCCGGAACAGCCACCAGCCGCGGGCAGCCCACATCATGCTGTTCTGATCATAGAAAACGACCCTGCTGTTATTGGACACGCCAAGCGCACCAAGCTGGGCCGCGAACTGGCCGGGTGGGGGAACCATATGCGGCAGATCGGTCTGCTGATCGGCAATGGCATCAATATCGAAATAAATAGCCCCGGGAATATGTCTGCGCACGTAGTCATCATGACCGTTGCGGCCCTGATTGGGTAAAAATTTCGTTGCGTCGAAAATGATCAGATCAGCCGCACCCATTGACTCTCGCAGCCACGCCGCGTCGACCAAAACAGGCAGTGTCGCCATTATTCGTCCCTTCCGAGCCAGTCGCGTTTAGTCCGGTCACGTTGTGCTGCCAGCCAGAGCAGGGCAACCGTTGTTACAACATTGCTGAACTGACCGACGATAGCGGCCTCGATCGCCTGCTGGGCAGGAACGATTCGGATACGGATGTCCTCGTTTTCAGCTCTCAGACCTCCTGTCCCGGGATGATCCCCATGATAGAATGCAGGCAAAATGGCTTCACGGATATAAAGTGACAGGGTTTCATCTGATTCGCCCGGTGTCAGAAGATAATTTTCGGCATGGAGCAGCCTTTTCGGGGTGGCACCGGGCTCCTCCAGACATTCACGACGGGCGGTGGGTTTCTGCCGGATCCTCGCCGGAATGGCTTATACCGGCAGGAATTGCGGTCATGACCGGGTCAAGACTGACGGCCAGTGCCGCAATCCGTATCTATTCGATCAGAATGAGGGTATCCCCTGTGGGGATTATGGCAGAACTGCGGATGCCTTGCCACGTCGCCAGATTTCCCAATTCTTGCACGCCGGATCATGCGCCAGCGAAGCGCCGGTTGTGGAACGAGATCAGCTCCACAGCATAGCGCCCTTTCCAGACGATACTGTGGGATTTAGTCCTTATATCCACGTGGGAGGGCAGGCTGAGAAAATTGTCTGACAGGCCTTTGCTGACGAGAGAATCGCTTGGATGGGAACGGCGATTTTCTCGTCATAGCGGATGGACAAATTCTACATACGGTTCTTGCAGGATGACGTTTGGCCAGGATTACCCCAGCATACTCCGAAGAATTTTAGCTCCCTCATGACCTTTGATTGAATTTTTCCAGCACATTTCGGCCATTTTTTGATGGGACACCACAATTTCCTCGGCAGAAGAAATGATCGCTACCCCTTCTTGAAGGTCGGGTGCGGTATCCGTGTGAAACGGATTGAGGACAAGCTGTATTGTTGAATGAGACCGTGCGATCACCATACGGCTGTTGATTTCCCCAGGTGACAGTAGTCCGAACTGCAATCCCATTGGTTCCGTTTCCAGAAGGTTGGCCATGTGCTCAACCTCCCGTCTTGCCACGGCAAGGGCGGCTGCTTTCAGCTCTTCCGATAAATTGGGTCCGCCAATACCCTGTTGCAGCATAATGGAAATGGCAGCAGGGGATAACATTGCAATGAGGTTGGGTCTTCGGGCGGCATAGGCCGCGCGTCTCTCTTTCAGCGTTTTTACAAGCTGCTCGACGTAAAGCCGGTCTGCTTTCGATCGTCCGGCATGGCGGGACGTGATGGATTCGACCAGAAACGCTTCTGTTTCATCCAGCATCGTCAGATGGCATAGCGCATCTCCGACAAACTGCAGCTGGGCGGCATTCTCCTCAATCTGGCGGGCACGTTCGAAATATCCGACAGGCCGGCTTTGATACTCAATACTGACACCCAGCAGGGAAAGAGGAGAAACCTGCAGGAGTTCAGCCAGCCTCTGCACGGTATCAAGTTTGATGACCTCGCCTTTTTCATAGCGGTATAGCGCGGCTCTTGAGACACCCAGCCGTGCTGCTATCTCCTCTGCGCGCAATCCAGACTCCAGGCGATAGGCACGCAGGCGCTGACCAATTTCCGCAAAACGCATAATCAATGTCGGGTGTCCTGCCAGGCTTTGAAAGAATAACGCTATAAAGAGCTAATAGGGCCTGCGTAAAGATTTTAAAAGTATATCAAATTTTAAAACTATACTAAAATACGATATAAAAAAATGAGATTTAAAAATCAAAATTGTACAAAAAATAAGATAAAATACTTATTCGCTTAAGTGTCTCTGGAAAGAATACATTTCTTAAAAAGCTGTCCCTGAAGTTTAAATTTTATAATTATCCCGCCACATGAGGCCATCTATTGTGGAGGTTAAAGGATTATATTCGCAGCTAATCCAGCCATGGTAGTTTTCATTTCTGATGATTGAGAATATCTCTATCCATGAGATATTTCCGGTTCCAGGTTCATGACGGCCGGGAGTATCAGCGATCTGGATATGCCGTGTTTGGGGAAGCCATTTTCTCAGTGATTGTTCCCACATAGTGTCCGTTAAAAATAAATGATATAGATCAAGCTGAAGGCCAATATTAGGCATTCCCGTTAAGGAAATTATTCTTGAAGCTTGGTCTGCCGTTTTTAGATAGTAGTTATTAATTGTTTGGATGCTGATGGGCTCGATCGTTATTGTTATGTTTGACTCTGCCGCAAGGCGGGCAGCCCATATCAGGTTTGAGACATAGCACTGTTCCATGGCGACATTGTCGTGGCCGGTTTCAGACAAGCCCGCCATGCAATGAATAAACGAACAGTTGAGTGTTCTGGCATAGCGTAGAGCCAGCAAAAAACCTGCCCTGAACTCATCTTGTCGGTGAGAAAGAGCCGCAAGACCCCTTTCGCCCCTCTCCCAGTTTCCTGCCGGAGCGTTGATAAGCACCATTGTCAGCCCGGTTTTTTTCAATATCGAGCCGATACGATCTGCCGGTACAGCGTAAGGAAAAAGACATTCCACGCCCGAAAAACTGGCTGAAGCAGCTTGCTGAAAGCGTTCCAGAAAATCGAATTCAGTAAACAGAAAAGAAAGATTGGCGCAGAGGGACAACATGTCAGAAAAACCGTACCAGGATTTTGATATGGATCACCAACGAATTTTTGTTGGGATTAAAATTAAAACATGAATTCGGTGATGCGTTAAGTAATGAAGCGTTTGTAATGAACCGATCAATTGTGAAAATTTGTTTCACATGCTAGTTTCAAATTTACCCGGTTGATTTATTTTTGTGACAACAAGTATAATTAATACTTCTTTATTCCCCGTACGGAATCCCATCCCGCCGCGGATCGGCCGCTCCTGTCAGATGCCCGTCTGCTTTTTTGATAATCATGGAGAGACCTGAATTGAGCCTTATGATCGCAGGATGATGACCATACTGGAGCAGGCGATCAGCCAATAAGGCGGCTTCAGTCCCTGCTTCCAGATCGGCTTTCAGACCTGTTGTGCCGATGTGGGGAGCCGAGACGGCCTGGGCAGGAGACAGGTTCCATCGCATGGACAGTAGCATGGCCTGACTGACATAGCTGATAATGTGGCCACCTCCGGGCGATCCGGCAATCATGTCGAGCTTTCCATTCTGATCCAGGACAATGATTGGTGCCATGCTGCTGCGTGGTCTTTTGCCCGGCTGAACCCGGTTGGCAACAGCCTTACCTGCCTCTTCAGGCAAAAATGCGAAATCGGTCAGCTCATCGTTCAGGATAAATCCATCGACCAGAAGCTTGGAGCCAAATGCGTCCTGCACCGTGGTCGTCATGGACACTGCATTGCCATGCGAATCCACGATGCTGATATGACTGGTGCCGTGCTCCGGTTTTGGTGGTTGTGCCCCCTGTGCAGGGGGCAGTTCGGGCATGGACCAGGATGGGTTACCGGCCTCTACTGTGGAGGTCGCATGGCGGGGATGAATCATTCTGGCTCTTTGCCGAAGATAGGCCGGGTCGAGAAGACCGCGGAGCGGTATCTTTACGAAATCAGGATCAGCCAGAAACAGGTTGCGATCTGCAAAGGCCAGGTGTTCGGCCTGAATGATCAGATCGGCCGCTTCGGCGCTGTCGGGGCGCAGATGCCGCAGATCGAAACCCTCCAGCATGGAGAGTATCTGCAAGACGGCGACGCCTCCGGAGGAAGGCGGTCCCATGCTGCACACTGTCCGCATTTTGACAGGCATGCACAGGGCCGGGCGCTGACGGGGTTGATAGGAGGCCAGATCATCCATCGTCATGGTCCCGGAGGCCGGGCTTCGCCGGATCGCTGCCACAATGTCGGTGGCGATCCGACCGGTCAGCAAGGCATCTGCCCCTTTCTCGGCAACGCTCCGCATCGTTTCTGCCAGAGGGGGATTTTTTAATATGTAGCCCGGCTCAGGAACTGAGCCATTGGGCAGGAAATAAGTCCTTGCGGCTTCCTGTACCATCAAGTTGCTCTGTTCTTCCCGGATTTCCCGGCTCATCAGCGCAGAAACCGGAAAACCGTTTTCCGCCTGGGTGATGGTGCTGGTAAACAAGTCCTTCCAGAGCAGATGCCCATGCAGCCTGTGCGCAGCTTCGAGCATTCTCAGCGCACCGGGCACTCCGACGGCGCGCCCTCCGATTCCGGCGCTGTCCAGCGGGAGTGGTCTGCCGGTCGCATCCTGAAAAATGGTGGGGGGGATGGCGGCAGGGGCGGTCTCCCGTCCATCCCAGCTGGTAACCTGCCGGGTGGCCGCATCATAGTACAGCAGGAAGGCGCCTCCACCCAGACCGGAAGACTGAGGCTCCACCAGTGACAACATCGCCTGTGCGGTAACCGCGGCATCAATGGCATTCCCCCCTGCTTTCAGC
This sequence comes from Granulibacter bethesdensis, assembly GCF_001889525.1. Taxonomy (NCBI): domain Bacteria; kingdom Pseudomonadati; phylum Pseudomonadota; class Alphaproteobacteria; order Acetobacterales; family Acetobacteraceae; genus Granulibacter; species Granulibacter bethesdensis. Next base: position 1,118,537 of record NZ_CP018192.1, read on the forward strand.
ACATCCAGTGCTGCCCGGCTGGCGAACGGGTTGGCCGTTACCACCATCATATGGGCGGCGGTTACATCCTGGGCCAGCGTAGGAAACGGATGAGGGGTGGAGGGCCGATGTGCGGGTGTCTCGGCGGCGAGGGAAAAAGGCATTATGACAGTCGCACAGAACGCGAGCCGTGCCAGGCTTCGTTTTGTGAAAAACAGCCTGTCCCATGCTTGCCGCAGTTTCCGTGTGACTGTCATGATCGAGCATTGCCAATGAACAAAAAGAAAGATGACCGTGGTGGTCTGTCATTACCTTCTGACAGAGTATTTTGCAGCTTACATGAAAATGACAGCATCTGGCAGCATGATAACAAGACCCTCCGTGGCGGTAAGGCCAGCCGTGATGGCATAGAGGCAGAGCGTATCGCTGCACAGGCACTGGAAGCAGATGGCTGGCAGATTTTAGGCCGGCGGCTGCGTACATCCGCAGGCGAGATCGATATTCTTGCTGAGAGGGACGGATTGCTGGTGGTTGTCGAGGTGAAATACCGGCCAACCCTGAGCGAGGCAGCCCATGCGCTAGGCCCACGCCAGCGCAAACGCCTGATTGCCGCCGCCTCGTATGTGCTGGCACAAAATCCGGAATATGGTACGGAAGGCGTGAGATTCGACGTTATTGTGGTTGATATGGCCGGGCAGGTGCGCAGGATTACTGATGCGTTCAGGCTGGAGGAGGAGGGGTGGCCTTAGCCACGCCATTGTCGGACGCGGAAATTCAGGGCTTCGGCTAGATGTAGGCGGGAAATGTCCGCTTCCTGTGCCAGGTCGGCGATTGTGCGGGCGACGCGGATCATGCGCGTCAAACCACGCGCCGATAATTTCAGGCGCAGGCTGGCCTGTTCTGCAAAAGCGGCTACCTCGGGGGACAGGGAAGGGTCTGCACCATTCTGCCGCTTGCCATACTGGAGGCGTGCGGCCCGAAACTGTCGTGCTGCCTCGATCCGTACCGCCACGGAGGCACTGTTTTCACCAGGCGGAGCCCGCATCAACTCTGTCGGAGTGGCGGGCTGTACGGTGACTACAATATCCATACGATCCAGCAGCGGGCCGCTGATCCGGGCCTGATAGCCATCGCCGCAGGCGGGTGCGCGCACGCATTCACGATCCGGAGTGCCGAGATAGCCGCAGCGGCATGGATTCATGGCGGCAATGAGCTGAAACCGTGCGGGATAGGTAATATGTGCCGCAGCCCGAGCCACTGTTGCCTGTCCGGTTTCCATGGGCGTTCGAAGGGCTTCCAGCACCTGACGGGAAAATTCCGGGAATTCGTCCAGGAACAAGACGCCATGATGGGCAAGGGAGATTTCCCCCGGTTTGGCACGCGGCCCACCCCCGGCAATGGCCGCTTGGCTGGCACCATGATGCGGTTCACGGAAAGGGGGACGGGTGATCAGCCTGCCATCGCGCAGCATGCCTGCAATACTGTGAATCGTGCTGACATCCAGAATCTGCGATGGCGTGAGGGGCGGCAGTAAGCCGGGCAGACGGGCGGCGAGCATTGACTTACCTGCCCCAGGCGGCCCGATCAGCAGAAGGTTATGCTGTCCGGCGGCGGCGATTTCGAGGGCCCGTCTGGCTGTCTCCATACCTTTGACATCGGCAAGGTCGGGGAGTGCCGATCCCCCCACCTGACCAGCCGGTTCCGGTCGAGGCAGCGTCTGTGTGCCACGAAAATGATTGATGATGGCCAGCAGATTGGGTGCGGCAATGATGCGTTCCGCCCCGGACCATGCGGCTTCTCCGCCCTGCCGTTCCGGGCATATCAGGCCGAGGCCGCATGCATGTGCGCCGATGGCTGCTGGCAGCACCCCGTTCACCGGTTGTAAGGCACCATCCAGTGAAAGCTCGCCAAGGCTGGTATATCCGGCACTATCGGAGGCTGGCAGGATATCCATTGCTGCCAGCACACCCAGTGCGATTGGCAGATCGAAATGACTGCCTTCCTTAAGCAGATCGGCAGGCGCCAGATTGACCAGAATACGCCGTGGCGGCAGAGCCAGCCCCATGGAGGCAAGGGCTGCGCGTACCCGCTCCCGTGCTTCTCCCACCGCTTTATCGGGCAGACCCACCACCTGAAAAGCAGGAAGGCCGGGAGAAATTTGTACCTGAATTTCCACAGGAATGGCAGTGACCCCGGCAAAGGCGAAGGAATGGGCGCGGACGACCTTGCTACCTTCACGATGGGGAGTCTGTGCCATTGAGATAACCGATTTCCAACCAAAACAGGCCTGACATGCTTTCTTCGATCAGGCAATTTATTCTTTTTACAGAACAATTATGGCAGGAGAAAGATGAAGGATATCCCCTTAATCGGGCTATAAAGGGTGGCGGCTGAGGACTCATTTTTATGATAATTTGGCAAATCCTGTTTCTTCCTGCCATTGGTAATATCGCCAAAATCGGATGAAGCATTAAAAGAATGCCGGATTAGAATGCTAGCCGCCTGATAAGGATATTTCCTCTCTTGATGACCATTCTGGTTGAATTTCTGATTGTCCTGTTGCTGATTCTGCTGAACGGGTTATTTGCGATGGCGGAGCTGGCGCTGGTTTCGGCCCGTCGCGCCCGGCTGTCGGTCATGGAACAGAAAGGAATTCCCACCGCGACGCTGGCAAGGGAACTTGCGGAAGATCCCCATCGTTTTCTGCCGACCGTGCAGGTAGGGATTACGCTGGTGGCGATTCTGTCCGGCACGTTTGGCGGGGCGCGGATCGCTGATCATCTGGCCAGATATCTGGACATGATTCCGGTGCTGGCCCGTTTTTCCAATGATATTGCCCTGCTGATCGTGGTGGTTGTCATCACCTATTTGACCATGGTGCTGGGGGAGCTGGTACCGAAGCAGCTTGCCCTGCTGGGGCCGGAGCAGGTTGCAGTCAGGGTGGCCAGGCCGGTGGCGTGGCTGTCGAAGGTGACGGGGCCTGCGGTGTGGCTGTTAGGGTATTCATCCTCTGTAGTACTGAGCCTGTTCGGTCTGACCCGTTCTTCCCAACCGCAGGTGACGGAAGAAGAACTGAAAGCCCTGCTGGCGGAAGGCACGCAGGCAGGTGTGCTGGAAACCGAAGAGCGAGCCATGATCGAGCGTGTGCTGCGCCTCGCTGACAAACCCATCCGCGCTCTGATGACGCCGCGAAACGAAATTGCCTGGATCGACCGGAGCGATACGGAGGCAGATATCATCGCCGCAGTGAAAGAAGCACCTCATTCCCGCCTGGTGGTCTGTGAGGGTTCGATCGACAATGTGGTGGGCGTGGTGCAGGCCAAGCATATACTCGATCGCCTTCTGGAGGGGCAGCCTTTGTCCATCGGTGCTTCCCTGCGTCAGCCGATGGTGGTGCCTGATACCGTAACAGCGCTGGGCGCGCTGGAAAGGCTGAAGAGCGATACTTTGGGTCTGGCGCTGGTCATGGATGAGTATGGCAGTTTCGAGGGGGTGGTCACTGCCGCCGATGTGCTGAAAGCCATTGTCGGTGAAGCCGGAGACAACACCGGAACATCCTCCCACACTCCTGATGCGCTGCCAGGTACGATGGTTCTGGACGGGATGATGGCGGCGGATGAGCTGAAATCCCGTCTCTCCCTGCCGGAACTGCCTGCCGAGGGCAGCTATCACACGGCAGCCGGGCTGGTGCTGGCGATCTTGCGACGGGTGCCCAAAACCGGGGACCGGATCGCCTTTGCCGGCTGGACGTTCGAGGTGCTGGAGATGGATGGTCGCCGGGTCGCCCGGCTACGGGCCAGCCGCGATACGCTTGCTGAGGGATGACGCTATCAGCCCTGTTGAGGGCAGGCATCCCCGCTGTTTCATCAATCTGAAGGGCATGCGGCAAAGCCAGCCGGGCTGCGCAGCACCTTATTACATAAGCCTCCGAGTGCTTACTTTCAGGAAGCACATCCAGCAGCTTCACGGTGTCAACAGGCTGAAGCGGTCTCCAACGCTGCTATCGTGACATCCAGAAGCCGATCGATCACATGCGGTTCCTGTGCGCCTGCAATGGCATGATGATGGTCGAACACAAAACAGGGAACCCCGGTGATGCCGAGCCGATGAGCCTGTACCGTGGCAAGCTGAATTTCGCTGCGCCCTTCTAGGCCGCGCAGATAGGTCAGGGCATCGGTCCGGCTGAATCCGGCCTCGGAAGCGATACGTGCCAGTTCATCCAGATCCCCAATATCCCGCCCCTCGGTGAAGCAGGCGGCAAAGAGGCGTTCTACCATGCCTCCGGTGGTATCGGCAGGACGGGCGGAAAATGACGTGTTGAAATTACTCAGACCGGCACTGCTATGGGAGAGGTGATAAGCCGTGGCCTGCTTCGCGACCCATCTCACCAGCCGATGGGCATCAAAACTGGATGGCAAGGTGTTGATCAGGTCAAAGCGAAAACTGATTCCTTCCCGACGCCCCAACTCGGTAATGGAGCGATGCAGCCGTTGCGTGCGGTCTTCTGTGCCTAATCTACGGACGATATGGTCGTCTCGTCCTGCGCTGCTGCGCTCCATGTCCGGATTGAGCAGGAAAGGCCTCCACTCGATCACGGGGCTGATATCCGTTCGTCTGGCAAGGCATTCACGAAGTCGCCTGACACCCAGATAGCTCCAGGGACATATCAGATCGAACACGACGGCGATCGCCAGAAGTGCGCGGGGAGGGGCGAGCATGTTCACAGGAGTGAGTGTAGCGCATTCCTTAGTGTGCTCAAAAGATATAATGCTCTCAGCAGATTGTTTTATATAAGATTTTTTAATAATCCGATGCTTGTTGTGCTGGCGTCAAAGCAGTCCGATACAGGGCGTTCTTCTAGCAGGATAGATCACATTATGACCGAATTTCCGCCTCGTCTGATTGGCGATATCGGGGGCACGAATGTCCGTTTCGCCCTGGCGATGGGGGACGGCGTTATTGTGCATGAACACAAGCTGCCTGTCGCGGAATTTGACAGTCTGGAACTGGCGGCCAGAACCTATTTGCAGGCGCGTGGTTCCCTCAGTCAGAAGGTGGAGGAAGCGGTTTTCGCCGTTGCGACACCGGTGAAGGGCGATGAAATCGCCTTTACCAACAATCCCTGGCGTTTCTCGATTCGTTCAACTGAAGCGGCTCTGGGGCTGAAGAAGCTGGAAATCATTAATGATTTCGTAGCTCAGGCGGCCTCCATCCGGGTAACGCCTGATGAGGAAATGACGATCATCAAATCAGGCCAGGTCATGGATCATCATCCCGCAGTGGTGATTGGGCCGGGGACCGGTCTCGGTATGGCCTTCATCCTGCGCCGCAAGGATGGAGAAGAGATTTTAGCCAGTGAAGGCGGCCACTGCACCTTCAGCCCGCGTGATGAAATCCAGACCTTCATTCGCGATCAACTGGCGCGCGAATACGGCCATGTCTCGTCGGAGCGGCTGCTGTCCGGTCCGGGGTTGCTGGCTATGGCCAGAGCACTGGCGCAGCGTGCAGGAATTTCTCTGACGCTTGGAAAACCGGCTGATGTCACAAGGTTGGCCGAGCAGGAAGCCTGTCCTGTCTGCCGGGAAGCAATCAATGTTTTTTCTGCCGTGCTCGGCTCGGTGGCCGCGGATGCGGTGCTGAATTTAGTGGCTATTGGCGGGGTGTATCTGATTGGAAATGTCAGCAAAAGTCTGCGCGCTATGATGGATTTCGATGCGCTGATTGAGGCGTTTCTGGAAAAAGGACGGTTTCGTGCCCTGCTGGACGATGTACCGATCATGCAGGTGATGCGCTCCAACACAGGCCTTCTGGGGGCGTCGGCCTGGCGCGGGCGTTGAAATCACAGACTCGTTTCAGATGGAGTCGAGGCGCTGGGTAATTTTATTGCGTGTTATTGGGTCAGGACGAATGTCCCATGCGGAAACTCAATAATAAATGAAACGCAATGCATGCATGAATTTTTGATATTGAATGCCTCTCCTAAATAGTCTCATGCTCCCCCTGTCGCTTCGTCCCGACCAGTGACGGAACAGGGGAAGGAATATTCCTTCCCCAGTTGCCACCGGGCAAACGGATGAGGTTCCACCAAGGGAGTGCCATCCGATGGCCATGCAGCTTTCTTCTTACGCTTCCGGTTTTATGCACACCCCCGTGCGCAGCAGTGTGACAGCGTCTTCTCCGGAACAGAAAGACGCGCTGAAGCAAGCTTTGCTGTTTGTTTTTGCAATTCAGACGCCGATATGGGCAGCTCTCTATTTGCTGTTCAGCGCTGGGTTATAAGAGAGAGGAAGACTTATCTTCTCCCCTCTTCCACCAGAACTTCTAGTTGCTTGGCGATCTTTCCTGCCTATGGGCAGAGTTATCGAGGTCGACAAGGCGGTAGGCCAGCGCAGAAAGAAGCCAGATCACAATAAAGACGCCAACGATGAGAAAGCCGAAATCGGCCAGATCATCGTTCAGGGATGCAATGTCTTGCCAGATTGGCCCGCGGAGATGCAGGTGCTCGCCGATCAGGCTGAGTGCTTCAACCGATCCTATGAGCAGCGCCACCGTGATGGATATGGCTGTCATGGTAATATTGTACCATAGTTTCCGTTGCGGATTGCTGAAAGCCCATCCGTAAGCACCAGCCATCAAGCTGCTGTCGAGCGTATCGACCAGTGTCATTGCGGCGGTAAACAGGGCTGGAAAGATCATAATTTCCCACGCCGGGATACCTCCTGCATGCTGCGTGGCGGTGATGCCGAGCAGCCCGATTTCGGTGGCAGTATCAAAACCCAGCCCGAACAGCACTCCCAACGGATAGAGGTGCCATGGTTGGCTGATGCGCTCGAACACCGGACGGCAGAGACGGCTCAGAAGACCGCTTTTGTCCAGCGCGTCATGCAATGCGGCCTGACTCATTGTTTGCTGGCGAGCGCTACAAAACTGCTGCCACAATGTGCGCAGGATCATCAGATTGGCAACGGCAATACACAGCAGAAACACGGCGGAGGTCAGTGTGCCGACAGTGCCGCCGAAAAAGCGAATATTCTCCAGCAAAGTCTGAAATTGTTGTGCCGAGACTGCAATCAGCGCACAGGCCAGCACCACAATGGTGGAGTGCCCGAGCGAGAACCATAATCCAGTGCGGTGAGGCTGAATGCCCGCCTGCATCAGACGGCGTACGGTATTGTCGATGGCGGCAATATGATCGGCATCCAGCGCATGCCGCAGCCCGAAAATCCAGGCTAGCAACGCTGTTCCCAGCAGCATCGGTGTGTCGGCAAAAGCCTGCCAGGCGATCAGCCAGACCAACCCGTTCACAGCGATCAAAGCGGTATGGAGCAGGAGAATGCTGCGCGGGATGGTACGAGGATGAAGAAAGAATGGCGGCATGGGGTCATGCAATGATCCCGCCGCCATTTTTGTCAACTATGGATGCAGAAAAGGTGCGCCTCAGCGCTTTCTGACAAACTCGGCGCGAAGCACCAATCCTTTGATCGTATCGTGTTTGCAGTCGATTTCCTGCGGGTCACCGGTCAGACGGATGGATCTGATCACTGTGCCACGTGGCAAGGTCTGGTTGGCGCCCTTGACTTTCAGATCCTTGACGAGCGTCACGCTGTCACCATCGGCCAGAATATTGCCGACTGCATCTTTCACCTGAACTGTTTCATCCTGCGCGCGGTCAGCAGCTTGCCGGGCGGCGTCTGCGGCACTGATCCATTCGCCGCTGGCCTCGTCATAGATATATTCTTCGTTCTGATCGGACATCGTAAAATTCACTTCTTCAAAGACGGATATGGTTCAGGACTGGAGATCCGGCAGGGAAACCAGGCCATCCAGAGCGTCGGCATCATTCAAAGCAGCGCTTTTCTCTGCTCGATTGAGGGAGGAGAGAGCGTGTGTCAGTGTATCGGCCTCCGCAATTTTGACGCGGGCCACCAGGATGTTGGCGTCAACGGGGTCAGCACGCGGTCGGCGCGGGGGTGGCAGCATTGCCCGATGTGCGGCCAGCAGGGTCTGGTCGGTACGAAGACGGATGACAGCTTCCATCTCCGGAGCATCGGCAAGGGAATGATAGATCTCTCCGGCGCGAACCAGAGCACGAGGAGGATTGCATTCCTCGGGGATCAGCAGCAGGCCCAGCCGACGCAGAGCCAGCCCGGCGGCGCGGTTTCCGGTCAGGCTGACAAGGGGGATGGCCAATGCCATGCCTACCACAACCGGCGTCATCCACAGAAAAAGCGGGAAGGAGACGAGCATGGCTGCACCGCCCAGCACCAGCCCGAAGACGGTATGCTGCCAGTATGTCTCAATAACCGCGCGCAGCGGAATGCTGCCATCATCCCGTCTCTGTGCGTTCCAGCCGCTATCCCGCCCGGCGAGAATGGAGGCAACACCCATTGACTGGATCAGCATGGCAATCGGGGCGATCAGACCGCCAATGACCGTCTCGATCAGCATACTGAGGACCAGACGGATAGCCCCACCGCAGCCCCGTCGCTCGGAACCATGCAGCATGGTGACGATGCAACCCAGAACTTTGGGGGCCAGCAGTAATCCCATGGTGCCGATGAACACATACATGGCAAGCACAGGGTCCACGGAAGGCCAGTGAGGAAACAGAGCCCGTCCCTGATGCGGGAAATACTCTGGCCGCACGAAAATACTCTCGAGGGAGATCAGGATGCCCAGCACCAGAAACAGCAACCATAAAGGTGCCGTGATATAGGAGCCGATCCCCATCGCCATATGCACCCGGCTGATCCAGTGCAGACCACGGGCAGGCAGAATCTTGGCGTGCTGAAGATTCCCCTGACACCAGCGACGGTCACGAATGGCGATGTCGGTCAGGGAAGGCGGGCTTTCCTCATAGCTTCCGGCCAGAGCGGGCAGCATGTGAATGGCCCAGCCGCCGCGCCGCATCAGCGCCGCTTCGACAAAATCATGGCTCAGTACATGGCCGCCAAAGGGTTTGCGACCGCTCAGATGCGGTAGTCCTGCCTGTTCAGCAAAGGCCTTGGTGCGGATCACCGCATTATGGCCCCAGTAATTGCCTTCGGAGCCATGCCACCAGGCAATGCCATGAGCGATCAGCGGACCATAGACCCTGCCCGCAAATTGCTGCATGCGGGCAAAAAGAGTGCGGCCATTGACAATCACGGGCAGCGTCTGGATCAGCCCGATGCCGTCATGCTGCTCCATGGCGGCGGTCATGCGGACGATGGTGTCGCCTTCCATCACACTGTCGGCATCCAGCACCAGCATCTGACGGTATGCACCGCCCCAGCGGCGCACCCATTCACTGATATTGCCAGCCTTGCGCTCGATGTTTTTGGCGCGGCGGCGATAGTAGATGTTTTCGCCGCCGCCCACTCGTTGGCGCAGGGCCAGAAAAGCCTGTTCCTCCTCAATCCACACGTCAGGGTCGGTCGTGTCGCTCAGGATAAAAACATCGAAAGCCGCCATACGTCCGGTGGCCTGAAGGCTTTCATAAATTCCCTGCAGGCCAGCGGTCACGCGGGCCGGGCTTTCATTATAGCAGGGCATCAGAATGGCGGTGCGATGGTGGAGCTCCGGCAAAGATCCATCACGATGTACGCCCAGCCCCAGCCCGCCATTGCGGCCCAGCATGGAGGCGAAACCACCCAGCGCACTCATGAAAGACAATGCGATCCAGGCGAACAGAATCACGAACAGCACGACCAGCACGACACCGAGTGTGGTTGTGACGCTGGCATTCAGGACGCGATTCATCTCATAGGCCGCGCCAATGGTCAGCAGCACTGTGCCGAGAAAAACGAACACACGTCGCAGCGCCAGACCACGCGGTGCGCTCAGTGGCCTTTGCCCGACCAGAGGGCCGGTTGGGGCCGCGTCCAGCCGTTGCACCGGCATATCCATGGAGGATTCTGTCGGGAGAAAAGGGGGCAAGCCGGTTGCCGACATGATCACGGCGTCCAACGGAACATCCAGTTTTCGGTCAGGGGCTGATTATCCTTGGATAATCTGGCGGTGACCTCGACCAGTTTTTCACCACCGGGGGCCAGTTCAAAACCGACCCGCCAACCGCCAATATCCGGATTGGGTTCGGAGAAGATATTTCGGATCTGTCCGGCAGAGGCATGCACCTCCACATTCGGCGGCTGGGCTGTGGTGAGGGATTTGACCGTATCGCCGGTGAAGTCGATCACATATTCGCGACCCTGCTTGTCATCGGCCAGGCCGGAACGTGTATCGGCAACCCGCGCCAGCTTGGTGGGCCAGGGCGTATCCCAGCCCCAATGCATGCGATAGGTGAAGTTATACTCGCCCTTGGCAGCCAGTTTTTCCTTGGGCCGCCAGAAGCTGACGATATTGTCGTTTACCTCGTTCGGGGTAGGGATTTCGACCAGATCGATCGATCCCTGTCCCCAGTCACCGATGGTTTCGATCCACAGGCTGGGGCGCTTTTCATAGCGGAGGGAGAGATCCTGATAATCGGCAAAGGCACGCTTCCGCTGCATCAACCCGAAGCCGCGTGTATTGCCATCGGCAAAGGCACTGAACTGAAGATCGCGGGGGTTCACCAGAGGACGCCAGATCTGATCCCCATTGCCGACCCAGATTGACAGACCTTCGCTATCATGCGCCGCTGGTCGCCAGTCATCGACGCCTTCACGGTCGTCGAAGTCGAAATCGAACATGCTGGTCATGGTCGCCAGACCGGGTTCGGTGATATCGACGCGGGGATAAAGGGTGCTTTCCACATCAAACACCGTTGTATCACCCGGATGGATGGTAAAGCGGTAAGCCCCTGTGGTACTGCGTGTGTCAAGCAGCGCATGAACGACGATGCTGTGGCTGTCCGGGCGCGGCTTTTCCAGCCAGAAAGTGCGGAAGGCGGCGAATTCCTCGCCTTTGGGATTGCCGGTGCCGATTGCCAGACCACGGGCTGAAAGACCGTAAACCTGGCCTTTTGCGACGGCACGGAAATAACTTGCCCCCAGAAACACCACGAATTCATCATAATAATCCGGGCGGTTGATCGGGGCATGAATGCGGAACCCGGCGAAACCCAGGTTGCCGGTCACGCGCAGTTTCTGATCTTCATATTCGAACAGGTCGGGGTTGAACCCGACAGGACGCGACTGCCCATCCGAGACCTCATTGATCTCGACCTTTTGCTCGAACAGGTATCCGCGATGGATCAGTTCCACACGAAACGGCAGATTGTCGTTCCGCCACAGCGCACGGTCTTTCTGAAAGCGAATGCCACGCCACTGGTCCCAGCTCAGCTTGCTGACGGCAGCCGGTAGATTGGTGTCGGGGGCCTGATAGGGCTTCCGGCTCAGTTCCTGCGCAATCCGGCGCACAGTTGATGCATCGAACGGGGTGGAAGCGGCCTGGTGAGGAGCTGATTCGGCTGCGGCGGGATTGGAAGGGCTGCCGAGGGCGGCAAGCATTGTAAGAGAGGCAGAGCCTTTCATCAGGGCACGACGCTGCACGAATCCTCCTTTCGACGGATATGATGGACCAGTCAGTCAGATAACATGGTCCTACGCGCAACAGGAAGAAGAGGCGTCAGACCCCAATTTAGGTGGAGCCTCAGTTCGGGCCGTGGTGTTAAGCTTCGCTGCGTTCTTCGTTTCCGCTGCCGCTGGGACGGGGTGCCCTTGCACGCGGCTCCATCTGTCGCCGTGTGAAGAAGGTGGCGATATCGGCAAGCTCCAGAAATTCATCAGCCTGACGACGCAGATCGTCGGCAATCATAGGGGGGGAGGTTCGGATGGAGGAAACAACGGAAACCCGCACGCCCTTCCGTTGCACGGCTTCGACCACGCGTCGGAAATCAGCATCGCCGCTGAACAAGACGGCATGATCAATCCGGTCGGCGATTTCCATCATATCGACGGCCAGCTCGATATCCATATTGCCTTTGATTCGGCGGCGACCGGAGGAATCCGTGAATTCTCTGGCCGGCTTGGTAACCAGATTATAGCCGTTATAAGCAAGCCAGTCTGTCAACGGCTTGAGGGGAGAATATTCTTCCGTTTCAAGAACAGCTGAGTAATAGTATGCACGCACAAGTTGAGAACGACTGCGGAAAGTTGACAGCAAATTGCGATAGTCGACCTCAAAGCCTAGGTTCCGGGATGCCGAATAGAGGTTAGCGCCATCTATAAAGAGCGCTATTCTCTCGGTCGGTAGGAAATGCATACTCTTGAATATCCTTGGCTTATAAAACGGCGTGATGAGGTTCAGCCGCTTGGCGGAATCTTTGCCATGCATCGATGCTATGCTGATCTTTAAACGACAATGAAGGGCATTTACAATGCACAAGCCTGCAGTATACGGCGATTTGATGAGCATATAAAAATGATTTTAATAGCAATCGGGGCAAATCTGCCGAATTCAGATGGCATGCCAGCCATTGAAACCTGCCGTCAGGCGGTGGCACGGCTGGGCGAGTTGCCCGGTCTGACTCTGGAAGCCTGCTCTCGTTGGTATCTGACGGCGCCGATGCCGCCTTCCGGTCAGCCTGATTACGTGAATGGTGTAGCCCGTCTGTCCGGTGAAATCGATCCTGAGCTTCTTCTGGCCTGGTTGCAGGAGATTGAAGCACGCAATGGCCGTGTCCGTACGGTTCCCAATGCTCCCCGCACACTTGATCTTGATATTATCGATATGGATGGAGTGGTCAGATCCGCCCCTGATCCTATTCTGCCGCATCCAAGGGCGGCAGAGCGTGCTTTTGTCCTGACACCGCTGCGGGATGTGTGTCCAGACTGGATTGATCCCGTCAGGGGTAAAACGGTGGATGATCTGCTGGATGCGTTGCCGCCACAGGGAATAAGACCGGCTGATTCTGACTGATCCGTTCCAGCGGAAAGGCTGATCCGCGTGAGCAGATGCCAGCTCCGGTTGCTTGGGGAGGGAGGCTGCTTTATAGGTGATCCTTCGCTTCAGTAAATTTGTGTTTTGGGAGGTCGCCGCATGGCGCGCGTCACCGTTGAAGATTGCGTCGAAAAGGTGCCCAATCGGTTCGAGCTGGTTCTGCTGGCCGCGCATCGTGCCCGCTGCATCAGCCGCGGCGAGGAACTGACCATTGATCGGGACAACGATAAGAACCCGGTGGTCGCACTGCGTGAAATTGCTGATGAGACGGTGACCACTACTGGATTGCATCAGGATCTGATGAAGTCACTTTCCCGCGCACCTGAGCCGGAACCCGCGGATGAAGAAGTGCTAGACCTGATCCCAACCGAGCAAAATATCTTTGGCCTGCAGGATGTTTCTGCCGAGGAAGAAGCTCATTCCGGTGCGGTCGATCTCTCATCCGATGAGATGGAAGCTGCGATTGAGGCCGAACTTGGCGGTCGTCGTCGCTGATTGATGGGATGATTGCGGGCATTATTGACGCCTGATTCGCTGAAATCATTGCGCCGCGTGCAAGGGACACCCTTATAATAAACGTTCAACGGGTGTCCTGAGTCGTACGGAGTCTCGTCCGGCCTGGGCCAGAGCGGGGCCACAGAATGACGCAGAGCATGGGAGCCGGCTTTTTCAGCCGCCTGACGCGCCTTCCTGACGGCGTGGCGGGTGAGGTGGGGCAGCCGGCCCGTCCCCGTATCGTGCGGCAGTTCGAGCTGACCGAAAAAGTCCTCAGTTATGCCCCCAATGCTGATACGGATCTGATCGACGCCGCCTATGTGCTCGCGATGCGCGCGCATGGGCAGCAGGTACGCGACAATGGCGATCCCTATATCACGCATCCGCTGGCAGTGGCCGATATTCTGGCCGGATATCGGTTGGATGTCGGCAGCATCATCACTGGCCTGCTGCATGACACGATTGAGGATACACAGCTAAGCCTTGCCCAGATCGAGGAGCGTTTCGGGGCTGAAATCGCCGGTCTGGTCGATGGCGTGACCAAGCTGACCCGGTTGGAACTCCAGTCCGATCGCACCAAGCAGGCGGAAAATTTCCGTAAGCTCGTTCTGGCCATGAGTAAGGATATCCGCGTGCTGCTGGTCAAGCTCGCGGACCGGCTGCACAATATGCGGACCCTGCATTTCGTGCGCTCCGACGCGCGCCGCCAGCGTATCAGCCGCGAGACAATGGAAATCTATGCCCCTCTCGCCGACCGCATCGGTATGGAGGAGGTGAAGACCGAGCTTCAGACTCTGGCCTTCGCACAGCTTGAGACCGAAGCTTACGACACCATCATGGCGCGGCTGAACTTCCTGCGTGGCCGTGGGGCCGATGTGATCGAGGAAGTGAAGGCCGAGCTTCGCCGTGTGTGCGAGGATCATGGCGTCACGGTGATCGAGGTCACGGGACGGGAAAAATCCCCGTTCTCGATCTGGGAAAAAATGCAGCGCCGCAGTGTGGCGTTTGAGCAGTTATCCGACATCATGGCGTTCCGCATCGTTGTGCCGACGCGGGCGGATTGTTATGCCGCGCTGGGGGCGGTGCACGCGACCTATCCGGTGATTGCCGGACGGTTCAAGGATTATATCTCCACCCCCAAGGCAAACGGCTATCAAAGCCTGCACACCGGCGTCACCCTGCGGGAGCCGCGCAACCAGAAGATCGAGGTGCAGATACGCACCCGCGATATGGATGACGTCGCGGATAACGGCGTGGCCGCGCACTGGGCCTATAAAGACGGGCAGGAGATGCTGCCCAGCGAAGTGCAGCGTTTCCGCTGGGTGCAGGATCTGCTCGAAATTCTTGATAATTCCGCAGCTCCTGATGAGTTTCTCGAGAATACTAAGCTCGAATTATATCAGGATCAGGTTTTCTGCTTTACCCCGAAAGGCCAATTGATCCAGTTGCCACGCGGGGCGACCCCGGTCGATTTTGCCTATGCTGTGCATAGTCAGATTGGTGATACCTGCGTAGGCGCGCGCGTGAATGGCCGTTTGCTGCCGCTGCGGCACGAATTGCAGAATGGTGATCAGGTCGAAATTCTGACGGCCCGTGGCGGCACCCCCAGCCCGCAATGGGAACGCTTCTGCGTCACCGGCAAGGCACGGGCGCGCATCCGTCGCTATGTGCATCAGCAACAGAAGCAACTGCATGTGGATGAAGGCCGTGCCATGTTGGCTAAGGCCTTCCGGCAGGAAGGGTTGGATGGTAGCGAGAAGGTGCTTGATACAGCCCTGAAAACGCTGAAGCAGCCTACTCTGGAAGACCTGTATATCGCTGTCGGTAACGGCAATATCGGGCCGAAGGAGGTGGTGCATGCCGCCTATCCGGAATTGCGGCCCGCTGCGCGTGCGCCGCGTATGTTGCATGGCCTGCCGCCGCGTCCGTCCTCCCGTCCGGCTGGTCGTGCAGAGAGCGGTATGGCTATTACCGGCCTGGTCTCCGGGATGGCGGTTCATTATGCCGGATGCTGCCATCCTCTGCCGGGGGATCGCATTGTCGGCATCGTCGCCACCGGCAAGGGTGTGACCATCCATACGCGGGACTGCCCGACGCTGGAAAGTTTTGCGTCCACGCCTGAGCGTTTCATTGATGTGGACTGGGACAGTGCCATGATGGAACGTAGCAATGAGGGCAAGCGCGGAGATCTTTATACGGGACGCATCAGTGTGATCGCCTCCAATGAGGGAAATGCTCTGGCCAATATCACCAACGCCATCGCCAAGCAGGACGGGGCGGTAATGAATTTAAAAATCGTTAATCGACAGCAGGATTTTTTTGAAATTCTGATTGATGTGAATGTGCGTGATGTACGCCATCTTTCTCATGTGATTGCGGGTCTGCGTGCTGCGTCGAGCATCACACAGGTCGAGCGTGCACGGAGTTGAATACACGGATGATGATGGCATGATCATCGGCATTGGCTCGGATATCTGTGACATCCGACGCATCGAAACAGTGCTGGAGCGCCATGGCGAGCGGTTTCTGAGCAGGGTTTTTACCACGGCAGAGAGGGCCAAGGCCGAACGCCGTAATGGCCGCATGCGCATGGGAACCTATGCCAAGCGTTTCGCGGCCAAGGAAGCCTGCGCCAAGGCACTTGGCACCGGTTTTGCCGGGGGCGTGTTCATGTCTGATCTTGCGGTCGTCAACCTGTCTTCCGGCCAGCCGACACTGCGTCTGACAGGCGGGGCGGCGGCAAGGCTGAGTGCTATTACCCCGTCCGGTATGGGGGCGCAGGTCCTGCTGACGATGACGGATGAATACCCGTACGCCTATGCGCAGGTGGTGATTTCGGCTGTGCCTCTTCCGACCTCTCTCACGGGTGGCCGGGGGCTGCCTTGACAGGCGGGGAGGCGCCCGGCATCCCTTGCGCCCTATCCATGCGGCTTACAATAATATCCGGACAACCATAACGATGTCAGAACGCAAATCCGGCTTCTGGAGCAATGTAGTCGTGATCGTCTACGCAGCTCTCATTGCCATTGGTTTTCGGACTTTTCTTTTCGAGCCATTTAATATTCCCTCCGGATCGATGATCCCGACATTGCAGGTCGGTGATTATCTGTTCGTCTCCAAATATGCTTACGGGTACTCGCACTTCTCGCTGCCATTTGCGCCCGATCTTTTTTCCGGGCGCATTTTCGGCAGCCTGCCGCATCGCGGGGATGTTGTGGTGTTCCGCCTGCCGACCGATACCTCGACCAGCTATATCAAGCGTGTGATAGGGCTGCCGGGTGATACGGTGCAGATGCGCGAGGGCCACCTGTTCATCAATGGCACGGAGGTTCCTCGCAAGGAACATGGCGTTTACACCATTGAGGGTGAGGGCAGCTCTCCGGTACCGGAGGAAGACAAATTATATGTCGAGGATTTACCCGGTGCGAGCGGGCAAGGCGGGGTGGATCATTTGATCCTGAAACGCTCGGATCATGAAATGCTCGATAATACACCGGAATTCAAAGTCCCGGCCGGGCATTTCTTTGCGATGGGGGATAATCGGGATAACAGTCAGGACAGTCGGGTCATGTCGGTGGTCGGATTTGTGCCGATAGAAAACCTGATTGGCCGTGCGGAGTTTATTTTCTTCTCCGTGCATGCAACCGCCCCCTGGTATCAGGTTTGGGAATGGCCGTTGGAAATCCGCTGGAACCGTTTGTTCAGAAGCATCCACTGAACGCCGTGCGGTCGGTTCAGATGAGGCGTCCATGACCACGACACCAGCCAGTCAGTCGAAATATGCCGGGATCGCGGACCGTTCTCTGGAGGCTGCTGAGGCTCTGCTGAGCCATCGCTTTGCCCGTCGTGATCTGTTGGCCGAGGCTCTGACACATCGCTCCGCCGTCAAAATAATGCATGGCCAAACGGGGCAGAGCTTGCCGCGTGGCGCCGGGTCCAATGAGCGGCTGGAATTCGTTGGCGACCGGGTCTTGGGACTGGTGGTGGCCGAATGGCTGGTGGAGCGTTTTCCGCTGGAGCAGGAAGGCGAATTAGGTCGCCGTTTGGCGCATCTGGTATCCCAGCCGGTTCTGGCCGGGATCGCCGAGCAATCCGGGCTGCCGCAAATCCTGTCCGTGGCGCCCGGTGAGGCAAAGGCCGGTGTCCGCAAACTGGCAACTGTTTTGTCCGATGCGATGGAGGCTCTGATCGGCGCGCTTTATCTGGATGCGGGGCTGGACCCGGTGCGGCAGTTTATCCGGCGTCATTGGGAACCGGTGATGCAGCGGCAGACAGAGCCGCCGAAAGATGCCAAAACAGCTTTGCAGGAATGGGCGCAGGGTCTTGGCCTTCCTCTGCCCACCTATCGTCTGGCACGTCGCGAGGGACCGCCGCATAACCCGGTATTCTGGGTGGAGGTTTTGGTAAATGATCATGTCGGGCAGGGGCAGGCGGGCAGCAAGCGTGCTGCCGAGCAACTGGCGGCGCAGGATTTGCTGGGCCGGATACAGGACAAGACAGGACCAGATCGGGATCGGAACGGATGAGCGGCGGTAAAGAGAGTGCAGACGATATGAGCCCCCCTGATCCCACCCGGTCAGACCTCCATGAAGGGACATTCTCTGCCGAAAACAGGCTGGGCGGCTCTGGCAAGACACGGTGCGGTTACGCCGCTCTGCTGGGTGCGCCGAACGCGGGTAAATCGACCTTGGTCAATGCACTGACCGGTGCCAAAGTGTCGATCGTCTCGCCTAAGGCGCAGACGACCCGCTTTCGTGTTCTCGGCATCGCCATGCACCAGACGGAAGCCGGAGAGACCTCTCAGATTTTGATGGTGGATACGCCCGGTATCTTCACGCCGCGTCGTCGTCTGGATCGGGCCATGGTTGCCGCGGCATGGACCGGGGTTCAGGATGCCGATCTCGGTCTCTTGATGGTCGATGCCCGTGCGGGTCTGACCGAGGATGTGCGGGCGATTATCGAGCGTCTGGGCAACCGGCGCACCTGGCTTGTGCTGAACAAGGTTGATCTGGTTCCCGCGCCGAGCCTGCTCCCGCTGGCACAGGAGTTGAGCGGTCTGGCCAAATTCGAGGAAACCTTCTTCATCAGCGCGGCGAAGCGGGATGGGCTGGACATGCTGCTGACAGCGCTGGCCGAGGCCATGCCACCTGGCCCGCATCTATATCCGGATGATGATCTGACCGATCTGCCGGATCGTCTGCTGGCCGCCGAGATCGTGCGCGAGCAGATTTTCCTGCAAACCCATGAGGAAATCCCGTATTCCGCCACGGTTGAGACGGAGGCGTTTCAGGAGCGTCCCGACGGCTCCGCCCGGATTGAGGCGACAGTTTATGTGGCGCGGCCCGGCCATAAGGCAATCCTGATCGGTGCGGGGGGCAGCCGCATCAAACAGATTGGCGCACGGGCGCGGCAGGAATTGTCGGCTCTGCTGGATCGGCCGGTGCATCTGTTTCTCAATGTGAAGGAACGCGCGGGCTGGGATGAGGAAACTGCCCGGCTGCGTGCGATTGGCCTCGAAGATCCGGGCTGATTGTCTCTCCGGTTGAGAGAGAGGGGATGGCCTGATGGAATGGACGGCGCCCTGTATCGTGCTGAGTGCCCAGCCTTACGGTGAGGCAGACTGCCTGGCTGCGGTCTTTTCCGAGGATCAAGGACTGTACCGAGGACTGGTCCGTGGTGGTACATCACGGCAGCGCGGCGGTATCTGGCAGCCGGGCAACCTCGTTATGGCACGTTGGACGGCAAGGTTGGCCGATCAGCTTGGCTCCCTGACGGCGGAGCTGATTCATCCCGCTGCCGCGCTGGCTATGGATGATCCCCTTAATCTTGCCGTGCTGCGGTCCCTCTGCACCGTCGCGGAAGGCGCATTGCCGGACCGGGAGGCTCATCCAGCTGCTTTTATACCCTTGCCCGGTTTGCTGACACGCCTCTCGCTTGGCGGTGGGCAGGTGGTTGAGGATACCATACGATGGGAAGCGATCTTGCTGCGGGAGCTTGGCTACGGTCTCGATCTTCAGCGTTGTGCTGTAACGGGGCAGGTAAGCGGTTTGCATTACGTCTCGCCGCGTACTGGACGGGCTGTCTCATCAGACGCGGCAGAGCCATGGCTGGACCGGCTTTTGCCGCTACCGGCTTTCCTGTTGCATCAGGCGGAAACCGACAGTGACCCGGTCGCCTGGCGGGACGGATTACGGCTGACCGGGTATTTTTTATCGCGGGATGTGTTCGGAACCCGGCATCGGCCTCTTCCCCCGGCGCGCATGTCGCTATACGACCGTATCTCGGCGCTGACGGAAACGGAACGTGAACATGCCTGACGACATGATAGGCCGGGTCGAGGATACCAGGCTGGCGGATGCCTTGTCGGAGCGATATCTGGCGTATGCACTGTCCACCATTATGGCGCGTTCCCTGCCGGATGTCCGTGATGGGCTGAAGCCTGTGCATCGGCGGCTGATTTACGCGATGCATCAGCTGCGGCTTGATCCCGATGCCGGGTTCAAGAAATGCGCCCGTATCGTCGGGGATGTAATCGGTAAATATCATCCTCACGGCGATTCCGCGGCTTATGAGGCTTTGGTGCGTCTGGCCCAGGATTTCGCCTCCCGCTATCCGCTGGTCGATGGGCAGGGCAATTTCGGCAATATCGATGGCGATGGGGCGGCAGCCTATCGCTATACCGAGGCCCGACTGACCGAAGTCGCCCGCACCATGCTGGAAGGCATTGATGACGATGCGGTTGATCTCCGCCCGACCTACAATGCTGAAGAAGTCGAACCGGCCGTGCTGCCCGCTGCTTTTCCTAATCTGCTTGCCAATGGGGCGGCAGGGATTGCGGTTGGTATGGCAACGTCGATCCCCCCCCATAATGCCGGGCAGGTCTGTGATGCCGCTCTGGCGCTGATCGAGAACCCGCAGGCCGATACGGCGACACTGCTGGACCATTTGAAAGGCCCGGATTTTCCGACCGGCGGTATTCTGGTGGAAGATCGTGCCGCGATGCTTCAGGCCTACGAGAGCGGGCGGGGTGGCTTCCGCGTCCGGGCACGCTGGCACAAGGAAGAGGGTCGTCTCGGCAGTTGGCGTATCATCATCACCGAAATTCCCTATCAGGTGCAGAAGGCCCGGCTGATCGAGCAGGTGGCGGCACTGATGGAGGAGAAAAAGCTGCCTCTGCTCGCCGATATTCGTGATGAAAGCACCGAAACCGTCCGTATCGTGCTGGAACCTAAATCCCGTACCATCGCCCCCGATGTGCTGATGGAGACGATGTTCCGTGCCACCGCGCTGGAAAGCCGTTTTCCGCTGAACATGAACGTGCTGGACGCCACCCGCACGCCCCGTGTGATGGGGGTGAAGGAGGTTCTGCGGCAATGGCTGGATCATCGGCATGAAGTGCTGATCCGCCGTTCCACCCATCGTTTGGCCGCTATCGACCGGCGTCTTGAAATTCTGGATGGCTTTCTGCTGGTCTACCTCAACCTCGATGAGGTTATTCGCATCGTGCGGGAGGAAGACGAGCCGAAAGCTGCGTTGATCACGGCATTTTCCCTGACCGATATGCAGGCGGAAAGTGTGCTGAATATGCGCCTCCGCTCCCTGCGCAAGCTGGAGGAAATGGAAATCAGGCGTGAACACGCCAAACTCAGCAAGGAACGCAAGGATCTGGATGCGCTGCTGAAGAGTGAACCTCTGCGTTGGAAACGCATTGCCCATGAAGTGGCAGCGGTCCGGGATCAGTTCGGCAGTGGCAAGCTGGGTGATCGCCGCACGGATATTGCAGGCCCCCCCGCCACGGTCGAGGTTGCAGCCGAAGCCTTTGTGGAGAGGGAGCCGATCACCGTTATCCTGTCCGAAAAGGGCTGGATGCGGGCATTGAAAGGCCATATCGCGGATACGGCCGAGCTTCGTTTCAAGGAAGGCGATGCCCTGCGTTTTGCTCTGCCCTGCGAAACTACGGACCGGCTCTGTCTGCTGGCCACCAATGGCAAGGCCTATACGCTGAAAGCCGCCGATCTGCCGCGTGGGCGTGGTGACGGCCAGCCTGTGCGTCTGCTGGCCGGTTTCGGCAATGAGGATGACGTTATTACCATGCTGGTCCCGAAGGAGGAGGCACGCTACCTGCTGGTCTCTTCAGCGGGGCGTGGTTTCGTGATCCGTGGGGCCGATCTGCTGGCGGAGAAGCGCACCGGGCGTCAGGCGCTGAACGTCAAGCCGGGTGAGGAAGCCGCTTTCTGTGTTCCGGCAGAAGGTGATCATGTCGCGGTGATCAGCGAGAGCCGGAAACTGCTGGTTTTCCCGCTGGAACAGGTACCGGAAATGGCCCGTGGGGCTGGCGTGATCCTGAACAAGGGCGGTGCGCCACGGGATATCATGGTGCTTACGCTGGCGCATGGGTTGAGCTGGATGTCCGGGGAAAAACAGCGGGTCGAGCGCGATCTTTCCTATTGGCTCGGGGCACGGGGGCAGTCTGGTAAGGTGCCGCCCAATGGATTCCCGAAATCGGGCCGGTTCAAAAACTGAATTTTATTCCTGACCGGCGGAAAACCCCCTGGCGGACGGTCTGAACAATGGTCGGGTCTGTTCTTCCTGTTCATCGATATCTGCCTGTGTGAGCAGTCGCCAGGCACCACGGGACAGGATTTCTGCCGGTTGATAGGCTGATTTATAGGCCATTTTACGGCTGTTTGCGACCCAATAGCCCAGATAGAGATAGGGCAGTCCTTCCGCTTTCGTATGCGCGACCATGGACAGGATGGCGTAACTGCCCAGCGAGCGATGCGGCAGATCGGGATCGTAGAAACTGTAGACTGCGGACAGCCCGTCATTCAGCCGATCAGTCAGACAGGCACAGAGCAGGACATCATCCTGGTCTCTGAATTCCAGAATGCTGGTCTGGATTGGCGTATCCTCCACCATGGCGCGGTAATCGGTAAAACCCATCGCCGCCATGTCGCCGTCCCCGTGGCGGCTTTTCTGGTAACGCTGAAACAGCATGAACTGCTCGTGCGTCGCCTGTGCGGGGACGTCGAACATCTCGACCCCGGCATTGGTGCGGGTGATGCGCCGCCTTGTGCGGGTCAGACGGAAATCATTGACCGCAATCCGGATCGGAACGCACGCATTACAGCCCTGACATACCGGGGCATAGGCAATGTTGTGGCTGCGTCGGAATCCTGCACGCGACAGCCGGTTATGCAGAGTTTCCGCATCAGGACCGGTGATTTCGGTGACGACTTTCCGCTCCATGCGCCCGTCGAGATAGGGGCATGGCAAGGCACCGGTCGTATAGAAAAACTGCGGCCTATAGAGTGGTTTGCTGTCATTCATGGGTTATTGGCCGGGATCAGGTGCAGAACCGCTTCTATATGGGATGGCTCCTGTCCGAGCGGGAGGGTCTGCCCATCCCGCCAAAGCGGAATGAAATCTCGCGCATGGGCACTGAACACGTTTCCCGACTGTCCGGGGGCGGCGATGAAGCGGCTGCGCGTCAGATCAGCCAGATCGTAAACCCCGCGATAAGATGCTCCATGCATGTCCTCGAAGTCACCATCAGCCAGAGTATGATCGGCGCCGATGGCATGGGATGTGCCGGCCCGTCCGACTGTGCTGTCATCACCGCCGACGGAAGCGGAGGCCTGCCCGGCCAGCTTCAGCATTGGAATGCGGCTCAGGAGGGGATGGCGGAATGTG
The DNA here is from genome assembly GCF_001889525.1 of Granulibacter bethesdensis. Taxonomy (NCBI): domain Bacteria; kingdom Pseudomonadati; phylum Pseudomonadota; class Alphaproteobacteria; order Acetobacterales; family Acetobacteraceae; genus Granulibacter; species Granulibacter bethesdensis. The sequence continues at coordinate 1,141,565 of NZ_CP018192.1, forward strand.
ACCTGATGAGCCAGCCCCCATTGCCACTCTGCCGCGCGAGGGCCGTAGAGTGCTTTTAACTGCTGCACTGTCTCCTCCAATGTCCGGGTGAGCTGTTGGGTGCAGTCTGATCCGTCGCACCAGTGGGTGCCGGCATCCGACAACAGCCACGCGCTGAATTCCAGTGGCGGAACGGCAGCACTCGGTACCGGAACATTGGCTTTTGCGAGTATGGTGCTGCGGAAACGATCCATCCAGGCATTGAAAATCAGTGGTGCTGGGCTGGACTCGGCCATGGTGCCATCCCATCCCGCCAGTAATGACAGGGCTGTCCGTGCCTCGCCTTCGGCCCGGATAAGCCGCAGGCGAGGTAACAGCGCCTGCGCAAACAGACTGCGCCGATCGGTCTGCATCGTGACAAAATCATCCAGACTGGCCTTACCCGCCCCATCCAGCATTTGCCGGATACGATTGGCCCGCCATTCTCCCAACCCGTCGTGGCCCATAAAAGCCTGATTGCCGACCGGATCGGAGGTTCTCAACCGTTCATTCGCGTTGACCAACCGCCCGGAGGAGGGTGCGAGGCTGTGCGGCAGGGCATCTCCGCTGACTGTGCCGGTCCAGTCATGCGAGCCATCTGCACCGGGGACAGGCCAACTGCCATCTCCCTGCCTGCGCAGTGGCAAGCGACCGGTTGTAAAGACCCCGATCGTTTCATGATCCGCAATCAGCAGGTTCTGTACCGGGCTCGAGATCAGCGGCGCAGCCAGCGATGCTTCCTGCACACTTTGCGCTTTATTGAGCATGGCAAGCCCGGCAGAGGCAGTGTCCCCCAGCATCAATCCGGTTGCGGATAACGCCATGACCGGACCTGACCGGCCAGCCAGATCACTGATGACTGGGCCATGCCGGGTTTCGCGTACGGTCATGGTCACATCCGTGGCACCGTGCACATGG